>NZ_JAMYVB010000004.1:0-316426 GCF_040323635.1 Mesorhizobium sp. M0037 | reverse complement strand
GTTGCGTGCTCCTGTTTTAGATGCCCGCTTAGAGCAGAAGGCCGCGTTTGGGGGGTTTTGTTGAGGGGGTTCGCGGGTGGTTGTGGGGGTCGACTTGACACACCACTCATTTGCGCACCGCCCCAAAAGTGATGCCGCGCAGCAACTGCTTGCGTAGCAGGATGGTGAAGACCAGGATCGGCACCAGGAAGATGGTCGTGCCGGCCGCCACCGCCGGCCAGTCCTGGCCGCCTTCGCCGATGATGGTCGGGATGAAGGGCGGCGCGGTCTGCGCGGTGCCGGAGGTCAGGAGTGCGGCGAACGCATATTCGTTCCAGGCGAAGATCAGGCAGAAGATGGCGGTCGCGGCGATGCCGGTGGTCGCCTGCGGCAGCACGGTGCGCCAGAAGGCCTGCAGCCTGGTATAGCCGTCGATCATCGCCGCTTCCTCATACTCGCGCGGGATCTCGTCGATGAAGCCTTTCAGCAGCCACACCGCGAGTGACACGTTGACCGCGGTGTAGAGCAGGATCATGCCCAGCGCGGTGTCGGACAGGCCGAGCTCGCGGTACATCAGGTAGATGGGAATCGCGACCGCGATCGGCGGCATGAAGCGCGTCGACAGGATGAAGAACAGAAGGTCGTCGGCCAGCGGCACCTTGAAGCGCGAGAAACCATAGGCAGACAGCGTGCCGAGGAAGACCGCGCAGAAGGTCGAGCCGAAGGCGATTATCAGCGAATTGACGAAGCGCGGCAGGAAATTGGACGGGCCGGCAATCACCATGTTGCGCTTGCGCGAGGTCTCGTCGCAGAAACCGGTCGCGGGTCCGAGCGAGTTGATGTAGTCGGGCGTTTGCCTGGTGCGCGTCGTGAACAGGTTGCAATAGCCCTCGATGCTCGGCTGGAACAGAATCTTGGGCGGATAGGCGATCGAATCCGGCGGCGTCTTGAAGCTGGTGGCGAAGATCCACAGCAGCGGCACGATCGAGATCAGCGCGTAGAGCACGATGATCGTGCCGGCGATCCGCTTCGAATTGGCCGAGGGGGCGACGACGGAGTGGGCGGTGGTCAGGCTCATCTCTGCTTCACCTTGTTCAGCGCCTTGACGTAGATGTTGGCCAGCCCAAACACCGCGACGAACAGGATGATGGCGAAGGCCGAGGAATATCCGGTGCGCCAGCTCTCGAAGGCCTGCCGCTTCAGCGTGATCGAGGCGACCTCGGTGGTCGAGCCCGGCCCGCCACCGGTCAGCAGGTTGACCATGTCGAACATCTTGAAGTTCTCGATGCCGCGAAACAGCACCGCCAGCATGATGAAGGGCAGCGCCATGGGCAGCGTGATCGACCAGAACTGCCGCCAGTTGGACGCGCGGTCGACCTCGGCGGCTTCATAGATGTATTCGGGGATGGAGCGCAGGCCGGCGAGACAGATCAGCATGACATAGGGCGTCCACATCCAGGTGTCGACGATGATGATCGACCACGGCGCCAGCGACACGTTGGACAGCATCTGGATGTCGGTCGGTGGTATCCGGGTGACGAACGAGATGGCGTAGGCGAACAGGCCGATCTGCGGCTCGTAGAGGAAACGCCAGAAATTGCCGACCACCGCCGGCGACAGCATCATCGGCACCAGGATGATGGTCGTCCAGAAGGCGTGGCCGCGAAACTTCCTGTCGATCAGCCATGCCAGCGTGAAACCGATCAGCGTCTGCAGCAGGATCGTCCAGAACACGAAATGCGCCGTCGTCTGCATGGCGATCCAGATGTCCTGGTCGCCGAGGATGCGCTGGTAGTTGGCGAAGCCGAGGTTTTTCACCACCTCGTTCGGGCGGTTCGCGCGGAAGTTGGTGAAGGACAGGTAGATCGCCCAGAACAGCGGGAAGATGTTGATGGCCAAGAGCAACAGGATCGTCGGCGAGATGAACAGCCAGGCGAGGCCCTTGTCGCTGATCCCCCGGACCTTGCGGGCCAACGGCTCCGGGGTCGCCCGGGCAACGTTCTCCGCAGTCCGATTGAGCATGGTGAGTCCTGCTTCGGTCACGTCAAGTCTCGACACTGGAATTTATCTGAACTGCGTCCCGTGCCAAGGGCGGCACGGGACCAAGAGCATGAAGCCGAAAAGTGTGAAGCGGTTTTCGGACGACATCATGCTCTCTCTCTCTTTTTAGCCCGAGGCGGATGATTTCTGGTCGATTCGGCCTGAAAATCATCCGCCTCTGGGGTCAGGCTCGGGAGGAGCCGTTGGTCCGGTTACATCTTGCCGTCGTCCTGGAACACTTGCGTCCAGTCCTTGACCAGGCCGTCAAGCGCGTCCTTGGCCGAACCCTGGCCGGCTACGACATAGTCGTGGAAGCGCTTCTGCGACGCCTGCAGCAGCGGTGCGTAGCTCGGCTCGGCCCAGAAGTCCTTCACGATCGCCATCGAGTCGAGGAAGGTCTGCGCATAAGGCTGGCTGGACGGGAAGGCCGGGTCCTTGACCACCGCGTTCAGGCAGGAATAGCCGCCGAGCGACCACCATTTGGCCTGCACATCCTTGTTGGCGAACCACTTGATGTATTTCAGCGCCGATTCCTGCTTGTCTGAATAGGACACCACCGAAATGCCCTGGCCGCCGAGCTGCGCGAACTGGGCGCCGCCGGGACCCTTCGGATTGACGAAGTAGCCGATCTTGTCGCCGCCGACATTCTCGTCCTTCTGCAGGCCGGGCCAGGTGAAGGCGAAGTTCATGTGCATGGCCACCTGACCGGATTTGAAGGCGTCGACGCCTTCGCCCATATAGCTGTTCGAGGCACCCGGAGGCGTGCAGCAATCGTAGAGCGACTTGTAGAACTCCAGGCCTTTGACCGCGTCTGGCGAATTGACGAAGCCTTCCATCTCGTAGGGCTTCTTCGGGTTTTCATACTGGAAGCCGAAGCTGTAGAGCACGTCCATGGCGCCCATGGTGATGCCCTCCGAGCCGCGCTCGGTGTAGATAGAGGCGCCATAGACGGTCTTGCCGTCTATCTCGCGCTTCTGGAAGAACTCGGCGACCTGCTTCAGTTGGTCGAAGGTGGTCGGCGGGCCGAGATCCCAGCCAAATTTTTCCTTGAATTCCTTCTGCAGCTCCGGCTTGGAGAACCAATCCTTGCGGTAGGTCCAGCCGACGACGTCGCCCATGGCCGGCAGCGCCCAGTAATTCGGCGTGTTCTTCGGCCATTCGGAATAGCCGACGACTGTTGCCGGCACGAAGTCGTCCATGCTGATCTTCTCCTTGTCGAAGAAGTCGTTCAGCTTGACGTAGTGGCCGTTCTCGGCCGAGCCGCCGATCCACTGGCTGTCGCCGATGATCAGGTCGCACAGTTTGCCGTGCGAGTTGAGCTCGTTGAGGAAGCGGTCGGCATAGTTGGTCCACGGCACGAATTCGAATTTCATGCCGATGCCGGTTTCCTTGGTAAAATCCTTGGACAGTTCGACCAGCGCGTTTGCCGGATCCCAGGCGGCCCAGCAAAGCGTCAGGTCTTCAGCGTGCGCCGCGTTCGAGACGGCTGTCGACGCGGTAATCGCCGAGGCCAGCCCCAACGCCAGTTTCGAGCTCGATTTCATGTCTTCCTCCCATTTGCGAAACGCGCCCGGATGGCCGTTTCAAGAACCCCTTAACCCTCGCTCCTCCGAGGGGCTAAACACGGCGCGCTATGCGTCGCTAGGGCGGCGCGGTGCGCCGCAGATGTTTAGTAATTTGTTTAGTGATGCAATTTTTACTAAACAAGGCAAGCGAATTCGTCGCTGCGCCGCAACATGGCGAAACGGCGATTGAAATCGTTGGGAAATGATTGCCGGACGGCTCGCCCGGAAGTTGCTACCCGGGGTCGCCTACAATTTTCGTCTGCGGCGTCACCGGCCGGACAGGGGGCGCGGGCGGCAGCAGCGCGCGGATGTCGGCGAAGGGAAATGTCGGCTCGAATCGGAAGGCCTCGGCCAGAGAGCCGGGAACGCTGTTGCATTGCCCGGCGCGAAACTCATTCTGGACGCGCGCTCTGTCGACATATTGCTCCGGCCACTGCGACTGGTGCGCGCGGATCGCCCGCGTCTTGATATCGGCGTGGGCGGAAATGTCGACATAATGCGTCGGTGAGAATCCAGTGCCGCCCATCGTGTCGGCATGCAGCACCGGAGCGGTGAAGGATGCCGCGATGCGCACGCCGTCAGACAAAGCGCGATGGTCGGCGTGATAGTCGTTGGGGGCATGCGTGATCACCAGATTCGCCGCTGTCTCGCGTATCAGCGCTTTCAGCGAAGCGATCAGTGCCGCATCGGCCACCAGTTCGCCGTCGGGAAAGTCGAGAAAGCGAAGGGTTGCGCCGAGCAGCGCCGCAGCGGTCGCCGCCTCGTCGCGGCGGACACGAGCCAGAACGCTCGGGTCGCCCATGCCGCCCTTGGCGCCATCCGTGGCCACGGCAAAAGTCAGTTCTGCGCCTTGCGTGGCATAGGCAGCCAGCGTACCGAACATGAATATCTCGATGTCGTCGGGATGCGCGCCGAGCGCCAATACCTTCACTGCACTCTCCCCGGAAATGGAAAAACGTGACGAACGGAATCCTGCTCGCCCTCATCGCCTATGCAAGCTATTCGTGCAGCGATGCCGTTATCAAGAGCCTTGGCGGACAGTTCACCGTCTTCGAGATCGGCTTCTTCATCACGCTGTTTGCCGGCTGCTTCCTGTTTTTCAGCCGCCCAGTCGATGAGCGCTGGCGCGACTTCTGGCGCACCGGGCGGCCATGGGCGGTGCAGGCCCGCGCCTGGGCCGGCATCGCCTCGGGCGTGCTCAGCGTCTACGCCTTCACCACCATTCCGCTGGCCGAGACCTATGCACTGATCTTCCTGGCGCCGCTTTGCGTTACCATTCTCTCGACCGTCATCCTGAAAGAAAAGGTCGGTCCATGGCGCTGGCTGGCGGTGGTTGCCGGCTTTGCAGGTGTCATGCTGGTGGTGCGGCCAGGTTTTCGCGAGTTGCATCTCGGACACCTTGCCGCCTTCACGGTGGCCTTCCTCGCCGCGGCCAGCGTCATCCTGATGCGGTCGCTCGCCCAGCAGGAAAAGCGCACCACCATGCTCGGCGTGCTCATCGGTTACGGGCTGCTGTTCAACGGGGCCGGCACCATCGCCACATCGTTCACCCTCCCCAACGCCATGCAACTGCTGTGGCTGGTGCTGGGCGGCGCCTTTACCGCCGGCGGCCAATTGCTGCAGCTGCTGGCCGCCAAATACGCGCCGGCCAACCGCATCGCGCCGACGCATTATTCGCAGATCGCCTGGGCGGTCATCCTCGGCGCGCTGTTCTTCCAGGAGTATCCGGACTGGATATCGCTGGTCGGCCTTGCCGTCGTCGGCGCGTCCGGCCTGCTCACCATGGTGCGCGAGGAGGTGCGGCTGGGCACGGTGCGCTGGAACCCGTTTTCACGCACAAGGCTTTGAGCCGTTGCACGGTTGTGGTGACCGCTGATATGCGGACGCAATGACGACGAGATCCTTGCCGGAGCTTCCGGTATCCGCCGTGCTGCCGGCCCTGAGCGAGGCGCTCGGCTCCGGCAACAGCGCCGTCCTGGTGGCGCCGCCCGGCGCCGGCAAGACGACGCTGGTGCCGCTGGCGCTGCTCGATGCGCCCTGGCTGGTCGCCGGCAAGATCGTCCTGCTCGAACCGCGCCGGCTCGCCGCCCGCGCCGCCGCCCGCCGCATGGCCGAATTGCTTGATGAAGAGCCCGGCGCCACTGTCGGCTATGCCATGCGCATGGAAAACCGCACATCGGCCCGGACAAAAATCCTGGTCGTCACCGAAGGCGTCCTGGCGCGCATGATCCTAGACGATCCCGAGCTGCCCGGCGTCTCGGCGGTGATTTTCGACGAATTCCACGAGCGCTCGCTCGACGGCGATTTCGGCCTGGCGCTGGCGCTCGACGTGCAGGGCGCGCTGCGGCCGGATTTGCGGCTGCTGGTGATGTCGGCAACGCTCGATGGCGCGCGCGTCGCGAAACTCCTGTCCGGCGCCCCGGTGATCGAAAGCCAAGGCCGTGCGTTCCCCGTCGATGTCAGATACGACGAGCGGCCAGCCGGCGTTCCCATCGAAGACGCCATGGCCAAGGCGATCCGCTCCGCTCTTGCCGGCGAGAGCGGCAGCGTGCTCGCCTTCCTGCCCGGTCAGCGCGAGATCGAGCGCACGGCCGAGCGGCTGCAGAGCCGCCTCGGCGCCGACACCGACATCGTGCCGCTCTACGGTCAGCTCGACAACAGGGCGCAGGATGCCGCCATCAAACCGCCGCTGCCGGGCCGCCGCAAGGTGGTGCTGGCGACGTCGATCGCCGAGACCTCGATCACCATCGACGGCGTGCGCGTCGTCATCGATTCCGGCCTGTCGCGGCTGCCGCGCTACGAACCGGCGAGCGGCCTGACCCGGCTGGAGACGGTGCGCGTTTCCAGGGCGTCCGCCGATCAGCGCGCCGGCCGCGCCGGGCGTACACAGCCAGGCGTCGCCATCCGCCTGTGGCGGGCCGAGCAGACGGCGGCCCTTCCCGCCTTCACCCCACCCGAGATTCTCGAAGCCGACCTGTCCGGCCTACTGCTCGATTGCGCCGCCTTCGGCGTCGCCGATCCCGCAAGCCTGTCCTTCCTCGATCCGCCGCCCATTCCCGCGCTCAACGAGGCGCGGGCGCTGCTCCTGGCGCTGCACGCCATCGATGCGGCCGGCCGGCTGACGGAGGCGGGCGGCGCGATGCGCAAGCTGGCGCTGCCCGTGCGGCTCGCACACATGGTCGCTGAAGCCGCTGGCGGCGGCCACGCGCTCGAGGCTGCGATGCTAGCCGTCCTGCTCACCGAGCGTGGTCTCGGCGGCGACGGCGCCGACCTCGAACGGCGCTTGATGCGCTTCCGCACCGAAAAGTCACCGCGCGCCGTTGCGGCAAGGCAGCTTGCCGGGCGATTGGCGAAGGAGGCGGGCGGCCCCAAGAGCAGCGAAACCGCTTCTGCCGGTCTTCTCCTCATCCACGCCTGGCCGGACCGTGTCGCCAGAGCGCGCGGCGAGCGCGGGCGTTTCGTGCTCGCCAACGGCTCCGGCGCCATGCTCGAAGCCGCCGATCCGCTGGCCGGTGAGACCTGGCTGGTCGTCGCCGATCTGCAAGGCAAGGCGCAAAACGCCCGTATAACCGCCGCGGCCGCGGTCCACGAGACCGACATCCGTGCCGCTCTCGCCGACAGGATCGAGACGCGCCGCGAGACAAGCTTCGACCGCGAGCGGCGCGCGGTGCGCGTGCGCGAGACCGCCAGGCTCGGCGCCATCACTTTGTCGGAGCGCATGCTGCCCGCACCAACTGGAACAGACGCCGACCGCGCCATCCTGGATGCCTTGCGCGAGCACGGCCTGTCGCTGCTGGAATGGGGCAAGGACGGCGAGACGCTGCGCCAACGGCTCGGCTGGCTGCATCGCGGCCTCGGCGCGCCTTGGCCCGATGTTTCGGAACCCGCCCTGCTCGAAGGCCTCGACGACTGGCTGCTGCCGTTCCTTTCGGGCAAGGCATCCTTCGCCGCGATCGATCCCGGCGTGCTGTCGTCAGGCCTGATGGCGCTGGTGCCGCACGAATTGCAGCGCAAGGTCGGCACACTGGCGCCGACCCATTTCGACGCGCCCTCCGGCAGCCATGTGCCGATCCGCTATGACGGCGAATGGCCGGTGCTGGCCATCCGCGTGCAGGAACTGTTCGGCCTTGACCGCCATCCGGCAATCGCCAACGGCACCGTGCCGCTGACGCTCGAGCTGTTGTCGCCGGCGCACCGGCCGATCCAGACGACGCGCGACCTGCCCGGCTTCTGGCGCGGCTCCTGGGCCGATGTGCGCACCGACATGCGCGGCCGCTATCCCCGCCATGTCTGGCCGGAAAATCCGCTGCTCGCTGCGGCCACCGCCCGCGCCAAACCGCGAGGGACCTAGCGCTCGTCCTTTCCCGGCTATAATCCTTGGCCATGATCAACATCGTGCACGCGCCAGACTTCCAGCAAAGCCAGCGGCTGCGCCTCAACACGCTGATCCGGCTGCGCTGGCTGGCCATCGTCGGCCAGAGCCTGGCGGTGCTGGTCGTCGCCTATGGGCTCAAATTCCCGCTGCCGGTCAGCCTCTGCTTCGCGCTGGTCGCCTGCTCGGCCTGGCTTAACCTGGTGCTGACCTTCCGCTATCCGGCAGCGCACCGGCTGACCCCGTTCTCAGCCTTTTTCATCCTGACCTTCGACAGCCTGCAGCTTGCCGGCCTGCTCTATTTGACTGGCGGCCTCACCAACCCGTTCTCGGTGCTGATGACCGTGCCCGTCGTCATCTCGGCGGCGTCGCTGCCGCTGCGGCTGACTGCGGTGCTCGGCGCGCTGGTCATGGCGGCGGCCACGTTGCTGGTCTTCTTCCACCAGCCGCTGCCATGGTATGAGGGCGCGCCGCTGCCCATGCCGTTCATCTATGTCGCCGGCATATGGATGGCGGTGTTTTCCTCGATCGCCTTCACCGCCATCTATGCCTTCCGCGTCGCCGAGGAAGCCCGCCTGCTCGCCAATGCGCTTGCCGCCACCGAACTGGTGTTGCAGCGCGAGCAGCATCTGTCGGCGCTCGATGGCCTCGCCGCCGCCGCCGCGCACGAACTCGGCACGCCGCTCGCCACCATCGCCCTTGTCTCCAAGGAAATGGAGAAGGCGCTGGGTAACGATCCGAAATATGGTGAGGATGTGAAGCTGTTGCGGTCGCAGAGCGAGCGCTGCCGCGAGATCCTGAAGCGGCTGACCAGCCTGTCCTCCGAGGGTGAGGCGCATCTGTCGCGTCTGCCGCTGACCTCGCTGGTCGAGGAGGTGACGGCGCCGCACCGCGATTTCGGCATCTCGATCAAGCTTCGGCCGGGCGAGCGCGTCGGCCCCGAACCGGTGGGACGACGCAACCCCGGCGTCATCTACGGCCTCGGCAATCTGGTCGAGAACGCCGTCGACTTCGCCCGCAACAGTGTGACGGTGCGATGGAGCTGGGACGAACTCGACGTCACCTTCTCGATCATCGATGACGGGCCGGGCTTTCCGCCCGAAATCATCGACCGCATCGGCGAGCCCTATATGTCGACGCGCCAGGGCAACGAGGCCGGCGGTGGCCTGGGTCTCGGGCTGTTCATAGCCAAGACCTTGCTCGAACGCTCCGGCGCCACGCTCGATTTCCGCAATTCGAGCGGACTGGGCGAAGGCGCCATCGTGCAGATATCGTGGCCCCGCACCGTCTTCCTCAACCCGGAATCGGTGGGGATCTCGATGTTCGACACCGCGTAAAAGCCTTGGCGGAGGCGGCAAAATTGGACAATGGCGTTCAGGAACTATATCTGCGTAAAATTAAGGCAGCAGGATTTTTTAAGATAATGACTGGCGAAGAAGCAATTGGCGCAATGGTTGAAGGCGAGGACACCTCGCTGCTCATCGTTGACGACGACAAGCCGTTCCTGACGCGGCTGGCCCGCGCCATGGAAACCAGGGGTTTCGTGGTCGAGACGGCCGAGAGCGTCGAGGAGGCGGTGGCCAAGGCGCGCGCCCACCCGCCGGCCTATGCGGTGGTCGACATGCGGCTTGGCGACGGCAACGGCCTCGACGTCGTCGCCGCCATCCGCGAGAAGCGCGACGATGCCCGCACCGTCATCCTCACCGGCTACGGCAACATCGCCACCGCGGTGACCGCGGTGAAGCTCGGCGCCATCGACTATCTGTCGAAGCCGGCTGACGCCGACGACGTGTTTGCAGCGCTCACCCGCACCGCCGGCGAGCGCGCCGCCCCCCCGGAAAATCCGATGTCGGCCGACCGCGTGCGCTGGGAACACATCCAGCGCGTCTACGAAATGTGCGACCG
The DNA here is from genome assembly GCF_040323635.1 of Mesorhizobium sp. M0037. Lineage (NCBI taxonomy): Bacteria > Pseudomonadati > Pseudomonadota > Alphaproteobacteria > Hyphomicrobiales > Phyllobacteriaceae > Mesorhizobium > Mesorhizobium sp. M0037. Next base: position 306,565 of record NZ_JAMYVB010000004.1, on the reverse strand, counting down.
CAACGTGTCGGAAACCGCGCGCCGGCTCAACATGCATCGCCGCACGCTGCAGCGCATACTCGCCAAGCGCGCACCACGCTGAGGTTCCGGCGCCGGCCGCCAATTGCCGAACCTCAGCGCTGCCCCTCACCTGCCTGCCGGCATCCTCTCCCCGTATAGAGACGGGGAGAGGGGCGCTCTCATCGCCGGTTTCGCCAATCGCCGGCGTTGCAGGAGACGACGGCGAGGCTGAAGCTGCCTCTTTCTCCCCGTCGCTATGTGGGGAGTTGAGGAATGGTCCGCGAAGCGGACGAAAAGCCAACTGCTTGGCTTTTCGAATGACGAGCGTCCGGCAGGACAATGAGGGGCGGCGCCAACGCTGGAAACAGTTGCGCTTGCCGTGCCATCGACCTTTGCCCATCATCGGCAATAACGCCGCCGGAAAACCCGGCAACGGAGCACAGATGCGCGACAAGCAGCCGAAATCCATCCTTCGCGAATTCCTCGACGGCGAGGCGGCGGGCGGCATCATCCTGATGGTTGCGGCAGCCCTTGCGCTGATCGTCGCCAATTCACCATTGGCCGAAACCTATTTCGCCGCTCTCCACGCCTATCTCGGCCCGCTCAGCGTGTCGCACTGGATCAATGATGGGCTGATGGCGGTGTTCTTCCTGCTGGTCGGCCTCGAGATCAAGCGCGAGATGCTCGACGGTCAGCTCTCGACCTGGCCGCGCCGCGTGCTGCCGGGCGTCGCCGCCGCCGGCGGCATGCTGGTTCCCGCACTCGTCTATGTCGCCATCAACCGCAACAACGCCGCCGCGCTCTCCGGCTGGGCGATCCCGACCGCCACCGACATCGCCTTTGCGCTCGGCGTACTGTCGCTGCTCGGCAACCGCGTGCCGGCGTCGCTCAAGATCTTTCTCACCGCGCTCGCCATCATCGACGATCTCGGCGCCGTCATCATCATCGCCATCTTCTACACAAGCGGCCTGTCGCTGGCCTATCTCGGTGCGGCCTTCGCCGTCATCGCGGTACTCATCGTGCTCAACCGCATGCGGGTGACGAGGCTGACGCCTTACCTCGTGCTCGGCGCCGTGCTGTGGGTGCTCGTGCTGAAATCGGGTGTGCATGCGACGCTGGCCGGCGTGGCGCTGGCGCTCACCATTCCGCTGAAAACTTCTCCCGGCAGCGGGCACGATCTCGACCATTCGCCGCTGCACCGGTTGGAGCACGGCCTGCACAAGATCGTGCCGTTCTTCGTCATCCCGATCTTCGGCTTTGCCAATGCCGGCGTGTCGCTGGCCGGCCTCAGCGCCTCTGCCCTGGTCGAGCCGCTGACGCTCGGCGTTGCCGCCGGCCTGGTGCTGGGCAAGCTGGCCGGCGTCTTCGGCTCCTCGGCGCTGGCGATCCGGCTCGGCTTCGCCGACCTGCCGGTCAATGCCGGCTGGCTGCACATGATCGGCATTTCGCTGCTCTGCGGCATCGGCTTCACCATGAGCCTGTTCATCGGCCTGCTCGCCTTCGCCAACGACATGGCGCTGCAGGACGCCGTCAAGGTCGGCATCCTGGCGGGGTCCTTCGTTGCAGCGCTGCTGGGTGCCGCCGTGCTCCTGATGGCGCCGGCGGCAGGGGTGGAGGAGGTGGTGGAGTAGGTGTTCTTGGGTTCCTCGCCCCCGCAAAGCGGGGCGAGGAACTTGAGCTTCGTCTACTCGCTCTCTCCCGCCAGCGCCGGCACCGCCACACCCGCCAGTTCCGCCGCCAGCAGCCGCGCCGCACCCGCCCGTGCGATGCGCAGCATCAGCGCCTTGCGCGTTGCCGCCGCCATCCGGTGCTCGGGCGCATCGCGCAGAATCTCGGCGCCGTAGCCGTCGGAGAGGATGAAGCCGCATTCCTCGGGGAAGATCTCCGATGGCACGCCCGGATGGGTGGCGAAGAAGAAGCGGTCGGAGTGCAGCCGGTAGTCAGGCCATTTGCGGTCGACGCGGAAATCCTCGATCGAGGATTTGACCTCGATGATCCAGATATCGCCCTGCCGGGTCAGCGCCACAAGGTCGGCGCGCCGCCCGGTGGCCAGCGACAGTTCGGGCAGCACATGCATGCCCATTTGCATCAACAGCCTCTGCACGCCGCGCCGCACCAGCATGGCGCGTTCGGACTGGCGGCCGTCGATGAGGGGATTGAGGGGAATCGGCGAAATGATCGGCATGGCACCCACCATGCCAGATTTTGTTCACGGTTTGAACCCTGTGTGACCATGGCGATCGTATGGTTGACAAACCCATAGGCGAATTTTCTCTCGCAATGATAAGAAGCACGGTCCTTGGCACGAGGGGAGACACCATGGGGTTTTTGGGATTCATCAACCGGCTTTTCCCCGCGACCGAAGAGTTGCGCCGGTACTCAGCGATCGCGGGTCCCTATTCATTCATGTTTCTGGTGAAGCGCATCTCAGCCGAAAACCGGAAATTCGTACGCTTCCGCCTCAGCCATATGGGAGCGGTCCAGGATAGTTACACATTCAGCGTCGAGGAGTTCGGTTCCCTCGTTGATGCCGTCCTGAAGACAAAGGCAGAGCTAGATGACCCACTGCTCACGAGCGCTACCCAGCCGTAGGGGAATGGCGGCAATTATACGGTTGACAGAACTGAGGCTACGACTTGATCCGAGCGCCTTCCGCGATCGCACCATATCTGTATCGGCGCAGTCTGGTATTGATCCGCAGCGGCCCTATGTCGTGCCGATCGACTTCCGTTCTTAGCTATAAGGCGGCCGGACTAAAGTCTTGCGTCGTGAGCGCAAAGGTCTGATGTAACCGCTTTGGTTCCGTTCTTGTCCCTTGGACGTTCCCGTATTTTAGTCAGTCGAGATACTACCTATATGGCCGAAGCCGGCCTGTTCTCGAGCAGCGCAGCCCCCGCAATGTCATCCAAAATCGGGCAATCCGGCCGGTCGTCGCCATGGCAGGCCTGGATCAGCGTCTGCAAGGTCGTGCGCATCGATTGCAGCTCGCGCACCTTTTCCTCGATGGCGCTCACATGGGCGGCGGCAATCTCGCGCACATCGTGGCTGGCGCGGCTGCGATCGCGGTAGAGCGCCATCAACTGGCGGCAATCGTCGATTGAAAAGCCGAGGTTGCGAGCGCGGCGCAGGAAGGCCAGCCGATGAATGTCGTCGCTGGAATAATCGCGATAGCCATTGCCGGCGCGCGCCGGGGCGATCAGGCCGATCTCTTCATAGTAGCGGATGGTCTTGGCCGGCAGGCCGGACCGCGCCGCGGCGTCGCCTACATTCATTGTGATTCCTCGATGTGGTTCCCTGATTCTAGGCTATCCGACAGGACCGACCATTGTTTTTCCTTCACAATCCCGTGAGTCCTGTTGCCGAAATGCCATAGTTGACGGCTTACCGGCACGTAAGCTCCTGCATATAGGCATCGCGCGCTTGGCAAGCAAAGCAAATGCCAGCATGAATGATTTCAGGAAAAGCGGCCGTAACGTGTCGCGACATCTTGGCGGGGCATCGGACCATTTCATGCGCATGAAGTCATTTGCAATCGTCGCCGCACTTGCGTTGTCGGCCGCGATCTCGGGTTGCAGCACGATCGGCTCGCAGCTGTTCACCAACAACTACGGTTCGGTGAACGATGCAGGCTACCAACTGCCGCGCATCCCGATCGAGAGGGTGCCGCTGAAGTACCACCGGCAAGAGGTAAACTACGACACCTCGGAAAAGCCGGGCACCATTGTCGTCGATACTCAGAACAAGTTTCTCTACTTCGTCGAAGGCGACGGCCGGGCGATCCGCTACGGGATCGGCGTCGGCCGCGAAGGCTTTGAATGGCACGGCACCGCCCATATCGCGCTGAAGCGCGAATGGCCTACCTGGACGCCGCCGCGGCAGATGATCCAGCGCCAGCCGGAGCTAGCGAAGTTCGCGAGCGGCATGGAGCCGGGCCTGAAGAACCCGCTCGGCGCGCGCGCCATGTATCTGTTCAACAAGGGCGGTGATATGGGCTACCGCCTGCACGGCAGTCCGGAATGGAATTCGATCGGCAAGGCGATGTCGTCAGGCTGCATCCGGCTGATGAACCAGGACATCATCGACCTCTACGACCGCACGTCGGTCGGCGCCAAGGTCATCGTGATGTAGGACCATGATCCGGAACCGAGGTCCACGAAAGCGAAAAGTGGAACCGGTTTTCGGGAAGATCATGGTCAAAGTAGGCGTTACCCTTCGTACGCGGACCGTCTAGGCAACAACGGACGTCCAAAACAGAAAACCGGGCAATCTGGCCCGGTTTTTTGTTGCTCGCTCGAATGCGTGAAGGGGTCTTAGGAGACCTGCTCGACCTGCTGTACTTCCGGCACGAAGTGGCGGAGCAGGTTCTGGATGCCGTGCTTCAGCGTCGCCGTCGAGGACGGGCAGCCGGCGCAGGCGCCCTTCATGTGCAGGAACACGGTGCCGTTCTCGAAGCCGCGGAAGGTGATGTCGCCGCCATCCTGGGCAACCGCCGGGCGCACCCTGGTGTCGAGCAATTCCTTGATGGTGATGACCAGTTGCTCATCGGCCTTGTCGTAGAATTCGCCGGTCTGGCTGGTCTCGGCGGCGGGGCCGGCGTTGACCATGACGGGCGCGCCCGACATGAAATGCTCCATGATGGCGCCCAGGATCGCCGGCTTCAGGTGCTGCCAGTCCGGGCCGTCCTTGGTCACGGTGATGAAGTCATAGCCGAAGAAGACGCCGGTCACGCCGGGGATCTCGAACAGGCGGCCGGCCAGCGGCGAGGCGCTGGCTGCACTGTCGGCGTCGCGGAAATCGGCGGTGCCTTCGACAAGCACTTCCTTGCCGGGCAGGAACTTCAGCGTTGCCGGGTTCGGCGTCGATTCGGTCTGGATGAACATGGCCGTCTCCGTGCCCCAGTCGGGCAGCTAGTTTGGAATAGTTCTAAATAGGCTCAATCGGCTGTACATTCAAGCGAAACGCATCGCTCAAAATGGCTGGCTGGCGGAATGTTTTTGCTGGCTGGGAAGGAATCCCGCGCGGGCTATAAATCCAGGATCGTGATGTTATCCGAACCGCTTCACACTTTCCCGCATCACTCTCTACGCGAGGCTGTCGATCTCCTCGTCGGAAAGGTTCTGCGGCACCACCGTGACGGGAATAGGGAAGGCGGCGCCCTTGCCGGCAACAGCCCCGACCAGCGGCCCGGGTCCTTCCTTGCCGGCACCTGCCGCCAGCACCAGGATGGCGATGTCCTGGTCTTCCTCGATCAGCTTGTGGATCTCTTCGGTCGGCTTGCCTTCGCGCACCACCATCTCGGGCTCGATGCCGAGCTTCTGGCGCACCTTGTTGGCGTAGCCGTCGAGTGCCGCGCGCGCCGTGGCGTTGGCTTCCTCGCGCATGATCTTCTCGACGCCCAGCCAGTGCTGAAAGTCGTCCGGTGTGATGATGTAGAGCAGCACCAGCGTGCCGCTGGTGCTCTGCGCCCGCTTGGAGGCGTAGGCGACGGCGCGCTCGCACTCGGGCGTGTCGTCGATGATCGTCAGGAATTTCCTGCGATGGCCGGCTTCGCGACTGAGGCGTTTGGAGACCATGTCTATCTACTCGATGTTTCGGCCGCAATCTGCCACCGCGACAGACCGGCGGCAAGCCGCCGGCCTTGGGCCAGAATGGTGCGGTGCACTGACGGTAGGATCAGCCCTGCAACAGGCCGATAATGTCGCGTACCGTCTTCATGGTGGTCCCAGCCAGCGCGCCGGCGCGTTCGCCGCCGTCTCTCAGCACCGCGTCGACATAGGCGCGGTCTCCCTCGATACGGCGCATCTCGCCGGCGATCGGCGCCAGTTTTTCCACGGCAAGGTCGGCGAGCGCCGGCTTGAACACGGAAAACTGCTGGCCGCCGAATTCCTTCAGCACGTCCGCCTTCGACATCTCGGCCAGCCCGGCATAGATGCCGACCAGGTTTTCCGCTTCCGGGCGGCTTTCCAGTCCGTCGGCTTCGCTTGGCAACGCTTCCGGGTCGGTCTTGGCCTTGCGGATCTTCTTCGAGATGGTGTCGGCATCGTCGGTCAAATTGATGCGCGACAGGTCGGACGGGTCCGACTTCGACATTTTCTTCGAACCGTCGCGCAGGCTCATGATGCGCGCCGCCGGCCCGCCGATCACCGGTTCGGTTATCGGGAAGAACCCGTTTACCGTCTCTTCGCCAACCTGCATCTCGACGCCGACGCCAAGACTGGCGATGCGGCTCGAAAAATCATTATTGAACTTTTGCGCGATGTCGCGGGTCAGCTCCAGATGCTGCTTTTGGTCCTCGCCCACCGGCACATGGGTGGCGCGGTAGAGCAGGATGTCGGCGGCCATCAGCGAGGGATAGGCAAGCAGGCCCAGCGAGGCGTTCTCGCGGTCCTTGCCGGCCTTGTCCTTGAACTGCGTCATCTTGTTCATCCAGCCGATGCGCGCCACGCAATTGAAGATCCAGGCAAGCTCGGCATGCTGCATCACCCGCGACTGGTTGAAGACGATGTGCTTCTTCGGGTCGATGCCCGAGGCGAGGAAGGCGGCGGTGATCGAGCGGGTCTGGTCTGCGAGGTCATCATGGACGAGTTGTGCCGTCAGCGAATGCAGGTCGACGACGCAATAGATGCAGTCTGACGTGTCCTGAAGCGCAACGAATTTCTTTATGGCGCCGAGATAGTTGCCGAGATGCAGATTGCCGGTCGGCTGTACCCCGGAAAAGACGAGCTGTTTGAAGGCGGTCATGATGTCCTCATGGCTTGTGGAGGGCCGTATAAGCGTGATTCCGAAAAGTTGCAGACTTTTCGGAGCCAATCACGCGGCTGGAAACCACGCGCGGCGAAAGTCTTGCGACGGCGCGCTTATGGACGAAGGGGCGGAGAGGATCAAGACCGGTGTTGCTGTTAGCTCGCCCGGACTATTCGTCCAGATCGGCGTTTGGCGCTGGCGCCGCTGCCTTGCCCGAGCCGCGTTTCACATTGCGCCGGATCATGCCGAAATCGGCGCCGCCGGTGGCAAAGGCCGTGATGAAGTAGAGCAGAGCGCCGCCGGCTACCAGCGCCAGCAGCGTCGTTGCCTTGATCACCAGTGGCGAGCCGGGGCCGAGCCTGACGGCCAGCCAGTGCTCGGCGAAATAGAGCGCCATCGCCATCACCGCAGCCGACAGCACCAGGCGCGGAATGCGCTTCAGCAATGGCACGTCGCGGCCCCAATGGCCACGTCGGATCAGCACCGCAAGCAGCATCACCGCGTTGACCCAGCCGGCGACGGCCGAGGCCACCGCAATGCCGGGCGCGCCCATTTTCGGGAACAGCGTCAGCGCGGTGATCACGTTCACGCCGACCGAGATGGCGGCGAACATCATCGGCGTGCGCGTGTCCTCGCGGGCGAAATAGCCGGGAGTGAAGGCCTTGATCAGCACGAAGGCCGGCAGGCCGAGGCCGAAAATCGCCAGGATCGCGGCCACGGTCGGCGTCGAGCCGTTGGCGGCGAAGGCGCCGCGCTCATAGACCAGCCGCACGATCGGCTCCGCCATTACCCAAAGGGCCGCCGCCGCCGGCAAGGTCATGAACAGGGTGAACTCGACCGAGCGGTTCTGCAGATTGGCTGCCTCGACCAGATTGCCCGATTTCAGCGCCCGCGACAGCTCCGGCAACAGCACGATGGCCACCGCGACGCCGACGACGCCGAGCGGCAGCTGGTAGATGCGGTCGGCGTAAGCAAGCGACGACACGGCGCTGTCCTGCGCCGACGCGATCGCCGTGCCGATCAGCTGGTTGATCTGGGTGATGCCGCCGGTGATCGCCGCCGGCAGCGCCAGGATCAGCAGGCGCTTGACGTTGGGCGTCATCTTCGGCCGGCGAAAACCGATGGCGATGCCGGCATTGCGCACAGCCACCCAGACAATGGCGAGCTGTACCAGCCCCGCCGCCAGCACGCCCCAGGACAGGCTGAAACCAACCTCACGGGCATCCATGCCGTGGTACCAGGCGTAGCCGAGCACGCTAATCAGGATGATGTTGAGGAATGCGGGCGCCACGGCAGCCGCGAAATAGCGGCGCAGCGAATTCAGCATGCCGGCCATCATGGCTGCGAGCGACATGCAGATGAGATACGGGAACATGATCGTCGCCAGCAGGACGGTCGTCTCGAATTTGCCCGGCGTGTCGGCAAAGCCCGGCGCCACGAGATAGCGCACGATCAGCGGCATCGCCAATTCCATGACGATGGTCAGCGCCAGAAGTGCGGTGAACAGGACGCCGAACACTTCCTCCGAAAAGCGCTTGGCGCCGTCGGTGCCGTGAGTCTCGATCTCCTTGGCAAACAGCGGCACGAAAGCGGCGTTGAAGGCGCCTTCGGCAAACAGCCGGCGAAACGTGTTGGGAAACTGAAAGGCGGCGTTGAAGGCGTCCGCCACCGGCCCGGTGCCGAGTGCGGCCGCCATCAGCATTTCGCGGCCAAAGCCAAGGGCGCGGCTCATCAGCGTGCCGGACGCAACCGTGGCGAATTTCTTGACGAGGCTCATGCGCGGGGAGATTGCCTGGATGATTGGGACAAAGGGGGTGATTGGGACAAAGTGATGGTCACTCGGCCGCCGCCTTGGCCTTGCCGCCGCGCTCTGGGACAACGCCTTCAAGCGCCGCGATCAGCCTGGCGTGGATGGTGGCGGTGCGTGCCGGGTTGTCGATCTTCTGCCCCGTAAGGTCGGTGACATAGAAAGTGTCGATCACCTTCTCGCCGAAGGTGGTGATGTGAGCCGAGGCGATGTCGAGCGAGAGATCGGACAACGCACTGGTGATTTCCGACAACAGCCCAGGCCGGTCCAGTCCCTCGACCTCGATCACCGAAAACCGGTTCGACAGCGTGTTGCGGATTTCGGCGCGCGGCGGAATCTTGAACACCTTGGCGCCGCGCCGCGGCCGGGTGCGCTTCTCGATCATCTCCGGCAGCCAGCTCTTGCCCGACAGCACGTCCTCGATCAGCCGGCCGACGCGCTCGGCGCGACGGCGCTCATCCTCATCGCGGTCGAATTCCCGTGAGATCAGGATGATGTCCAGCGCGCGGCCGTCGGACGTGGTGAAGATCTGCGCGTCGACGATGTTGCCGCCGGCTCCCGCGCAGGCGCCGGCAATGACCGAAAGCAGGCGCGGATGATCCTGCGCCAGCACGGTGATCTCGGTCACCGCCTCGAATTGGTGGGTCCTGACCACGGTGGCGAGCTTCTTGCCTGCCGCGTCGGCTTCGCGGATGAATTCTGCATGGCGCAGCTGATCGGGGAGGTCGACCGTCAGCAGATAGTTCCCGTAGTGCAGGCCGACATAGCGCTTGCGGGCCTTGTCCGGCCAATCGGCCAGCGCCTCGGCCAGCCGCTCGCGCGCCGCCGCCGTCCGCTTGGCGCGCGACACTTCCGAGAAGCCGCCGGTCAAAAGCAGTTCGGTCTCGTAGTATAGCGTGCGCAGGAGCTGGCCCTTCCAGCCGTTCCACACGCCCGGCCCGACACCCCTGATGTCGCAGACAGTCAGGATCAACAGCATTTTCAGCCGCTCGACCGATTGCACGATCGAGGCGAAATCCTCGATCGTCTTGCGGTCGTTGAGGTCGCGCGTCTGCGCCGTCATCGACATCACCAGATGGTTCTCGACCAGCCAGGCGACGGTCTCGGTGTCGGCGGCCGACAGCCCCATATGCGGGCAGATGCGGCGTGCGATCCGGGCGCCGGCCTCTGAGTGATCCTCCGGCCGGCCCTTGGCGATGTCGTGCAGCAGCACCGCGACATAGAGTGCCTCGCGGCTCTTCTCTAGCCCCGGCATCAGCGTGTGCGACAGCGGATGCACCTTTTCGCCGTCGCCGCGCTCGATCTCGGCCAAGACGCCGATGCAGCGGATCAGGTGCTCGTCCACCGTATAGTGGTGGTACATCGAGAACTGCATCATGGCGACTATTCTGCCGAAATCGGGGATCAGCCTGCCGAGCAGGCCGGCCTCGTTCATGCGCCGCAAATTAAGCTCGGCATTGCGGTCCGAGGTCAGGATGTCGAGGAACAGCCGGTTGGCCTCCTCGTCGCGCCGCAGCGACTTGTTGACCAGACCGAGCGAGCGGGTGAGCAGCTTCAGCGCATCGGGATGGAACTCCAGCCCGTGCTTGTCGGCGAACCAGAACAGCCTGAGCAGATTGACCGGGTCGCGCTCGAACACGCTGTCGTCGGCGACGTTGATGCGGTGATTGTCGACAATGAAGTCCGACGTGCCTGCCAGCTTGCGCTTGCGGCGCTGGAAGGTGAGGAAGATGCGGTTGAAGCCGGGCACATGCTTGGCCTGCTCTTCCTCGAGCGCGGCGCAGAAGATGCGGGTGAGGTCGCCGACATCCTTGGCGACGAGGAAGTAATGCTTCATGAAGCGCTCGACCGCCGACAGACCGGGATGGGTGGTGTAGCCCAGCCGTTCGGCGATCTCGCGCTGGATATCGAAATGCAGCCGTTCCTCTGGCTTGCCGGTGAGGAAATGCATGTGGCAGCGCACCGCCCACAGGAAGTCTTCGGCCTTCTGGAATTCGCGGTACTCGGCCTCGGTGAAGACACCTTTCTCGACCAATTCCTCGCCGGTGCGCACGCGATAGAAGTATTTGGCGATCCAGAACAGCGTCTGCAAATCGCGCAGGCCGCCCTTGCCGTCCTTGACGTTGGGCTCGACCAGATAGCGGCTTTCGCCGGCCTTGGCATGGCGATCGTCGCGTTCGGCGAGCTTGGCCTGCACATATTCCGGTCCGGTGGTGCGCACCACTTCATGGTCGAAGCGAGCGAGCAATTCGTCGAAGAGCTTCTGTTCGCCCCACAGGAACCGCGCTTCCAGGATCGTGGTGCGGATGGTGATATCGCTGCGCGACAGCCTGAGACACTCGTCGATGTTGCGGGTGGCGTGGCCAACCTTCAACCCGAGGTCCCACAGCATATAGAGCATATATTCGACGATCTGTTCGCCCCACGGCGTCTGCTTGTAGGGCAGCAGGAACAACAGGTCGATGTCGGAGCCCGGCGCCAGCGTGCCGCGGCCATAGCCGCCGACGGCAACGACCGCCATGCGCTCTGCGGTCGAGGGGCTTTTCACCCGGTAGACGTGGGTCGCGGCGAACTCGTAGAGGGCGCGGATGATCTCGTCCATCAGATGCGACAGCCGGGCGGCGCATGCCGTGCCGCTGCCATCGTCCATCAGCATGCGCTCGGCAACCTTGCGGCCCTCGGTCAGCCGATCCTTCAGCAGCCGGAGCGCACCGACGCGCGCGCCGGGCTCGGCGCCGCTGGCCGCCGAGATCAGCGCCGTCATGTCGCGGCGCAAAGCCTCGCTGTCGATCAGCGCGTCGAGCTTGAGGGAGATTTTTGCCATGGATTGCCGGTGGGCCTCGCCTTTGCGCGGCGTCTATAGCGCGTTTTCACGGCGCTGTGTATGGGGCGGACGGACGCGTCGGCCGCGATACCAGAAAGGGATGATCATCTCGCGCCGGAGCCGGAAGAGATCGGCGATCTGCCGCGTCAACCGCCTGGTCTCGATCCTTACCTTGGCGGTGATTGGCCTGGGGCGCCGTTTACCTATCCCGCTTGCCACCCATTCCTCTGTTCGCTCCTGCTTGAGCAGGCTTGGCAATCTCACCGGACTGTCGCCGAGGAATTGTGCCTGCAGGCACAATGCTGGGACGAGTTGGTAAATGACCTTGTCGGACGAGGTAGCAAAACGCGGATTGAAGATGAGGTGATCGACGGGAATGCTGATCTCATTCGTTGCCGCAAGAAGGTCCCGCGCGGCCTGTCTGGACAGGATGTATCCCGCCGTACCGATATGGAGCCCGTGCAGTCTGCTCGCAGAAAAACCGTGGCCGCAGGCAACTTGCTTGCGTGAAATTACGGTCCGGTTGAAGAACGTTTCCAACTTGACGATGTCCGCATCGGCGGGAATCCAGCCCGCATCGGCAAGCAAAGCGCCGGCTTTGTCCGGGAAAACGACATCGTCCTCGAAAATCGCCGCGTAAGCATCCTCACCTGCAGCGATCGTCGACCAACACTGTTGGTGGCTGAGCAGGCAGGCAATCTCGGCGTCGGCCAGGCGCAAATGCTTCTTGCCCTGCGGCATTTCGGCCAGATCCGGCCGATCTCGCGCATCGATGGCGGCGACCCGCTCGAAGGCGATGCCGATGCGCGCGAACTCCGCCGTTACATGGGCGAGGCGATCGCGGGACCGATCGAGATTGATAATCAGGCATTTCATTTGGGTGGGATCGATGCAGTGGGACGCGCGTCCATAGCATGGGAACAAAGTTGCGTAAGCGATTTTCCCTCGATGTGCGCGATGACGGCCACGATCGAAAAGTGGAAATCGCCCCTTGACCTTCCAGTTACTGGAAGCACTACCTCCTCACCCAGACAGATATAAGGCACTTTTCGATGGCGCATTCCGAGCATCACCACCACGCGCACGCGGCCGATGGCAACTGCTGTACGGCAAAGGCTGCTGAGCCGGCCGCCGAAGCAGTGGTGCGCGATCCGGTCTGCGGCATGAGCGTCGATCCGGCAGCCGGTAAGCCGACGGCCGAGCATGGCGGCCGTCTCTTTCACTTCTGCAGCGAGGGTTGCCGTACGAAATTCGTCGCCGGGCCCGAAAAATACCTGACCGCCACCGACCCCGTCTGTGGCATGAGTGTCGACCGCGCTACCGCCAGGCATTTTTTCCGCCACGAAGGCCAGGGTTTCTATTTCTGCTCGGCCGGCTGCCGGGCGAAGTTCGAGGCCGAGCCGCAAAACTATCTCGGTGACAGGCCGACGCCGTCGCCAGTGCGGAAAGGCACGCAATACACCTGCCCGATGCATCCCGAAGTGATAAGAGACAAGCCCGGCTCCTGCCCGATCTGCGGCATGGCGCTTGAGCCGATAGGCGTTCCCACTGGCGATGAGGGCCCGAACCCCGAACTGGTAGACTTCACCAGACGGTTCTGGGTCAGCGCGGTGCTGTCCCTCCCGCTGCTGATCGTTGCCATGGCGCCGATGCTCGGCCTGACGTTCCAGGCGTTTGTCGACGGGCGAACGATGGTCTGGCTGGAATTGGCGCTGGCCAGCCCGGTGGTGCTGTGGGCGGCCTTCCCCTTCTTCCACCGCGGCTGGGAGTCGCTGGTCAACCGCAGCCCCAACATGTGGACGCTGATTTCGCTGGGTGTGGGTGCGGCCTACCTCTACAGCGTCGTCGCCGCACTGTTTCCGGACATCTTTCCGCATCAGTTCCGTGGCCATGGCGGCACAGTGCCGGTCTATTTCGAGGCAGCCGCCGTTATCGTCGCGCTGGTATTCCTCGGTCAGGTCCTCGAATTGCGGGCGCGCGAGAAGACCGGCTCGGCCATCCGTGCGCTGCTCGACCTGGCGCCGAAGACGGCACGGCTGATCGGGGAGGACGGCTCCGAGACCGACGTGCCGCTCGATGCGGTCAAGACCGGCGACCACCTGCGCCTCCGTCCGGGCGACGCCGTGCCGGTCGACGGCATTGTAACGGAAGGCCGTTCCTCCATCGACGAATCGATGATCTCGGGCGAGCCGCTGCCGGTCGAAAAAACGAAAGGCGATGCCTTGACCGGCGGCACGCTCAACAAGAACGGTTCGCTGATCATGCGCGCCGAAAAGGTCGGCTCCGAAACGACGCTTTCGCGCATCGTCGAGCTGGTCGCAAAGGCGCAGCGTTCGCGCGCGCCGATTCAAGGTTTAGCCGATCGCGTCTCCTTCTACTTCGTGCCGGCCGTCGTGCTGGTCGCGCTCGCGGCCTTTGCCGCCTGGGCGATCTTCGGTCCCGAACCCAGCTTGATCTTTGCCATCGTCTCGGCGGTGTCGGTGCTGATCATCGCCTGCCCCTGCGCGCTCGGCCTGGCGACGCCGATGTCGATCATGACCGCCACCGGGCGCGGGGCGCACGCGGGCGTGCTGATCAAGGAGGCGGGCGCGCTCGAGCGCTTCGCTTCGGTCGACACGTTGATCGTCGACAAGACCGGCACATTGACCGAAGGCAAGCCTCGCTTGACCGATGTCGTCGCTGCCGAAGGCCTGTCTGAGAATGAATTGCTGGCGCTCGCCGCCGGCCTGGAAAAAGGCTCGGAGCATCCGCTGGCCGAGGCCATTGTCGGCGGCGCCGGCGAACGCGGCCTGACGCTCGTTGAGGCCGGCGGCTTCGACGCGGTCACCGGCAAGGGCGTATCCGGCACGGTGTCTGGCAGGAAGGTTTCGCTCGGCAACGCCGCCATGATGGCCGATGTAGGCATCGACACCGCTTCCCTGTCGGCCAGGGCCGAGGCGCTGCAGGCAGAAGGCAAGACGGCGATGTTCGTTGCGGTGGACAAAAGACTGGCCGGCATTGTCGCGGTCGCCGATCCGGTCAAGGCAACGACAGCCGAGGCGATCAGGGCGCTGCACGACAGAGGGTTGCGGATCATCATGGCGACCGGCGACAATGAACGCACGGCGCGTGCCATCGCCAAAAGCCTTGGCATTGACGAGGTGCGCGCCGGCCTGCTGCCGGAACAAAAGGCCGCCCTTGTCGAGGAGTTGCGTGCGAAAGGTGCGGGCGTCGCCATGGCCGGCGACGGCGTCAACGATGCGCCGGCCTTGGCCAGCGCCGATGTCGGCATCGCCATGGGCACCGGCGCCGATGTCGCTGTCGAGAGCGCCGGCATTACGCTGGTCAAGGGCGATCTCAACGGCATCGTCAGGGCGCGAACGCTCGCCCAGGGGACTATCCGCAACATCCGCCAGAATCTGTTTTTCGCCTTCCTCTACAATGTGCTTGGCGTGCCGGTTGCTGCCGGCGTGCTCTATCCGCTCACCGGCACGCTTTTGTCGCCGATGCTGGCGGCGGCGGCCATGAGCCTGTCTTCGGTTTCGGTCATCGCCAACGCATTGCGGCTGCGGACGTTGAAACTCTGAGCAAAGCCCCCAGATACGAATTTCAATCAACAGGAGATCATGGATGACCTTGGCTAAGAAAATCGTGCTTTTGATGATGGCGGCGGGAATGCTGCTTGCCGTTTTCCTCGAAAGCGTCCCGGCGCAATCCGAAGAGATGAAACACGACATGGGCGCGATGGGGGCGCAAGGTCCTTCGACCGACGGCTACAAGGCGGCGATGGACAAGATGCACACCGACATGATGATCGAATATTCCGGCAATGCCGATGTCGATTTCGTGCGCGGCATGATCCCGCATCATCGGGGCGCGATCGACATGGCCAAGGTGGAACTCGCCAATGGCAAGGATCCCGAAATCCGCAAGCTGGCCGAAGATGTCATCGCCGCGCAGGAAGCCGAGATCGCCAAGATGCAGGCTTGGCTCGCCGCCCATCCGGCGAAGTAAGGCAGCAACCGGCCATGCCGGAGAGATCGATTCTGGATTTCTCTCCGTGGTTGTGATGCCATTCACATCGATTACACGGCGCCAGGAGCCTACATGCCATCGACGATAAGAGCCACCACGCTGCCTTCGGGCGAGGCCGTCCAGGTGCTGGGACAGGGCACATGGAAGATGGGCGAAGATTCCCGCCGCCGCGCCGGGGAGGTCAATGCCCTGAAGCTCGGGCTGGACCTCGGCATGACGTTGATCGACACCGCCGAAATGTATGCCAGCGGCGGCGCCGAGGAGGTGGTGGCGGAAGCCATTGCCGGGCGCCGCGACGAACTCTTTCTTGTCTCCAAGGTATTGCCGTCCAATGCCTCGCGCGCCGGCGTGGCGCGGGCCTGCGAAAACAGCTTGAAGCGCCTGCGCACCGACCGCATCGATCTCTATCTCCTGCACTGGCCGGGCAGTGTGCCTCTATCTGAAACCGTCGAGGCGTTCGAGGCGCTGAAGGAGGCCGGCAAGATACGCCACTGGGGTGTCAGCAATTTCGACACCGACGAGATGGAGGAGTTGACCGGCCTGTCGTCTGGCGATCATGTCCAGACCAACCAGGTGCTCTACAATCTGTCGCGGCGCGGCCCCGAATTCGATCTCGCGCCATGGAGCCGGCAGCGCGGCGTCCCGCTGATGGCCTATTCGCCGGTCGAGCAGGGCGCGCTGGCGCGCAATTCCAGGCTGGAAACCATCGCCGCCCGCCACAACGCCACGGCAGCACAGATCGCGCTTGCCTGGGTGATGGCGCAGCCCGGTGTCATCGCCATCCCGAAGGCCAGCAGCCAGGAGCACGTCCGCCAGAATGTCGCCGCGCACGATATCAGGCTGACGGCCGAAGACCTCGCCGAACTCGACCGCGCCTTTCCACCGCCGACGCGCAAACGCGGCCTGGAGATGATCTAGATTGGAACGGGTTTCGACCGGGTATCATCATACGGCGTATAGAGTCGGAGCCATGACGGTCACGTCGCTGCGCGACGGTTACGTCGACATGCCAATCAAGCGGCTGCGCCAGCCCGGAGACCGGACATTCGGTGACAACCTGCCCTCGCATGTACCGCTCGTCGACGGTGCGCTCAGGCTGTCGGTCAACGCCTTCGCCATCGATGACGGCGACGACATCACGCTGATCGACACAGGGGCTTCGAACGCCTGGCACCCGACAATGGGGCACCTGCCCGAGGCGCTGCGCGAGGCGAAGATCGCCACCGACCGGATTCGGACTGTTGCTTTCACCCACACCCATCTCGACCATATACACGGGCTCATCCTTGCCGATGGTGGCGACGGCTTCCCGCAGCTCTCTCGCCTGCTTGTCCCGCGCGCTGAGCTCGGCATGTTTCGCGACGTGGCGAGGCTGGAACGCTTCCACGATCGCGCCCAGCCTCTCGATGCTGGACAGCGCGTCAGCGCTGACATCGATACGATCGGCTCCGCTGGCCATGAAGCCGGCCACACTTGCTTTCGCGTTGTGAGCGCAGGCGAAACACTGTTGATCTGGGGCGACATCGTACATGTGCCGTCGCTTCAATTCGATCGACCCGAGATCACGTGGGAATTCGACGCAGACCAGCAGCAGGCGAGGGCAAGCCGGTTGCAAATGCTGGCGCTTGCGGCCAACAACGACTGCTACGTCGCCGGCGCGCATCTTGATTCGCCCGGCGTCGGCCGGGTTTTTCGAACCGAGACGGCTTTCCGCTTCGAGCCCTTGTAGCACTCTAGCCGAGCGCCGCCCGCGCCCGTCGCAACGCGCGCGAAAACACTGCGGTGTCGTCGAAGGCGCGTGCCAGCGTGAGCGCGCCCTGGATGGCGCCGACCGCTTCTTCGGCGAGTTCGTCCGCCCTGTCAGCGCTGTGCCCGCTTCGGGTCAGCGCTTCGGCAAGATGCGCCACCCAGCGGCCGAAATAGCTTTTGATCGCAATGGCGAAGAGGTCGCGGGATTCGTCCAGCGCGAAGGCGCCGATCAGGCACACCCGGCGTCCCGAGCGGAAATAGCTGTCGGCCGCTTCGAACATCCGATCGATGCCCGTGCGAGGGTAGGCCCTGTCCTGCAACGGCACGAAGACATTCTCCTCGAACCAGCCATCTATATGGGCAATGACAGCCGCCGCCATCTCTTCCTTGCCGCCGGGGAAGAAGTGATAAAGGCTGCCTTTGCCTAGGCCGGTCGCCGCACCGATCCGCGCCAGGCTCGCCCCTTCATAGCCGTGTTCGCGGAAAACCTCGCCGATGATGGAGAGCAAATCGGCGCGATCGGGCGCGATCCTGCGCATGCGCTAGTTTTTCCGCTTGAGCATGATCTTTGCCGAAAACCGCGACACAGTTCTAGGGATCACACTCTAAAGTCCGAGTTCGGTCAGGCCGGGATGGTCGTCCGGCCGGCGGCCGAGCGGCCAGTGATATTTGCGCTCACCCTCAGCGATCGGCAGGTCGTTGATGCTGGCGACGCGCCTACGCATCAGTCCATCCGCGTCAAATTCCCAATTCTCATTGCCGTAGGAGCGGAACCAGTGGCCACTGTCGTCGCGCCATTCATAGGCAAAGCGCACCGCGATGCGGTTGTCGTTCCAGGTCCAGACCTCCTTGATCAGCCGGTAGTCCAGCTCGCGCGCCCATTTGCGCGTGAGGAAGGAGACGATCTCATTTCTGCCCGAGACGAACTCGGCGCGGTTGCGCCAGGTGCTGTCTTGCGTATAGGCGAGCGAAACCCGTTCGGGATCGCGGCTGTTCCAGGCGTCTTCGGCCATGCGCGCCTTCTGCGCGGCGGTCTCGGCGGTGAAGGGCGGCAGCGGCGGACGGCTCATGTCACTCTCCCATCGGCAAAGGCGATGGCGAGCATTGTACCAAACGGTACAATTGGTCAAGGCTGAATCGGACTAGGTTTTCCCCGCCAGCCCCTTCAGCCGGTAGAGCGCTTCCAGCGCCTCGCGCGGCGTCATCTCGTCTGGATTGATCTCACCCAGCGCTGCGCCCAATGCGTCGCTCTTCGCAGGCTTTGCCGCTTCCCGCTTCATTGCCACCGAAAACAGCGGCAGATCGTCGACCAGCCGGTTGGCCTTGCCGGAGACATCGCCTTCCTCGAGCTGATGCAGCACCTCTTTGGCGCGGCCGACCACCGCTTCCGGCAGACCGGCAAGGCGAGCGACCTGAACGCCATAGGAGCGATCGGCGGCACCCTTGCCGACCTCGTGCAGGAAGACGACGTCGCCTTCCCATTCCTTGACCCGCATGGTGACGTTGGAAAGGCGCGGCAGTTTGCCGGACAGCGCCGTCATCTCGTGGAAATGGGTGGCAAAGATCGCCCGGCAGCGGTTCTTCTCGTGCAGGTACTCGACCGCCGCCCAGGCGATCGACAGGCCATCGAAAGTGGCGGTGCCGCGGCCGATTTCGTCGAGGATCACCAGCGCCCGCTCACCGGCCTGGTTGAGGATCGCCGCCGTCTCGACCATCTCGACCATGAAGGTGGAGCGGCCACGCGCCAGATCGTCCGAGGCGCCGACGCGCGAGAACAACCGGTCGACGACGCCGATATGGGCCGATGTCGCCGGCACGAAGGAACCGGTTTGGGCGAGGATGGCGATCAGTGCGTTTTGCCGCAGGAAAGTCGACTTACCGCCCATATTCGGACCGGTGAGCAGCCAGATCGCGCCGGCCTTGGCCCCGTCTTGCGGCGACAGATCGCAATCATTGGCGACGAACGGCCCTTCGCCCGAACGCCGCAGCGCCTGTTCCACCACAGGATGGCGCCCGCCCGAAATGTCGAAGGCAAGGCTGGAATCGACCAGCGGCCGGCACCAGGCTTCACTCTCCGACAACAGCGCGAGCGCCGCCGACACGTCAAGTACGGCAAGCGCATCGGCGCCGGCGCGAATTTTTTGCGCCTCGGCGACCGCCTCTGTCGTCAGCGTGTCGAAAGCGGCAAGCTCGATGCTCAGCGCCCGGTCGGCGGCATTGGCGATTTTGGTCTCGAGTTCGGCAAGTTCGGTCGTGGTGAAACGCATGGCGTTGGCCATGGTCTGGCGGTGGATGAAGCGCGCCTTGGCGCCGTCGCTTCCGGTCATGATTGAATGGTGGTTGGCCGTCACCTCGATGTAATAGCCCAGCACATTGTTGTGGCGGATTTTCAGCGAGCGGATGCCGGTCTCCTCGATCAGCGAGCGCTCCAGTCCGGCGATCACCTTGCGCGATTCGTCGCGCAGCGCCCGCATTTCGTCGAGCTCGGCATGGTAGCCGCCGCGCACGAAGCCGCCGTCGCGCCTGAGCAACGGCAGTTCCTCGCCAAGAGCCTGGGTCAGATGCTCGGCCAGCGCACGCGGCAGCGCCTTGATCGCGGCAAGTGCTTCCGTCAATTCATGGGGCAGCGCTGTTGCGGCGAAGATTTCGGCAATGGCGCCCGCCGCTTCAAAGCCGGCACGCAGCGCGCCGAGGTCGCGCGGGCCGCCGCGGTTGAGCGCCAACCGCGACAGCGCTCGCGGCATGTCGGCGACGCTCTTCAGGCTTGACCGCACCGCCTGGCAGAGCCGCGTCTCGGCGCGGAAGAACGATACCGAATCAAGCCGGGCGGCAATCGCCGCCGGATCGGTCAGCGGCGCCATCAGCCGGTCGGCGAGCAGCCTGGCGCCGCCGCCGGTGACCGTGCGGTCTATAGCCTTGAACAGCGAGCCGTCGCGGCTGCCCGACAGCGTGCGCAACAGTTCCAGATTGCCGCGTGTCGCAGGATCGATGAACAGCGTCGAGCCCTGCTCCTCGCGTTCGGGACGCGACAAAGGCGGCCGCTCGGCCTTCTGCGTCTTTTCGACATAGGCGATGGCGCCCGAGATCGCCGACAATTCGGCGCGCGAGAAGGCGCCGAAACTGTCCGGCGTCGCCACTTCGAAGAAGCGCGCGATCCGCCCCGCTGCCGAAGCCGAATCGAAAAGCGACGGCGGCTGCGGGCTGGCGACGCGGCCGATGAAGTCGAACACCGGCTTCAGCTCGGGATCGTAAAACACCGGCTCGGCGACGATCAGCTCGCGCGGGTCGACGCGGAAGACATCGGCCAGCAGGCGGTCGGCCGTGGTTTCGGCGACGCGGAAGACGCCGGTCGAGATCTCGATCCAGGCCAGGGCGAAGGCGTCACCGCTGCTGCCGCCCTTCACCCGTCCCAGCGCCATCAGGAAACTCGATTCCGACGGCGCCAGCAATTTGTCCTCGGTGATGGTGCCGGGCGTCACCAGGCGCACCACGTCACGGCGTACGACCGATTTGCCGCCGCGCTTCCTGGCTTCCGCCGGGTCCTCGATCTGCTCGCAGACGGCAACGCGAAAACCTTGGCCGATCAGCTTTTGCAGATAGTCGTCGGCCGCATGCACCGGCACGCCGCACATCGGAATGTCGTTACCCTGGTGCTTGCCGCGCTTGGTCAGGACGATGCCCAGCGCCTTGCTCGCCTTTTCGGCGTCGTCGAAGAACAGCTCGTAAAAATCGCCCATGCGGTAGAACAGCAGAGAATCCGGGTTCGCCGCCTTGATCTCGATATATTGCTCCATCATCGGCGTGACGCTGCCGACGGGCGCAGGCGGTGTCACCCCGGGGGCGTCGGTTTCTGCTGAAGTGTGCATGTTCATGCCCGCACGCTAGCAGATGTGGGTGCGGGGTTTAATGCCGGCGGCCCGAAAAGCAGGGGACGACCGGCCTCGACGGCGGCTTGTGCTCCCTCTACGCCGGGTGAAGCCGTTGGTTGCTTCGGGCGCCAACCAGACCCTATGATCGCCATGGCGGGGATAAGCGGCATGGATCAGGACAAACAGGAGGCGTTCGAAGAGCTGGTCGGTCCGGCTGGATCGGCGCTTGAGCGCCTGCTGCTGTTGGCGGCGCGGCGCGTCCACCGCACCAAAAGCAAGCTTAGGGGGACAGTGCGCAAGCGCGTCCCCTTCCTCCTGCCGTCACGGGGACCGCTGTCCGATCTCGATAGCGGCATCGAGATGTCGCTGCATGTGCTCAGCCGCGACCCGCTGGTGCTCTATGTCCCGATTGGCGGAGCCCGTCCGCTCTATCCGCTGGCGGCCCTTGGCCGGCGCCTGGCGGGACGGCGCGTCACCTTCCTGACGATGCAGACCTGGACCATGGAGCGGCCGGCTGTCATCGCCCGGATGGGCCGCGATCTCGCCTGGTATGCCGGCCGGTTTCCGCTGCACGAAATCATCTTCCTGTGCAACACCGAGGAAGAGCGCCGTCTCGTCGCGGCTGCGGGCGGCAATGCCATCTTCTCCAACCACAATCTGATGGTGTCGGAGGATATATTCCGGCAGCTGCCGGACGTGCCGGTCGAATTCGACGCGGTCTACAATGGCCGCATCTCGCCGATCAAACGCCATCACCTGGCCTTCGACATAGAGCGGCTGGCCCACATCACCTATTCGATCGGCGAATTGCCGCCGGTTGCCGCCCGCGCCTTTGTTCGGCGACTGCAGGCGCGTTCGCCGCTCCACCAGATCGCCAATCCGCTCGTCGACGGCTGGCCGGGCAAGCTGACGGCGCAACAGGTCAACCACGTCTACAACCAGGCCGCCGTCGGGCTGTGCCTGTCGGCCGTGGAAGGAGCGATGTACTCCTCGATGGAATATCTGATGGCCGGCCTGCCGATCGTCAGTACGCCGAGCCTTGGCGGTCGCGACGTCTATTTCGATCCGGATTATTGCATCGTCGCCGATCCGGAACCGGCTGCCATTCGCCGCGCCGTCGAGACGCTGCGAGATCGTGCCATACCGCGTCAGCAGATCCGCCGCCGCACGCTGGAGAAGGTTCACGCCCAGCGCATCGAACTCATGGCGTTCCTGACTGCATTGCTGCGGCGCAAGGGAAGCCGTGCGCCACCCATCGAGACGTGGCCTTTCCCCGGCACAGACGGCATGATGCGGCGGGGAACGGTGCGCGAAATCGCTGCCTTCGTCAGCGAGCCAGAGCCGACGTGACGCCGTTCGACCTCGGGAGATTTCGCTGCGGGCGTGAAGATTGCTTGGCGGTTTACAGCGGTGGCGTGTAGCCTTGATTCAGAAGTTTCAAAAACACACACCCGTCTCAAGGGTGCGGCACCGGCGAGGAAATCAAAAGCATCATGGCCAAGAAAACCGAAAACAGCGGCCCCTCCGTCAGCGCCGAGGAGGCGCTGGAATTCCACGCCATGGGCCGCCCCGGCAAGCTGGAGATCGTCGCCACCAAGCCGATGGCGACGCAGCGCGATCTGAGCCTCGCCTATTCGCCGGGTGTCGCGGTTCCTGTGCTGGCCATTGCCGAAGACCCCAGCCGCGCCTTCGACTACACGACGCGCGGCAACATGGTCGCCGTCATCTCCAACGGCACCGCCATTCTCGGCCTCGGCAATCTCGGCGCGTTGGCCTCCAAGCCGGTGATGGAAGGCAAGGCGGTGCTGTTCAAGCGCTTCGCCGATGTCGATTCCATCGACCTCGAGGTCGACACCGAGGATGCCGACGAGTTCATCAATTGCGTGCGCTTTCTTGGGCCGTCCTTCGGCGGCATCAACCTGGAAGACATCAAGGCGCCGGAATGCTTCATCATCGAGCAGCGCCTGCGCGAACTGATGGACATCCCGGTCTTCCACGACGATCAGCACGGCACCGCCATCATCTCGGCCGCCGGGCTGATCAACGCGCTGGAGATCACCGGCCGCGACATGAAGACCACGAAAATGGTCTGCAACGGCGCCGGCGCCGCCGGTATCGCCTGCATCGAACTGATGAAGGCGATGGGTTTCGCCCCGGAAAACATCATCTTGTGCGACACCAAGGGTGTCGTCTACCAGGGCCGCACCGAAGGCATGAACCAGTGGAAGTCGGCGCATGCGGTCAAGACCGCCACGCGCAGCCTGGCCGAGGCGCTGGATGGCGCCGACGTCTTCCTCGGCCTGTCGGCCAAGGGCGCATTGACCACCGAGATGGTGCAGTCGATGGCCAAGAACCCGATCATCTTCGCCATGGCCAATCCCGACCCGGAGATCACGCCGGAGGAAGTGGCCGAAATCCGCACCGACGCCATCATGGCCACCGGGCGTTCCGACTACCCCAACCAGGTCAACAATGTGCTGGGCTTCCCCTACATCTTCCGCGGTGCGCTGGATGTCAGGGCCACCACCATCAATGACGACATGAAGATCGCCGCAGCGAGAGCGCTGGCCGACCTGGCGCGCAAGGACGTGCCCGACGATGTCGCCGCCGCCTATCAGGGCAACCGGCCGAAATTCGGCCCCAACTACATCATCCCGGTGCCGTTCGATCCGCGCCTGATCTCGGCCATCCCGCTCGCTGTGGCCAAGGCGGCGATGGAGTCGGGCGTCGCCCGCAAGCCGATCCTCGACCTCGACCGCTACGCGCAGGAGCTGTCGGCCCGCCGCGACCCGATCGCCTCGACCTTGCAGCGCATCTACGATCGCGTCCGCCGCCAGCCCAAGCGCATCGTCTTTGCCGAGGGCGAGGAAGAACAGGTGATGCGCGCCGCCGTCTCCTATGTGAACCAGAAGCTCGGCACCGCGATCCTGCTCGGCCGCGACGATGTCATCAAGGAAAACGCCAGGCACGCCGGCATCGACCTCAACAAGCAAGGCATCGAGATCATCAATGCCAGGCTGTCGCGCCGAAACGGCATCTATACCGATTATCTCTACGAGCGCATGCAGCGCAAAGGCTTCCTGTTCCGCGACTGCCAGCGGCTGATCAACAACGACCGCAACCATTTCGCTGCCTGCATGGTGGCGCTGGGCGATGCCGACGGCATCGTCACCGGCGTCACTCGCAACTATTCCACGGCGCTTGACGATATCCGCCGCGTCATCGACGCCAAGCCCGGCCACCGCGTCATCGGCGTCTCGATCGTGCTCGCCCGGGGCAAGACCGTGCTCGTCGCCGACACCGCCGTGCACGATATGCCCAATGCCGAGCAGATCGCCGATATCGCCGAGGAGGCGGCGGGCTTCGCCCGCCGCATGGGCTATGAGCCGAGGCTCGCCATGCTGGCCTATTCGACTTTCGGCCACCCGCAGGGCGAGCGCTCGGAACGCGTCCAGGAAGCGGTACGCATCCTCGACAAGCGCCGCGTCGATTTCGAATATGATGGCGAGATGGCCGCCGACGTGGCGCTCAATGCCCGCGCCATGGCCCAGTATCCATTCATTCGCCTGACCGGACCGGCCAATGTGCTGATCATGCCGGCGTTCCACTCGGCCTCGATCTCGACCAAGATGCTGCAGGAACTCGGCGGCTCCACCGTCATCGGCCCGCTGCTGGTCGGCCTCAACAAGCCGGTCCAGATCGTCTCGCTGAACGCCAAGGATTCGGACATCGTCAACATGGCTGCGATCGCGGCCTATAGCGCGGGAGCCTGATTGGCGGCAAAATCACCAACCCATAAGAGATTGATAATATTCGGCTGCTATAGGGAACGTTCTCGCCCCTATGGCCTTATGGCATTGGCGGCGCGCTCAGACCGCTAACGGGGGTGCGGCCATGAAGCATGACGGGGTTTCTGCATCCGCGGTTGGCCATGGGGTCTACCACGACGAGCGGCTGGACGCGCTGCTCAGTATCACCGGCCGCATGGACGGTTATCTCTACCGTTGCCGCAACGATGCGTCCTACACCATGCTCTACATCAGCGACGGCATTTTCACCGTCAGCGGTTATCGGCCGAGCGACTTCATTCAAAATGCCGTGCGCGACTATGTCTCGGCCATCCACCCGGATGATCTCGCTGCCGTCTATGCCGCCGTCGATACCGCGCTCGAGGCGCGCTGCAACTGGAACGTCGACTACCGCATCGTGCCGCAGGTCGGCGAGCCGCTCTGGGTCCGCGAGATCGGCGGCGGCGTCTGGGACGAGGCCGGCGAACTGGAATTCCTGGAAGGTTTCGTCGTCGACATCAGCGACCGCAAGGTCGTCGAGGATCTCAACGCCGAGCTGCTGCTCGAACTCAAGGCCGCCAATGAGGAACTCTCGGTACAAAAGCGCGAGATCGAGCTGGCCAAGCAGCACAGCGACCACTCGGCCAACCACGATGCATTGACCGGCCTGCCCAACCGGCGCGCCTTTCACAACGAGCTGAGGTCGGTGATCGACCGCTGCGACAGCACCGGCCAGGCGGCCGGCCTGCTGTTCATCGACCTCGATAGGTTCAAGAAGGTCAACGACACGCTCGGCCACGAGGCCGGCGACGCGCTGCTGCAGGAGGTGGCGGGTCAGCTTCGCACCATCCTGCGCAGCGCTGATTTCGTGGCGCGGCTCGGTGGAGACGAGTTCGCATTCCTGTTTTCAGGAGAGGCTAGCCGGGCCCGACAGAAGGCCGTGGGCGTCGCCGAACGTATCCTGGAAAAGCTGCGGATCAAGGTGCCGACGCCGAATGGAGCCATCCATGTTGGTTGCACCGTTGGCGTCGCCATCTACCCGGCGGAAGCGTCCGATTCGGAGGCGCTGATAACGCTCGCCGACCGACTGATGTACATCGGCAAAAAGAGCGGCCGCAACCGGCTGGTCACCGCCGGGGCTTTGGAACCCGGGCCTACGTCCGACGACGTTCGCCGCACCGCCTGAGCGGAGCGCCGGACAGCCTGAACCGGCGGGCACCCCTCATCTGGCTCGGCGCTGCGCGCCGAAAGACGGCCCTACAGCAACCCCGCCAGTTGGGCAGCGCTGCGCAGATTCTGCCGTGGCCGCGGTCCGAGCTGCTGGATCACCAGCCCGGCGGCCAGTGAGCCGAGATCGCCGCAATCCTGCAGGCTGCGCCCCGAGGTGTAGCCGTAGAGGAAACCGGCGGCGTAGAGGTCGCCGGCGCCGGTGGTGTCGACCAGTTCGCGGATCGTCGTCGCCTGGATGGTGACGGTCTCCTCGCCACGCACGATCACCGAGCCTTTTTCGGAGCGGGTGACAGCGGCAATCTTGCAGTCCTTGCGGATAGCCGCCAGCGCCTCGTCGATGGATTTTGTCTGGTAGAGCGACTTGATCTCGTGGCTGTTGGCAAAGACGATGTCGACAGTGCCCGAGCGCATCAGCTCGAGGAACTCGTCCCGGTAGCGGTCGACGCAGAACGAATCCGACAACGTCATCGACACTTCGCGCCCGGCCTCGTGTGCGAGCTTCGCCGTCTGCCGGATCGCCTCCTTGGCGCGCGGCGGATCCCACAGATAGCCCTCGAAATAGGTAACCTTGGCGCCGGATGCCTTGTCGGCCTCGACGTCTTCCGGGCCGAGTTCGACGCAGGCGCCGAGATAGGTGTTCATCGAACGCTCGCCATCGGGGGTGACGAATATCATCGAGCGCGCCGTCGGCGGCTGTCCCTCAAGCGGCCTGGTGTCGAAGGCAACGCCCTGGGCATGGATGTCATGGGCGTAGATTTCGCCGAGCGGATCGTTCGACACCTTGCCGAAGAAGGCGGCGCGGCCGCCGAAGCTGGCGACGCCCGCCGCCGTGTTGCCGGCGCTGCCGCCCGAGGCCTCGATCGCCGGCCCCATGCGGCTGTAGAGCAGCTCGGCGCGCTTGGTGTCGATGAGGTTCATCGCACCCTTGATGATGCCGTTGGTCTCGAGAAAAGCGTCGTCGCACTGGGCGATGATGTCGACAATGGCATTGCCGATGCAAAGCACGTCAAAATCCGGCATCAATGTCTCCGCCTCGGAACCTGCCGGCTTTCTGCCGCGCCCGGGCGGGTCTACAGCATCACCCCGAAAAATGGCAACCGATTTCCATCCTTTGCCGGCCCAAGCCGGCGCGCGCGCCTGGGACGAGGCTCCATCACAGTTCGACCGTGGCCGAAGCATCTGACCGCCGGGTCGCCTACAAGCTTGGCCTCAAATCAAGCGCTGGAAGCACCCGCATGCAAGCAAAGACCGACATGACCACCGAACTGGCGCTGCTTGGCGTGCTGGCCGCCCTGTGGGGCGCGTTCTATAGCTTCATCAAGATCGGTGTCGAGACGATCCCGCCGATATCCTTCATCGCTGCCCGCACCTTGATTGCCGGCGCCATCCTGCTCGCGCTGATCCGCTGGCGCGGCCTCGCCATGCCCAAGGACAGCGCGACCTTGTGGCGGTTCATGGTCCAGGCCTGCCTCAACAGCGTCGTGCCGTTCACGCTGATCGCCGCCGCCGAGCGCTCCATCGACGCCGGTCTGGCCACCATTCTCAACGCGACCTCGCCGATCTTCACCTTCCTGCTAACCGCGCTTATCACCCGCCATGAATCCGTGACCGCACGCAAGCTGTTCGGTGTCGGTGCCGGCATTGCCGGCATTTGCCTGATCGTCGGCACCCAGGCGCTTGGCGGGCTCGGCCATCAATTGTGGGCGCAGCTTGCCGTCATTGCCGCCACGGTCTGCTATGCCGGCGCCGCCATTTTCGGCCGCAGCTTTAGGGGACTCGACCCGATGCTGCCGGCCGCCGGCTCGATGCTGTGCGGCGCGGTCATCCTCGTCCCCTTGAGCCTGGCCTTCGACCGCCCGTGGACGCTGTCGCCTTCAATGGCGTCGATACTGGCCTTGTTGGCATTGTCGGTGTTCTCCACGGCGCTGGCCTTCTGCATCTTTTTCCGCCTCATCCACACGCTTGGTTCGGTCGGCACGACGTCGCAGGCCTATCTGCGCGTGCCGATCGG
Organism: Mesorhizobium sp. M0037; assembly: GCF_040323635.1. Lineage (NCBI taxonomy): Bacteria > Pseudomonadati > Pseudomonadota > Alphaproteobacteria > Hyphomicrobiales > Phyllobacteriaceae > Mesorhizobium > Mesorhizobium sp. M0037. The sequence continues at coordinate 278,529 of NZ_JAMYVB010000004.1, read as the reverse complement.
CGTCGGCATCGGCGTCCTGTTCCTCGGTGAAAGCCTTGGGCCGACAGCTTTCTGGGGCATGGGCTGCGTCGTCGCCGGTGTTGCGGCAATGACCATCCCCGCCCGCTCCCGGGCGCTGGCGCGCTAGATCATGATGAGATTTGGTTGAAATCTCATCATGATCTAACCCTTTGTTGGAGCATGATCTTTTCCAAAAACCGGTACCCACTTTTTGGGATCATGCTCCAGTTCCCGTCCGGAATTGCGCCCGCTCCAGCAGGCTTGCGGCTGACAGGGTCTCCGCCTATGTCGGAGATATCCGTTTGTTCCTGGGGGTGGAAACGCCGTGATCTCCAACGCTGCCCGCGCCTCCTTCAGCCGGCTGTTTTCTCCCGAATTCCGCGCGGTTTTCCTGAAGACGCTGGGCTTGACCGTCCTGGCGCTGGTCGCCTTGTGGTTCGTCTTGACCGGGCTTGTCGATTGGCTGGCCCTGCCATGGGTTCACTCCTTGCTGCCCGGCCTGCCGTCCTGGGCCGGATGGCTGAGCGGCATCATCGCTGCCATCGCGCTTGCCTTCGGGATGGCGCTGCTGATCGCGCCGGTGACGGCAATCGTGGCGGGCCTGTTTCTCGACGACATCGCCGAAGTGGTCGAGCGCACCGACTATCCGGCCGATCCCGTCGGACGCGCCATGCCGGCGCTGCGCTCGCTCGTGTTGTCGGTGAAATTCTTCGGCGTCGTCATCCTGGGCAACATCGTCGCCTTGCTCCTTCTGTTGGTTCCAGGCGTCAACATCGCCGCCTTCTTCATCGTCAACGGCTATCTGCTCGGACGTGAATTCTTCGAATTCGCCGCCATGCGCTTCCGCCCGGAAGATGAGGCGAGGGCGTTGCGCCGGAAATATGCCGGCACCGTCTTTCTGGCCGGGCTGCTCATCGCTGCCTTCCTCGCCGTGCCCCTGCTCAACCTGCTGACGCCGCTCTTTGCCGCCGCCATGATGGTGCATCTGCACAAGGCGGTCGGCGCGCGGGAGAGCGCCGGGCGATAGGCCTATCAACGCAGAAGGAAACCGCGTCCCAATTCGTCATCCGGCTCGACGGTGAATTCCGTCCGGCCCGAATAGTAGGCGCGGCCGCCGACGCGGGCGATGATCGCATCATGCGGGCCGGCCATGGTCGTGCGCGCCACCGCTCCGGAAAAGCGCGAGCCGGCGATGCTTTCGAAGGACCGCTCCTGACCAGGGTTGATCTCACCCTTGGCATGCATTGCCGCCAGCCGCGCGGTGACGCCGGAGCCGGTCGGCGAGCGGTCGACCTCGGCATCGGCAAAGACGCAGATGTTTTGCGTTGCCTCGCTGGAGAATGCATCGTGTCCATCGGTGAGGATGGTGCCGTAGAGGAAAGCGAGATCGGCATGGTCGGGATGCGATAGAGGGAACGCCGCCTTCAGCCGCTCGGTCAGCGCGGTTGCCGCGTCGACGAAATCGCGCACCCGGCTGCGGCCGAACTCCAGGCCGAATTGATGGCAGCCGGCCAGCGCGTAGAAGGCGCCGCCATAGGCGATGTCGAACGCAATCTTGCCGTATCCCCCCAATTCGATTTGTTGGTCATGGGCAAACAGAAAGGCCGGCACGCTTTCGAACGACACCGATCCCGCTTTGCCGTCCTTGACCTCCACCGAAGCGACGACCATGCCGCACGGCGCCTCGATGTTGACGGTGGTGATTGGCTCCTGCTTGACCACCAGCCCTTCGTCGACGGCGTAGCGGCCAAGCGCAATGATGGCGTGGCCGCACATCGTCGAATAGCCCTCGTTGTGCATGAACAGCACGGCCAGCTCGGCGCCGGGCAGGTCGGGCTCCACCAGCAGCGCGCCATACATGTCGTAGTGGCCGCGCGGCTCGAAGATCAGCAGCTTGCGCAAATGGTCGAGGTGGTCGCGCACATAGGCACGCTTTTCCAGGATCGTGCCTTTGGGAATGTCTGGATAGCCGTCCGTGACGATCCTGACCGGCTCACCGCCGGTGTGCATGTCGACGACGGTGAGCGTCATGCGCCGGGACCCCTACCCTGAGGATTTGGAAAACAGCGCCTGCAATTTGCCGAACGGCATGGCGGCCCGGGTGAAGCCGAACGTGCCGTCCTGCTGGATCTCGCGCGCCGCGGTTTCCAGCATGCCGAAGGCGAAATTGGTCAGCCACGGACCGAGCGAGATGCGCTTGACCCCGGCCATGGCAAGGTCGGCGATGGTGAAGGCCGACAGTGCCATGACGTTGACCGGCCTGCTCACCGCCGAGCAGACGTCCCGGATGGTCTCGACATCTTTGAGGCCGGGCGCATAGAGCACATCGGCGCCGGCCTTTTCGAAGGCCTGCAGCCGCTTGATCGTGTCGTCGAGATCCGGTTTGCCCCAAAGGAAATTCTCGGCCCGTGCGGTGAAGACGAAATCATGCTTGAGCGCCCGTGCGGCTTCAGCAGCAGCTGCAACGCGCTCGACGGCGTGTGAAAACTCATAGATGGGCTTGTCGGGATCGCCGGTATGGTCCTCGATCGAGCAGCCGGCGAGACCTGCCGCTTCGGCCGCAAAAACCGTCTCGGCGGCACTCGTCGCGCTGTCGCCCTTGCCTTTCTCGAGATCGGCCGACACCGGCAGGCTGGTTGCCGCCGTCAGCTCGCGGCAATGGTGGATCATCGCCTCGAAGGTCACTGCGCCATCGGGCAGGCCGCGCGAGAAGGCAAAACCGGCGCTGGTCGTCGCCAGCGCCTTGAAGCCGAAGGAGGCCAGGAGCTTGGTCGTGCCGACATCCCAGGGGTTGGGCATGACGAAGGTCGAGGCGTGCAGGTCGCGAAAGATCTTGCCCTTGTCCATGAGTGCTCCCTTCAGATGCGGAATATCGGCAGATTCTATCGTGCAGAAATGCACCGGGCAAACGAATGCGGTTGGCTCAGAAGCGTTTGGCGTTCTCTCCTGCCAATCTGTCCAGCGCGTCGGAATCCCTGACGTAGTGCAACGTCTTCTTGTCCCAATGATAGGTAACGGAAATTGCGTGGGCTTCAGGCTTGGGCGGCTGGCCGTCGCAGCTCTCGCCGTTGAGCACCGTGGCGTCGGTCACCGTCACTTTGACTGCGGCATAAGGCTGCCCGTCAGCGATCGTCTGGAAAGCAACGTCCTGCTTGCGGCTGTAGGCGCACAGGTTCTCATCGAAGGTGAAGATCATGTCGATCAGTTGGAATTTGTCGTCGCGCACCATGATCAGCGGCGTGATCGCGTAGTTTTGGCTTGAATTGAAATGCGCGCTCATGGTGATCACGATGTCGTCGTTCGGCCCAACGGAAAGCTTGCCCGGTTCACGGAAATAGGTGCCGCGGTCGAGCGCGACATTGACGGCGTCGAGCAGCTTCGGCTTGTCTGTGATGTCGTAGAGCGCCAGCACGGCATAGCCTTCGGCGCTGTCGGGAGAGTCGCCGAGGTCGTAGAGCATCGCCAGCCGGTCCTTACCCCCGGCCTTGATGGCGAGCACGCCGGCGTTGGAGAGACCCGATGTCTCAGGCGGCGAACCGCCGTCATCCGGTCCCTCGATGTGGCCCATCTCGATCGGCAATCCACCCCGGTAGAAACCGTTGCTGTCACCTGCGAGGCCGGGAATGACCATCCTTGCGAGGTCCAGATAGGTCACATTCATGTGGCCGGGGATGGCGCCGGCGAATTCCGGGAAGCTGACGGCTTGCGCGCCGGCTGCGGTCCAAAGCCACGGCAGCAGCACAAGCGCTAGAGCAATTTCAGGAAAAGTGTGTGCGGTTTTCCGGCCGGAAATTGCAACAAAACAAGAAGATAGAGCGGTTCGCCGTTTCCATGAAACGGTGAAACGCTTTAGGATGGAGCGAAGCAGGTTCGTTGGCATGGGCGCCTCAGGCTGGCCGCGCGGAACCTAACACAGCTTCAGTGGATCGGCACCAGCCCGGCAAGTTCGCGCATGTCGTCGAACAGGACGCCGCCGGCGCTGGCCAGGCCATCGCGGTCGGAATAGGGATCGCCACGATAGGAATAGACACGCATGCCGGCGGCAATGCCGGCCTGCGTGCCGGCAACGCTGTCCTCGATGACGATGCAGTCGGCGGGCGCAAAGCCCATGGTCTTTGCCGCATGCAGGAACAGGTCCGGGAATGGCTTGCCGCGGCTGACCATGGTCGAAGAGAACATGGCATGCTCGAACAGCGGCAGCAGCCCGGTCTGGCCGAGCGTGATGTGCATCTTCGAGATACGCGCGGAAGTGGCGACGCAATAGGGAATGCCGGCCGCGCGAACCGCCTCGATGAAGTCGCGCACATAGGGGATCGCCTCGACGCCATGCGCAAACAGATCGGGCAGGCCGGCATTCCAGCGATCGACGAAATCGGCGCCGAGCCGCACCGTGGTCGTCTCTTCGATTTCCTTCTGCACCGAAGCCATGCTGCGGCCGGAAAAATATTTGCGGCAATATCCGAATGTGGTGGGATAACCGGCGGCAACAAACCACTCGGCAAGCCGCCGGTTGGCAAGGTTCTCGGTGTCGACCAGGATTCCGTCGCAGTCGAAGATGACCAGTTTCGGTATGCTCATTCAGGCGGTGCCGGTCGATCCGAACCCGCCCGCGCCGCGCGTCGTGGCGCCGGCCAGCGAGCGCTCCTCAACCGTCACCTGCGTCACCGCGGCAAAGACGATCTGGGCAATGCGCATGCCGCGCGTCACCGCGAAATCCTCGTCGCCGAGGTTGACCAGCAGCACCTTAACCTCGCCGCGATAGTCGCTGTCGACCGTGCCTGGTGAATTGAGGACGGTCAGCCCATGCTTGAAGGCAAGGCCGGAGCGCGGCCGCACCTGGCCTTCCATTCCTTCGGGAATTTCCAGGATCAGACCGGTCGGCACCAAGGCGCGCTTGCCAGGCAGGATCAGCAGCGGCCGGTCTTCCGGCACCGCGGCGCGCAGATCCATGCCGGCGGCGCCGGTGCTTTCGTAAGCGGGAAGGGGAAGTCCATCGCCATGCGGCAACCTGACGAAGCCGACGGTTGGACCGATGACGGAGGAATTGTGGAGGGCTGCGCGCATAAAATCGATCCTATCGGCGCGAACGGCGATTCGGTCAACTCGTCCGCAGGCCTATCAACGGCTTTCTTTCGGGCGTCAGTGTGACCTAGCGCAATTCCACCGGAACGACCGTCGTCTCCTTGATCTCCTCCATGACGAAGGAGGCCGAAACGTCCGACAGCGCCACCTTGGCGATCAGCCGCTGATAGAGCCGGTCATAGGCCTTCATGTCAGCGACGCGGGCGCGCAGCACGTAGTCGAGATCGCCGGACATGCGATAGACTCCGGTGATCTCGGGAAAACCGGTCACCGCCGCCCGAAACTTCTGCAGCCAGTCCGGGTCATGATTGGACGTGCGGATCAGGATGAACACCGAAAGCCCGAGCCCGAGCTTGTCGGCATCGACCAGCGCCACCCGCCCGGTGATGACGCCGTCCTCTTCCAGCCGCTTGACCCGGCGCCAGCAGGCGTTGCGCGACAGCGACACTTTTTCGGAGAGCTGATCGACCGACAGTGTGCCGTCGCGTTGCAGCTCGGCCAGCAATCTTCGGTCGATTTCATCAAATTCAAGCGCCATGTTGGGATGAATGTCCCGAACCACGGCGTTAGACAAGGACAAATTGAGACCGATGAACCTTTACCCCGTGGCAGGATACCCACATCGGGGGCTTATCCCGGCAGGAGGGATCACCATGACGACGCTGTTTTCGAAGCTGTTCACCTCTCACCCGGCCAAGGTGGGCGAGACCTATTTCAGCCATATGGCCTTTGCCGCCTGGTTCTGCTCGCGCCTCCTGATGGCCGCTGGTGCGGCACTCGTTCACGCTTTCTTGCCGTTTCTCTTCGAAACTACGGCAAGCCGAATCGTTCGCGAACTCTACGAGCGGACGCACAACAGAGGCTCGCACGCGGTCAAGGAGCCCCAGGCTCTCTTGGATCGCGCCTAGGATTGGTTAGAAGCCATGTGCCGATGGGCGGCCTATCTGGGTGAAGCGGTCTTCCTCGAAGACGTCGTCACCGCGCCTTGCCACTCGCTGATCGCCCAGAGCCATTGCGCCCAGGAAGCCAAGTCGCCGACCAATGGCGACGGTTTCGGCCTTGCCTGGTATGGCGACCGGCCCGAGCCCGGCCTCTACCGCGACATCCTGCCGGCCTGGTCGGATCCCAATCTGAAAAGCCTATGCCGGCAGATCAAATCCGGCCTGTTCCTCGCCCATGTCAGGGCGTCGACCGGCGGCGCCACCAGCCGCATGAACTGCCATCCCTTCATCTCCGGCAGCTGGTCGTTCATGCACAACGGCCAGATCGGCGGCTTCGAAAAGATCCGCCGCGCGCTGGAGAACTCGCTCTCTGACGCCGTCTTCGACCAGCGCGAGGGCACCACCGATTCCGAATTGTTTTTCCTGCTGATGATCGACGAGGGTCTTGCTGGCGACCCGCAAGGGGCAGTATCGCGCGCCACCGCCCGCGTCATCGAGGCATCGCGCCGCGCCGGTCTGGAGCCAGCCTTGAAACTGACTGCGGCCTTTTCGGATGGAAAGGCGCTGTATGCCGTGCGCTATGCCAGCGACGATCACGCGCCGACGCTGTACACGTCGGTGCGCAATGCCGGCCGTTGCATCGTGTCGGAGCCTTTCGATCGCGAGGGCGGGGAATGGCAGGCCATCCCGCCCGCGAGTTTTGTCACGATCACTGGCGATGGGATGAGCATTCGGCCGTTCGTGCCGGCTGTGGCAAGGCTGGCACTGGTCGTCTAGGCCCTAGTCTAAGCCGCACTCCTTCGCGCCCCCCTCTGTCCTGCCGGACATCTCCCCCACGAGGGGGGAGATTGGAGGTCACGGCGGCCTTCGCCAATTTTCAACGCAGGAAAAGGGGCGCCGAAGCCAAAGCTGCCAATCGCCCCCCAAAGTGGGGGAGATGTCCGGCAGGACAGAGGGGGGCGCCGTAGAGCGCCAACCTCAACCGACCGGCAAGCGCAATTTTGATCAAGCGCCGATGATCTCCGAATGCTGAACTTGGTTTTTAACCGCGATACGTTTGGCAGCAGCCGGAGCAATCATGGACCTCGCCTTTTCCTCGACCATCGATCTCGCCGCCGCAATCGCGGCGCGAAAGATCTCCGCCGTCGAAGCTCTGGACGCCCATCTGACCCAAATCGACCGACACAGCGAGGCGGTCAACGCGGTCGTCAATCTCGATCGGGAAGGCGCCCGCGAGCGCGCGAAACAAGCCGACGCGGTGCAGGCGCGCGGCGATGCGCTCGGACCGCTGCATGGCGTGCCTTTCACGTTGAAGGACATGCACCAAACCGCTGATATGAAGACCACGGTTGGTTTCGCACCATTCGCCGACTATGTGGCAAAGGCAGACAGCCCGGTCGTCGCCCGATTGAAAGCCGCAGGCGGCATCCTGATTGGAAAGACCAATGTCGCGACGATGCTGGGCGACTGGCAATCGGACAATCCGCTGTTCGGTCGCACCAGCAATCCGTGGAACCGATCGCGCACGTCAGGCGGGTCCAGCGGTGGCGCAGCGGCAGCGGTGGCGGCCGGCATGACGCCGTTCGATGTCGGCACCGACATGCAGGATTCGATCCGCCTGCCGTCGGCTTTTTGCGGCGTCTACGGGTTGAAACCGACCGAGCACCGCGTGTCCCTGGCCGGCGCCTTCCCCGATCCGAACGGCGCGGCGCGTAGCGTGCGGCTGATGTCCTGCCTCGGCCCGCTGGCGCGCAGCGTGGAGGATCTTGCGCTGATCTACAAAATCATCGCCGGCCCGGACGGAGCAGACACGGACCTCGCGCCGGTGCCCGTAGAGGCCATGCTCAGGCTAGACCTCAAGACATTGCGCATCGCCGTGGCGCCGTCCATCACCGGCTTTCCGGTGGCTGGCGAAATCGCTGTCGCCGCCGAAAGCCTGGCCAAGCGGTTGCAATCAGCAGGGGTGATTGTGGAAGAAGCGAACTTGCCTGAGATCGATCTGCATGACGATCTGGAGCAGGGCGGCGATCTGATCGGCATGATGCTGGAGGCAGCGCAGCCCGAACCGCCGGAGCAGCCAACGCCGATCACCAATTGGTTCGAGGCGCTCGCTCGCCGCGACCGCTCGATCCTGGCCTGGGACAGGTTCTTCGAAACCTGCGATGCCTTGCTGTGCCCGGTCGCCATGACCACGGCCTTCGCGCATTGTGAGCCCGGCACGCCGATCGAAGTCGACGGCAAGGAGCAAAGCTATTGGATGCTACCGGCCTATGGCGCGGTCTTCAATTATTCCGGCCATCCGGCACTCTCGCTGCCCTGCGGGCAAGACCGCGACGGCCTGCCTATCGGCCTGCAACTGGTCGGCAAGCGCTGGTCGGAATCGCGGCTGCTCGGCATCGCCAAGGCGATCGAAGCGCTGACCGGCGGCTTCAAGCGTCCGCCGGGCTACTGAGCAAACCGACCCAACCCATAAGGCGTCAGCAGCGGATCACGCTCGCCGTCGAGAATTTCGCGCGTGGCGAACAGCCCGACCGCGGGCGCCAGCGTTATGCCGGAATGCATGACGGCGACATAGAGACCTTCCGTGCCCTCGGCGCGGCCGATGATCGGAAAGCCGTCGATCGGCGTCGGCCGGTAGCCAACCGTGTGGAAATCGAATTCCAGTTCGTCGGCGCCGCGCAAGGCCGCCTTCATTGCTGCAAACAGCTCGCGCGCCGTGGCGTCGGGATTCTCACCGGGATCGCTCCCCGCGAAATCCGAGCCGGCGATGATGCGGCCCTCCGCCGTCTGGCGCATATGCAGCTTTTCGGCATGCACCAGCCCGTTGAGGAGCTTCTTGTAGGGCTGCGAGTGGACGATCAGACCGGGCGGCGTCTCGATCGGCAGCTTGATGCCGACGGTAGCGGCAATATCGGGCGCCCCGACACCGGCTGCGATCACCACCTCTTCGGCTGGCATCAGCCCATGCGATGTATCGACACCGGCAATCCTGCCATCGGTCTGGACAAGTGCGGTTACAGAACTGGAGAGAACGCGCGCACCTTGCCGTTCTGCGTCGGCCAGCAGCGCCTTGGCCGCTGCGACCGGTTCGGCCACGCCTTCTTCCGCGACATAGACAGCGAATTCCGGCGGCTCGACGAGATTGGGCTCGATTTGCGCTACGCGCCCGGCGTCGACGCGTTCGATGCCGTAACCCCAGGAAGCGTGCTCAGCCGCGTAGGCTTCGAGCCTGTCGGCCGGCAGATCCCAGCACAGCCCGCCGCACCAGGCGAGCGGCAGGCCGGGCAGCTCGTTTGCCAGCCGCTTCCATTCGGCCATCGCACGGATGCGCAGCCGGAAATAGATTTCGGGATTGCCCCAGCTGGCGTTGATCCAGGCAAAGGAGTTTGGCGTGGCGACGCCGCCGGCACCACTATCGGAAATCACAGTCACCCGCGCCCCGGCCTTGGTCAGGTGCCAGGCGATGGACGCCCCGATAATGCCGGCGCCGATGACGATGACTTCTTTAGCGCTGCTCATACCGGACCTCTCAGAATGGGCTCCTCTGATGCCACCGTAACGATTCAAGCTCAAGTGTGGTCGGCCTGCCGGCCCGAAACTGTCGACAGGCCAGCAATGCGCTGCTAGAAGCCCGCGCCACAGACAGGATTCCAGAAATTGGCTGAAGACATCGAACAGGCGGTATCGCGCCGCCGCACTTTCGCGATCATCGCCCACCCAGACGCCGGCAAGACGACGCTCACCGAAAAGCTGCTGCTGTTCGGCGGCGCCATCCAGCTTGCGGGCGAGGTCAAGGCCAAGAAGGACCGCATCCAGACGCGGTCCGACTGGATGAAGATCGAGCGCGAGCGCGGCATTTCGGTCGTCACCTCGGTGATGACCTTCGAATACGAGGACAATGTCTTCAACCTGCTCGATACGCCCGGCCACGAGGATTTTGCCGACGACACCTACCGCACGCTGTCGGCGGTGGACTCGGCCGTCATGGTCATCGACGCCGCCAAGGGCATCGAGCCGCGCACGCTGAAGCTGTTCGAGGTCTGCCGGCTGCGCGATATCCCCATCATCACCTTCATCAACAAGATGGACCGCGAAAGCCGCGACCCCTTCGAGATTTTGGACGAGATCGAGCAGAAGCTGGCGCTGGACACTGCCCCCATCACCTGGCCGATCGGCCGCGGCAAGACTTTTGCCGGCACCTATCACCTGGCGCTGAATGCGGTGCGCAAGGGCGATGCAGAGAAAGACCGCACGCCGGTCGATGGTCCCGATTCCAACCGCGTCGCCGGCCTGTTGCCGGAAAACGAGCGCGAGGCCTTCATAGAGGAGCTGGAGCTCGCGCGCGAAGCCTGCCGCCCGCTCGACATCGACGCCTTCCGCGAAGGCCATCTGACACCGGTCTATTTCGGCTCGGCGCTGCGCAATTACGGCGTGCGCGACCTGATCGAGGCGCTCGGCGCCTTCGGCCCGCCGCCGCGCGCGCAGGAGGCAGACACCCGCAAGGTCGAGGCGACGGAGGAGAAGATGACGTCCTTCGTGTTCAAGATCCAGGCCAATATGGACCCCAACCATCGCGACCGCATCGCCTTCGTGCGCGTCTGTTCGGGCAAGCTCGAGCGCGGCATGAAGGCCAAGCTGGTGCGCACCGGCAAGCCGATGAGCCTGTCGGCACCGCAGTTCTTCTTCGCTCGCACCCGCGTCACCGCCGACGAAGCGTTTGCCGGCGATGTCGTCGGCATTCCCAACCACGGCACGCTGCGTATCGGCGATACGCTGACCGAAGGCGAGGAGATACTGTTCCGCGGCGTACCTAACTTCGCGCCGGAAATCCTGCGCCGTGTGCGCCTCGGCGACGCGATGAAGGCGAAAAAACTCAAGGAAGCGCTGCACCAGATGGCCGAGGAAGGCGTCGTGCAGCTGTTTTCGCCGGAAGACGGCTCGCCGGCCATCGTCGGCGTTGTCGGCGCGCTGCAGCTCGACGTCTTGAAGGAAAGGCTGAATTTCGAATACACGCTGCCGGTCGAATTCGAAATGTCGCGCTTCTCGGTCTGCCGCTGGATCTCTGCCGACGACAAGGCCGAAACGCTTCGCTTCATTGAGGCGCATCGCGGCGACATCGCCCGCGACCTCGACAACGACCCGGTGTTTCTGGCCCAGCACGCCTTCTCGCTGAACTACGAAGCCGAACGCTGGAAGGCGATCCGCTTCGCAACCGTCAAGGACTACCAGGTCCGCGACAAGGCGGCCTAAGGCGCCCCTTTTCCTTCTGCCCGCTTACGGGGAGAAGGTGCCCGAAGGGCGGATGAGGGGCAGCGCCGACGTTGAAGGGTCAATTGGCTCCAACGCGCGCCGGCCCTTCGCATGGCTCAGGGCGTTCGAAGCTCGAAAAGCCAAGCAATTGGCTTTTCGTCCGCTACGCGGACCCCTTCTCACCCCTCCGCAGCTTCCTCGATCTTGGCAATATCGATCTTGCTCATCTGCATCATCGCCGACATCACCCGCCCGGCCTTGGCCCGGTCCGGATCCAGAAGCAGGCGCGGCAGTTGCTCCGGCACGACTTGCCAGGAGACGCCGAACTTGTCCTTCAGCCAGCTGCATTGCGACGGTTCGCCGCCGCCTTCGATGAGCTTGTCCCAGAAATAATCGACCTCTTCCTGGGTCTTGCAGTCGATCGACTGTGACATCGCCTCGTTGAACTTGAATTGCGGTCCGCCGTTGAGTGCCTGGAACTGCACGCCGTCGAGTTCGAACGTGGTCACCAGCGCCTTGCCGGCATCGGCATGGCCTTCGGGCCAACGCAGCACGCTCAGCACCTTCGAATTCTTGAAGATGGAGACGTAGAAATTCATCGCCTCTTCGGCCTGGCCATCGAACCACAGGCAGGTGGTGATCTTTTGCATGTCATGCTCCTCGGGTGTTTGGTTGCGGTTACAGGTGAAGCGGCTGACTTATTGAAATGGTGCCATTCCCTTGCCGTCGTCCCAAGGACGGATGCCGGGCTAGCGATCCGACACTGGCCGGCAATCTTTTTCGAAACCCTGATTTCAGCGAGACTCTGGCGCATTGCAAAAATGTGGCCAGACCATACTTGCCGGTCTATAAACCCTGCGATCCAAATCCAGCGCCGCCACGCTCCGCGTTGAGCGCAGCCAGCCAGCCAAGGAAAATTCATGCCTGCCTATCGCTCCCGCACCACCACCCACGGCCGCAACATGGCCGGCGCCCGCGGCCTGTGGCGCGCCACCGGCATGAAGGATTCGGACTTCGGCAAGCCGATCATCGCGGTGGTCAATTCCTTCACCCAGTTTGTGCCGGGTCATGTCCATCTGAAAGACCTTGGCCAGCTGGTGGCGCGCGAGATCGAGAAGGCCGGCGGCGTCGCCAAGGAATTCAACACCATCGCCGTCGATGACGGCATCGCCATGGGCCATGACGGCATGCTCTATTCGCTGCCGTCGCGCGAGCTGATCGCGGACTCGGTCGAATATATGGTCAACGCGCATTGCGCCGATGCCATGGTCTGCATCTCCAATTGCGACAAGATCACGCCCGGCATGCTGATGGCCTCCTTGCGCCTCAATATCCCAAGCGTCTTCGTCTCCGGGGGGCCGATGGAAGCCGGCAAGGTGGTGCTCGCCGGCAAGACACAAGCGCTCGACCTGGTCGACGCCATGGTTGCCGCCGCCGACGACAAGATCTCCGACGAGGACGTCAAGGTCATCGAACGCTCGGCCTGCCCGACCTGCGGCTCGTGCTCCGGCATGTTCACCGCCAATTCGATGAATTGCCTGACCGAGGCGCTCGGCCTGTCGCTACCCGGCAACGGCTCGACCCTGGCAACCCACGCCGACCGCAAGCGGCTGTTCGTCGAGGCCGGCCATCTCATCGTCGATCTCGCCCAGCGCTACTACGAGCAGGATGATGAGTCGGCACTGCCGCGCAGCATCGCCTCCAAAGGCGCCTTCGAGAACGCCATGACGCTCGATATCGCCATGGGCGGCTCGACCAACACCGTGCTGCATATCCTGGCCGCCGCCCATGAGGGCGAGGTCGATTTCACCATGGAAGACATCGACCGGCTGTCACGCCGCGTTCCGGTGCTGTGCAAGGTCGCACCGGCCAAGTCCGACGTGCATATGGAAGATGTCCATCGTGCCGGCGGCATCATGGCGATCCTCGGCCAGCTCGACAATGCCGGGCTGCTCAACCGCAACCTGCCGACGGTGCATACGGCAAGCCTCGGCGAAGCGCTCGACCATTGGGACATCTCCCGCACCTCGAGCCAGAGCGTCCGCGATTTCTTCCTCGCCGCTCCGGGTGGCGTGCCGACACAGGTCGCCTTCAGCCAGGACCGCCGCTGGGACGAGCTCGACCTCGACCGCGAGAAGGGCGTCATCCGCTCAGCCGAGACGCCGTTCTCGAAAGACGGCGGTCTTGCCGTGCTGAAAGGCAATCTGGCGCTCGACGGCTGCATCGTGAAGACGGCCGGCGTTGACGAGTCGATCCTGAAGTTCACCGGCCCGGCCCGCGTGTTCGAAAGCCAGGACGCTTCGGTGAAGGCGATCCTGTCCAACGAAATCAAGGCCGGCGATGTCGTCGTCATCCGCTATGAAGGGCCGCGTGGCGGCCCCGGCATGCAGGAAATGCTCTACCCCACCAGCTATCTGAAGTCGAAAGGCCTCGGCAAAGCCTGCGCGCTGGTCACCGACGGCCGCTTCTCAGGCGGCACATCAGGCCTGTCGATCGGCCATGCCTCGCCCGAAGCAGCGGAAGGCGGCACGATCGGACTGGTGCAGGAAGGCGATACGATCGAGATCGACATCCCCAACCGCACGATCCGGCTTGCTGTCAGCGACGCTGAACTCGACGCGCGCCGCGCGGCCATGGAGGCGAAGGGCGCCATGGCCTGGAAGCCCGAGGAAAAGCGCAAGCGCAAGGTGACGACCGCGCTGCGCGCTTACGCCGCCTTCGCCACCAGCGCAGACAAGGGCGCGGTGAGGCACGTGCCGCAGTGAGGGGGTGCGGCGCCGACCCCCACCCCGCTGCTGCGCAGCGACCCTCCCCACAAGGGGGAGGGTAAAGCTCACGGCATCAGCTGATATTCGTAAAGCTTCTGATACAGCCCGCCCTGGTTGAGCAGCGTGCGATGCGCGCCGCTTTCCACCACCTTGCCGGCCTCCAGCACCACGATCGTGTCGGCCTGGTGCACGGTCGACAGGCGGTGGGCAATGACGATGGTGGTGCGCCCGACCGTCAGCTGCTGCAGCGCGTCGCGGAAAAGCGCCTCGGATTCGGCGTCGAGTGCGCTGGTCGCCTCGTCCAGAAGCAGGATTTCGGCATTGCGCAGCATGGCGCGTGCGATCGAGATGCGCTGGCGCTGGCCGCCTGACAGCAGCGCGCCATTCTCGCCGACATCCGTGTCGTAGCCTTTCGCCTGGGCGCTGATGAAGTCATGTGCATTGGCGGCCCTTGCGGCGGCCATTACTTCCTCGTCCGTGGCGCCCTCGCGCCCGAGCCTGATGTTGTGCATGATCGTGCCGGCAAACAGGAACGTGTCCTGGCTGACATAGGCGATCTTTTCCCTCACCGAGGTGAGCGTGGCACAAGAAATGTCCTGCCCGTCGAACATCACCCTGCCGCTCTGCGGGTCGTACATGCGCATGATCAGGTTGAGGATGGTCGACTTGCCGCTGCCCGAGGGTCCGACCAGCGCCGTCATCTTGCCGGCGGCAAGCGTCAGGTCCAGTCCCTCGAACACCGGCGCGCTTTCGGGGTAGGCGAAGCTGACATTGTCGAAATGGATCTCGCCCGGCCCGGCCCGCAGCGGCTTTGCGTCCGGCTTTTCGGCCAGCGTCAGCGGCCGGTCGGCGAGCTGGAACATCATGCGCACGCCGACAATGCCGGTTTCAAGCGAGATGCGTACGCGGGCCAGGCGCTTGGCCGGCTCATAGGCCAACAGCAGCGCCGCGATGAAGGCCATGATGTTGCCCGGCATCTGACCGCCGCCGCCCAGAACCAGGAAGCCGCTGACAAAAACGGCGCCAGCGATGGCCAGCCCCGCAAGCGTTTCCATAACCGGGCTGGTGGCGGCCTCCAGCGTGGCGATGTTGTTGGCGCGGCTCTCCACGTCCGACACGGCCTTGTACATGCGCTTGCGCATGGCGCCTTCGAGACCGAAGGATTTGACGACGCGCACGCCGATCGCCGTTTCCTGCATCACCTGCACGATCTGGCCGAGCGAACGGAATTCTTGCGAGGCAATTTTTCGGACGCGCTTGAGGATACGATTGACGCCGTAAATGGCGATCGGCCCGATCACCAGACAGATCAGGGACAGCGCCGGCTGCTGCCAGACCATCACACCCACCAGCGCAGCCAGCGTCACCAGGTCGCGAACATAGGACGTGACGATTTGGTCGAGCACGCTGCGCGCGGCCTGGGCATTGTTCGTCATGCGCGAAATCAGTTCGGACGAAGAGGTCGAATGATAGAATTCGATGCCTTGCGCGAGAATGCTGTCATAGATCTTGCGCTGCCGGTCGGCGATGATGGCATTGCCGACCCTGCTCATGAAGTAGGCCTGGATGAAGTTTGCGAAGCCCTTGAGAATGAAAATCGCTCCGGTCGCCGCCGCGATCAGATTGACCTGCCCAATCCTCTTGTAAACCACGAATTCATTGGTGATTTCGCGCAGCATATAGGCGCTGGCTGCTGTCGTTGCCGCCACCACCAGCATCGACAGAATGGCCGCAGCGTAGCCAAATCTATGTGCGTGAAAGGATTCCCGCAAAAGCCTTGCGATAAGGCGCTGGTTTTCCGTCGAACGGAAGAAGCGAAACAAATGGCCGATCCCATGACTGACTGACGAATTTCGGATTCGCCACCGGGGCGAAAGGCGGCTTATAGAGCGAGTTGTGACCGGATGGAACCTTTCGCTGTCGCGGAGACAATCGGCTGCGGCACGGTGTCTTTTGCGCCACGATTGCGGCGACTGATCTGCAGGGAGATGACGACAGATGGATTTCGATCTTGTTGTGCGCGGCGGAACGCTGCCCGACGGCACCGTCGCCGACCTAGGCATCATCGGCGAGACGATCGTCGCCATCGAGTCCGAACTGCATGTCAGCGCCGGCACGGCGATCGACGCCCGTGGCAATCTGATCTCGCCGCCCTTCGTCGATCCGCATTTCCATATGGACGCCACGCTGTCCTACGGCATTCCACGCATCAACGCTTCGGGCACGCTGCTGGAAGGCATTTCGCTGTGGGGCGAACTGAAGCCGCTCTTGACCCATGACGCGGTGCGCGAGCGGGCGCTCGCCTATTGCGACTGGGCGGTCTCGATGGGCCTGCTCGCCATCCGTACCCATGTCGATGTCTGCGACGACCGGCTGCTGGCGGTCGAGGCGCTGCTCGACGTCAAGAAGATTGTCGCGCCCTATATCGATCTGCAACTGGTAGCCTTCCCGCAGGATGGCTTCTACCGTTCGCCGACGGCGCGCCAGAACACGCTGCGCGCGCTCGACATGGGCGTCGACATCGTCGGCGGCATCCCGCATTTCGAACGCACCATGGCCGACGGCACGCGCTCGGTGACCGAATTGTGCGAAATCGCGGCTAAGCGCGGGCTGATGGTCGACCTGCATTGCGACGAGACCGACGATCCGCTGTCGCGCCACATCGAGCAGCTTGCCTATGAGACCCACCGCCTTGGCCTTCAGGGCAAGGTGGCCGGCTCGCACCTGACTTCAATGCACTCGATGGACAATTATTACGCCTCCAAGCTCCTGCCGCTGATTGCCGAGGCCGGTGTGTCGGCGATCCCCAATCCGCTGATCAACATCATGCTGCAGGGCCGCCACGACACGTTTCCCAAACGGCGCGGAATGACCCGGGTGAAGGAGATGCTGGCGCTCGGCATCCGCGTCGGTTGGGGCCAGGATTGCGTTCTCGACCCCTGGTATTCGCTGGGCACCGCCGACATGCTCGACGTCGCCTTCATGGGGCTTCACGTCGCTCAGATGTCGAGCCCTGCCGACATGGCACGCTGCTTCGACATGGTCACCAATGTCAACGCCGCCATCATGGGCCTCGATCATCTCGGCCTTGCCGTGGGCAAGCGCGCCAGCTTCGTCATCCTCGATGCCGGCAATCCGATCGAAGCCTTGAGGTTACGTGCCGAACGGCTGTGCGTCGTCGCCAGGGGCAAGGTGGTGGCCGAGCGCACGAAGCAGGAGACACGGCTGTCGATCGCCGGCCGTCCCGGACAGGTGAACCGGCGGCACAAAACTGCGTAGAAACAGCCGATTCCGCCGCTGGTCTTACCGATTTGCCTCGTCAAAGCGGCCGCTTGCAGCTAGGGAGCCGCATGGCCCAGTCGCTCGTCCGCACCTTTACCATCAGGAACGTGCTTTTGGCCGGCATCCTTTTGATGCTGGCCGGCGACTTCATGTTCGCGCTGAACGACGCGATGGGCAAATGGCTGGTCGCCAGCTTCTCGGTCGGCCAGGTGGTGCTGATCCGATCGATCGGCGCCTTCATCGTGCTCGGCCCGATGATCGCCAACCAGGGCGCCGGCAGACTGTTCCGGATGGAGCGGCCGGTCCTCCAGATTCTGCGCGTGCTGGCGACCACGGTGGACACGGCGCTGTTCTATGCCGCTGTCGTCTATCTGCCGCTTGCCGACGTGATGAGCTTCTACATGGCCGGGCCGATCTATGTGGCGGCGCTGTCGCATTTCCTGCTCGGCGAAAAGGTCGGCTGGCGCCGCTGGGCCGCCATCCTGGTCGGCTTCTGCGGCGTGCTGATCATCTTGAAGCCCTCTTCGGCGGCGTTCTCGCAGTCCTCGCTGTTCGCACTGGTCGGCAGCATTGCCTTCGCCTTCGCCATCATCCTCAGCCGCCGCCTGCGCGGCACCAGCGACACCACGTTGGTCACATGGCAGACGATCGGCACGCTGCTGGTTGGCGCCGTGATGACCATCGGCGCCTGGAAGGCGCCGTCGGCACTCGATTTCGGCGCCATGCTCCTGCTCGGCATCGTCTCCTGCAGCGCGCATCTGATGATTACCAGGGCGCTGAAACTGGCCCCTGCCTCGACGCTGGCGCCGCTGCACTACAGCCTCCTTCTATGGGCGGTGATCTTCGGCCTGGCCTTCTTCGGCGACGTGCCGGGACCGCGCATCCTGATCGGCTCGGCCATCGTCGTGCTCGCCGGCCTGTTCATCTTCCACCGCCAGAAGGTGGTCGAAACAGTCGTGCCGCCAGAGAACGTGCCGAAAGGCGTGAATTGACCTAACCTTGGCGCACCGCCGCCAGATGCCGTGAAAACTCAGGCGTTTCCATCAGCGCCTTGCAACGGGCGAAGCGGCCGTCGGCATAGGCGCGGAAGTCCTCGACCGGGTTGTTGTTGGCAAGCTGGATCAGCCCCCACAACGTCCACAACAGGTCGCACATCGCCTTGTAGATAACGACGCGGCCGCGCTCGGCCGGTTTTGCCTCGCCGCCGAAATAGGCGCGCATCATCTCTTCCTCTTGCGTGGTGTCGAACCGGCCTTCGACCGAGAGGTCGCCGAGGTCCCAGAGCGGGTCATTCATCCCCGAATATTCCCAGTCGATGATCCACATCCGCTCGCCCGTATCGAGAAAATTCTCGCACAGTGGATCGCAATGGCAGGCGGCAATCGGCAGTCTATGGGCAGCAAGGGCGGCACGCACGGTGCCGGATTCGCGCACCACGTCGTGGTAGCCCGGCGGCAAGGCGACGTCCTTGGTCGACAAGACCTTGAGATAGTCGTCGATCATTGCAAACAGCTCGAAGCGGAACGGAAACACCGCACCGGACGCGTGCAGCCTGCGGAAGGCTTCGCCGGCGCGGGCCGGGCTGCCGGCGCGCAGCTTGAATTTTTCCGGCGACATCGTCACGGCGCCGGCAACGAAGCGGCTCGCCAGCACGCCTGTCGCAGGGTCGACATGCAGCACTTCGGGGCTGACGCCGGCTTTGGCCGCCTCACGCGCCGCCACCGCTTCATTGGCGCGGTTGATATATTCCTCCGTGCCTTTGCCGGGGATACGCAGGCAGATATCGCCGGCCCGAAAGACGAGATTGGTCATCCCGCCGAGCCGCTCCAGCGGTCCGTCATAGCCCGCCAATGCCGGAATCGCCGCAAGTGTTGCGCGTGCCTCGTCGGTCCCCATGCCTGTTGCCCCTGGCGTGTTATTTCTTGCGACAACGGTTCCACAGTTTTCGCCGTTTGGCTATCATCCCGATCGAGGGTGAGCAGCGAGCTGGCGGAGAAACAGCCATGGCGGGCAACAAGGATCATGGCGGGCTTGGCGCCGCCTATGCGGCGCAACGGCCCGAGGACGTCGCCGCGATCTATGACAGTTGGTCGGAAACCTACGATGCCGACATGTCGGCCGCCGGCTACCGCCATCCGACGATCTGCCTGGCCCTGCTGGCCCGCCATCTGCCGCGCGGCGCCGCACCGCTTCTCGACGCAGGCGCCGGCACCGGGCTGATCGGCGAGTGGCTGGCCATCACCGGCTATCCCCAGGTCGAAGCGCTCGATATTTCGCAAGGCATGCTGTCTAAAGCGGCGGCAAAGGGCGTCTATTCGGCGCTGCATTGCCTGGCGCTCGGCGGGCCACTGCCCTTTGCCGACAATGCCTATGCCGGCATCGTCTCGGCCGGCGTTTTCACCTCCGGCCATGTCGGCGCCGAGGGGCTGGACGAACTGATCCGCGTCTGCCGTCCCGGTGGCGTCATCGTGCTGACCATCAAGAACACGCTGTGGAACGCCGGCTTTGCCGATCGCATCGCTGCGCTCGAGGCTGAGGTCAGGGTCGTTCGTGCCGAGGAGACTGCGCCTTATGTTTCGATGCCGGGCGAGGCTGACACCGTGCCCAGCCGCGGCCTTGTACTCCGTGTGAGCTAATCCAGGTTTCGTCTACGCCTTGATCCTGCTCATCGAAGAATCGTACATCGGTTCGAGATGAATGTTGGCCGGCGTCCGTTCCATCGCGACCACCAGCTCATAGTCCCCTGAGCTGAGAAAATCGTCGCTGACGCCATCGGCGTTGCGGACATAGCCATAGCCGATGTTCTTAGCCAGCGTGTAGCCATAACCGCCGCTGGTGAGATAGCCGACCGGTTCGCCATTGCGCAAAATCGTCTCGCGCCCGACCAGCACGATATCGGGATCGTCGACCGTGAAGCCGGCAAAGCGTTTCTTCAGGTCGGCGCCGCTGATCTTTTTGAGCGCCCGCCGGCCGACGAAATCGGTGTTCTTCCTCAGCTTCACCGCCCAGCCGAGGCCGGCCTCCTGAGGCGTGTCGTTGGGGGTGATGTCGGAGCCCCAGGCGCGGTAGCCTTTCTCCAGTCGAAGTGATTCCAGCGCCCGGTAGCCGATCGGCCGGATGCCGTGCGGCTTGCCTGCCGCCATCAGCGTGTCGAAAATCTCGCCGGTGGCGGCGATCGGCACATGCAATTCCCAACCAAGCTCGCCGACATAGGTGACGCGCAGCGCCCGAACCGTATGGCCGGCAGTCGTGATCTCGCGGATATGGCCGAACGGGAAGGCGGCGTTCGAGACATCGGCATCGGTCACGGCAGCCAGAACGTCGCGGGCGCGCGGCCCCATCAGTGACAGCGTGCCGAAATCCTCAGTGACATCTTTCAGCGTCACGTCGAGACCCTTGCCGACATGGTCGCCGATCCAGGAGAGATCATGCGTGCGGAAGCCGGTGCCGGTCACGACGTAGAATTTGTCTTCGGCGAGCCTGGCCACCGTCAAATCGGCCTCGATGCCGCCGCGCGTGTTGAGAAGCTGCGTGTAGGTCAGCCGTCCCACCGGCTTGGCGACATCGTTGGCGCAGATCCAGTCCAGCGCCTTAGCCGCATCCGAACCCGCCATTTCGTATTTGGCGAAGGACGACTGGTCGAAGATGCCGACTTTCTCGCGCACATGGCGATGCTCCTCGCCGACCGGGCCAAACCAGTTCTGCCGGCCCATGGAATAAATGTCTTCGGATGTGGCGCCCTGCGGCGCGAACCAGTTCGGCCGTTCCCAGCCGAGCTTGGAGCCGAACACCGCGCGGTGCGCTTTCAGCCGCTCGTAGAGCGGCGAGACGATGCGCGGCCGGCCCGAGACGTACTCCTCATGCGGAAAGCCGATCGTGTAATGCTTGCCATAGGCTTCCAGCGTGCGATCGCTGACCCATTGCCGGTCGCGGTGCAAATTGGAAAAGCGCCTGATGTCGACCACCCAAAGGTCGAGCGGCGCTTCACCATCGACAACCCATTGCGCCAGCACCCAGCCGGCGCCGCCGCCGGAAGCGATGCCGAAGGCGTTGAAGCCGGCGCCGACGAACATGTTGGCGCATTCGGGCGCGACACCGAGGATGAAATTGCCGTCCGGCGTAAAACTCTCCGGCCCGTTGATCATCTGCTTGACGCCGACCGTCTCCAGCGCCGGCACGCGCGCGATCGCCTGGCTCATATGCTGTTCGAAATGATCGTAGTCGTCGTCGAACAGGCGGAACTCCCAGTCGTCGGGGACATCGCCGCCGGGCAGGCCGGTCGTCCAGGCCTGCGGGTTCGGCTCATAGCCGCCCATCACCAGCCCGCCGACCTCTTCCTTGAAATAGGTGCGGCGGTCGGGATCGCGGATTGTCGGCGCGTCGGTCGCCAGCCCGTCGATCTTCTCGGTGATGATGTACTGGTGCTTGACCGGTTGCAGCGGCACGCAAATGCCGGCCATCGCGCCGACCTGGCGTGACCATTGCCCGGCGCAGTTCACCACCTTGTCGCAAGCAATGTCGCCCTTGTTGGTCTTCACCGCGGTGATGTGCCCGTCCGTCATGTCAAAGCCGGTAACGCGGACGTCCTCGAACAGCTTGGCGCCATGCATGCGCGCGCCCTTGGCCAGCGACTGCGTGATGTCGGAGGGGCTGGCCTGCCCATCGGTCGGCAGCCAGGAGGCGCCGACGAGGTCGCCGGTCTCCAGCAGCGGCCACATCTTTTTGACCTCCCCCGGCGACAGCAACTGCATGTCCATGCCGAAGCTCCTGGCCGTCGTCGCCAGCCGTTTATATTCGGTCCAGCGGTCGGCATTGGTCGCAAGCCTGAGGCACCCGGTCATCTTCCAGCCGGTAGCGAGCCCGGTTTCGGCTTCCAGCCCCTTGTAGAGCTCGACCGAATATTTGAGCACGCGGGTGATCGAGGCGGACGAGCGCAGCTGGCCGACCAGCCCGGCCGCGTGCCAGGTCGAACCCGAGGTCAGCTTCCCCTGTTCCAGCAGCACGACATCGGCCTTGTGGTCGCGTGCCAGGTGATAGGCCGTCGAACAGCCGATAATGCCGCCGCCGATGACGACGATGCCGGCATGTGTAGGCAATGTCATGACTGTGTCCCGTACTTCGTGCGGTAATTGTCCAGCGCCCCGTCGAGCCGCGTCAGGTTCTCCGCGGTGTAGGCGACGTAGTCGATGCCGGGCGCGTCGAGGTAAAGTTCGGAAACCATGCTCCACATCGCCTCGCGCAGCAGCGAGGCGCATTGCATGGCCGCGTGCGAGCGGCGGATCGCCTCATCCGGCTCGCGCATGAAATACGCCGTGAGGAAAGTGAAGGACTCCGCGTCGCTCATCTCGGCGTTGGAGGCAGCGCCGGCAAGATCGAACATCGCGGTGTTGAAACCGGCATATTCGAAATCGATGAGCCACAACCTGTCGCCATCGTCGAGGATATTTGCCGGCAAAAGATCATTGTGGCCGAACACGATCGGCAGCAGCTTCTGCGCCCGCTCCAGTTCGTCGGCTAGCGCCAGCAGCCTGGGCAGCTCGTCCCGCTTGCGGCTGCCGCCTTCGCTCAGCGTTCGCGCATAGTCGCGGATGACATGGAAGACCCAGAACATGAAGCCGGCGCCGGAGATGTGATTGGGCATCTCGCGATGGAACCCGCGCATAAGGGCTGCGACGCGGCCGATATTGGCGCGCACATCCTCGGCGACAAAGGTTTTCGCGCCGAGGAATTCCGTGACCATAATGCCGGGTTCGGAATGGCGGACCGCCGGCGCGAAGCCTGCGGCGTGCGCCGCGCGGGCCGTCATCACCTCGCGGTCGCGAAAGACGTGGTGAAATGGATAGTCCTGGCCGAAGCGCACGACATGCCGCCCGGCTGCGTCCTTGACCAGATAATTGGCGTTGCTGAGGCCGCCCGGCAGCGGCGCAATGTCGATGTTGCCGTTCCAGCAGGGCAAGGCCCGGATGCGGTCTTCAGCAGTCACGGGACCATCCCTGACTTTTGCGGAGCTTTCCTGGGCGCCATGCGCCGCGTAACGAGCGTTGGGAAACGCAAAAAATCTCGTCGGTGCGGGACGCAGGAACTCCTATCCCGCGCCGCACCGACGAGCCCCTCTGGCCAGGTTTTGATACCCGGTCTCCGCCCCCGCGGATTTGAGAAACTTTTGTGCCAGTTCAAACCCAGACGGTCTGGCCAGACGGTCCGGTCCGTGAATTGCGGCTCTGCCATCACCCTCCCGTGGCAGTTCCGAAGCTGTCACGCCGTCAATGTCACGCCAGTGCTACGTAACTGTCAATGAAATGTTGTGACTTTTTTTGGGTGTTTTGCCCGAAACCACGAGCAATTCCTTTAAAAACGGCGGCATTGCCCTAAAACCGGGCAGGCCGCAAATTCAGGAAGCCAGATGATCCATTCGAAACGGCATGGCGAAATCCTCCGCCTCCTCAAGGAAGAGGGCACCGTCACCATTGCCAGCCTCGCCGACCGGCTGGGGGTTTCGCTTGAAACGGTGCGCCGGGATGTCAAGCCACTGACCGGCAATGGCTCGGTGCTCAAGATGCATGGCGCCATCGGCCTGCCGTCGATGGCCGGCGAAGCGCCCTTCGAGCGGCGTATGCGCGACAATGCGGAGGCCAAGCGGCTGATCGCCCGCATGGTCGCTGCCACCATTCGCGACGGTGAATCGGTCATGCTGGACACCGGCACCACGACCTCGTTCCTGGCCCGCGAACTGCTCGGCCACCGGCGGCTGACCGTGGTCACCAATTCATCCGACATCTCCCGCACGCTGGCCACCGTCAACGGCAACAAGGTCTATATGGCCGGCGGCGAATTGCGCAGCGATTCCGGAGCCGCCTTCGGCGCCTCGGCGATCGATTTCGTCAGCCGCTTCTCGGTCAGCCATGCGGTGATTTCGATCGGCGCCGTCGATGCCGCCGCAGGCCTTGCCGACTACGATCTGGAAGAGGCGGAGTTGGCCCGCATGGTGCTGTCGCGCGGCCAGCGCTCGCTGGTCATCACCGACCACACCAAGTTCGGTCGCCAGGGTCTAGTCCAGGTCTGCGGCTTCGACGGTTTTTCCGAACTCGCCACCGACCAGCCGCCGCCGCGCGACATTGCCTCGGCACTGGCCGAGGCTGGAGCGCGCCTCAGCATCGCTGCCGCCTAGCCAAACACCAGCGACTGGTGCGCCGCGATCCCGGCCCATGCCGCTACCCGATACCACGAAGGCGATGTTGTGCATCATGCGCGCCGCGTCGCCGGCCGCATAAGATGTCGTTCTGGTGAAAAATTGTTTTTCAATCATCCGGCTCTTCGCAATGTCCATGCAACTTGGCAGCCGCAAACAGCGCCTCGTCGAAATGCGGGCCGGGCGAATCGCCCGCATCAGCAATGAGGCCACCATGCTGCAAACGATGCCTTGTCTTTCCTGGACGCTTGCGCGCTCCGACCTGGAAGCCGACCCGGCTTGGCCGGACATTCCGCAACTTTCCGCCGGCGACGGTGTATTACGGTGTATAAGGTGTCCAGGATCAAGAACCTCAAAACCTATGACTGGCGCTTCGCATGACTGATCCACTGTCGGCGATCCTGGGCTTCGGCCTGCTCGGCGTCGGCTGTCTCGCCTTCACCGAAAAGATCCTGCCGCTGCCGCCCTCGCATGTGCTGCTGCTGTTCCTCGGCATGACGGCAGCCCCCGATCTCCCGGCGCTGGCGATCCTGCTTCTGGTAACGACGCTGTCCGCCATCACAGGCTGCCTTGTCTGGTATAGTTTGGGTCGTCGGATTGGCTTGGATCGTGCCGACAGGCTGGTCCAGCGTTTCGGCAAATATGTCTGCTTGCGCTATGCGACCTACAGCAAGCTTGGTCAGGCCTATCGCCGCCATCATGTCCGGGTCTCCTTGCTGGCGCAGTTCATCCCGACGGTTCGCAACTATCTGCCGATCGCGGCCGGCGCGCTCCGTCTTCCACTCTTGCCCTTCGCGGCGGCGACGCTGCTCGGCGCCACGCTATGGAACACCGGCTTCCTCGTCACCGGCTACCTTATGCGCGGCAGCGGCCGGGATTCCTATGCCATCGGCTTTCGCATCATCGTCATCGTTTTGGCGCTGGAGACGGCGTTTATGCTCGCGCTTCGCTACGGTCCTGCTTGCCGGCGGCGCCTCGGGTTCGGCTGACCAGGAGGCGCCTCAAGCCGTATGGGTATAAGCTCCGCCTTCGGCTTTCCTTCCCCGGCGCGCCGGTGTTTAGTCCGGCCATGGCTTTCACCATCCGCCAGCTGCAGTTCTTCATTGCCGTCGCCGAGCAAGGCACGGTGTCGGGCGCCGCACAAAACCTCTCCATCTCGCAATCCTCGGTCACCGAGGCGATCAAGGAGCTGGAGAGCGATCTCGGCGTCGAATTGTTCGAGCGCCATCCGCGTGGCCTCAACATTACCCACAAAGGCCACCAGTTCCTGCGCCATGCGACCAAGATCCTGGCCGACGTCTCCGACGCGCGCCGCGCTTTTTCCGACGACCAGGTGGTGGCCGGCGGGCGGCTGCAGCTCGGCGTCACCTCGCTGGTCGCGGGCTATGTGCTGTCCGATCTGCTGGCGCGCTACCGCCGCGCCTATCCCGGCGTCGATGTCTCGGCCATCGAGGACAATGGCGACTATCTCGAACATCTGCTGATCGGCGGCAAGCTCGACATTGCCGTCATGGTCACCTCCAATTTGCGCGACCGCACCGCGCTGCAGTCGGAAATCCTCGAGGTCTCGGCCTACCGGCTGTGGGTCCCGCTCGGCCACAAGCTGGCCAGCGCCGACATTATTGGCATAGGCGACATTGCCGGCGAGCCGCTGATCATGCTGACCGTCGACGAGATCGAGGAGAACACCGGCAAGCTTCTGGCGGCGATCGGCGCCAGGCCGCATGTCGCCTTTCGCACCCGCTCGGTCGAAGCGGTGCGCAGCCTGGTCGCCACAGGTGCGGGCGTGGCGTTGCTGCCCGACCTAGTCTACCGGCCTTGGTCGCTGGAAGGCGACCGCATCGAATCGCGCGACATTTCGGGCTCCCTGCCGGTCGTCCAGGTCGGCATGGTCTGGCGCCGCGGCTCCGGTCTGCCGCAGGCGTCGCGCGACTTCATCGGCCTTGCCCAGTCGCAGCGTATGGTACGCCAGCAGCGTTGATACGGTGTGTGCTTATCTATCGGAAAAACCGATATCGCGTTTCTGATAAATGAATTTGCGAAACCGGAATTTTCCGAGCACTTTTCATCTGGGACGAAAGCCGCCATCAGAGCGGCAACGTGCCATCGGATGAACTGACGCTTTTCAGCCTGCGGCTGACTGCGGCGGCGACTCGCTTCGCAGTCAGGCGCCAAAATGGGAGATTGACGATGAATTCATTCCTGAAGACGTGCACCGCCTTGACGGTCGCGCTGACCTTTTCCGGTCAGGCCGTCGCCCAGGTCAAGGAGCTCGGCAAGGGCGAAGGGGAGGTCAGCATCGTTGCCTGGCCGGGCTACATCGAGCGCGGCGAAACCGACAAGGGCTATGACTGGGTGACCTCCTTCGAGAAGGAGAGCGGCTGCAAGGTCAACGTCAAGACCGCCAACACCTCCGACGAGATGGTCTCGCTCATGAATGAGGGCGGCTTCGATCTGGTCACCGCTTCGGGTGATGCCTCGCTGCGCCTCGTCGCCGGCAAGCGCGTGCAGCCGATCAACACCGATCTCATCCCGAGCTGGAAGGCGGTAGACGACCGTCTGAAGGATGCGCCCTGGTTCACCGTCGACAAGGTGCATTACGGCGTTCCCTATCAGTGGGGCCCGAACATCTTGATGTACAACACCGATGTCTTCAAGGAAGCGCCCAAGAGCTGGAACGTCGTCTTCGAGGAAATGAACCTGCCGGACGGCAAGTCCAACAAGGGCCGCGTCCAGGCCTATGACGGCCCGATCCACATCGCCGACGCCGCCAACTATTTGATGTTCCACAAGCCGGAACTCGGCATCAAGGACCCGTACGAACTGAACGAAGACCAGTACAAGGCAGCGCTCGAGCTGCTGCGTGTTCAGCGGACGCTGGTCGGCCGCTACTGGCATGACGCCGCCATCCAGGTCGACGATTTCCAGAACGAAGGCGTCGTCGCTTCCGGTTCGTGGCCTTACCAGGTCAACACGCTGGTTGCCGCCAAGAAGCCGGTCGCCTCGACCGTGCCGGAAGAAGGCGTCACCGGCTGGGCCGACACCACCATGATGGAGGCCGACGCCGCGCATCCCAACTGCGCCTATATGTGGCTTGAGCATTCGCTGTCGCCCAAGGTGCAAGGCGATGTCTCTGCCTGGTTCGGCTCGCTCCCCGTGGTGCCCGCTGCCTGCAAGGGCAACGAGCTGCTCGGCGAGGAAGGCTGCAAGACCAACGGCTACGAGAACTTCGACAAGATCAAGTTCTGGAAGACGCCGGTGTCGAAGTGCGCCACCCAGAACGGCCAGTGCGTGCCCTACTACCGCTGGGTGTCCGACTATATCGGCGTCATCGGCGGGCGGTGAGCTCCCTTAACCCTCCCCCTTGTGGGGAGGGTCGACGCGCAGCGTCGGGGTGGGGGCAACGCTGACGTCCGGTGCTAGTCACCCCACCCGGGGCTTCGCCGCGACCTCCCCCATCGAGGGGGAGGTGAAGTGCCGTGCCCGCTGGCCTGATTGGTGGCGGCACGAACCACAAACCGGCAACAGACGGATAGCCCATGACATCGGCCGTTTCCTTCCAGAAAGTCTCTCGCCATTTCGGCAGCGTGCGCGCCGTCGATGCGGTCGATCTCGACATCGTGCCCGGCGAGTTCTTCGCCATGCTCGGTCCGTCGGGGTCAGGCAAGACGACCTGCCTGCGCCTCATCGCCGGCTTCGAGCAGCCGACATCGGGCTCGATCTCGATCTTCGGCGAACGCGCCGAGGGCGTGCCGCCCTACCGCCGCAACGTCAACACCGTGTTCCAGGACTACGCGCTGTTCCCGCATCTGAACGTGCTCGACAATGTCGCCTACGGGCTGATGGTCAAGGGCATCGCCAAGCCGCAGCGGCATAAGGCGGCGGGCGAAGCGCTGTCGCTGGTACGTCTGCCCGGCTATGGCGCCCGCCGTCCCGGCCAGCTCTCCGGCGGCCAACGCCAGCGCGTTGCACTGGCCCGTGCGCTGGTCAACCAGCCCAAGGTGCTTTTGCTCGACGAGCCGCTCGGCGCGCTCGACCTCAAGCTGCGTGAAAACATGCAGGAAGAGCTGAAGTCGCTGCAGAAGGCGCTCGGCATCACCTTCGTCTTCGTCACCCACGACCAGGGCGAAGCGCTGTCGATGGCCGACCGCGTTGCCGTCTTCAATGACGGCAAGATCATGCAGATCGGCACGCCGGAAGACATCTACCAGCGGCCCAGGACACGCTTCGTCGCCGATTTCGTCGGCTCCTCCAATGTGTTGCCGCCGGATTTCGTCCACCGCTATTCCGGTGAGCACCGCTGGGGCAGCCTGCGTCCCGAATCCATCCGCATCGGCAGCATTGCGAAAGGCGAAGGGGTTGCCGCGCGCCTGGTCGGAACCAACTATCTCGGCGCTACCACAAAACTGGCGTTGGACGCTGATGGCCTGAGGCTGCACGCCATCGTGCCGGCCGGCACGAAACTGCCGGCGGAAGGCGAAGCGGTGGTGCTGACCTTCAACCGCGAGCATTTGCATTTGATGGACGAGCCGGCATGATTAAGGTTGGCGCCAAGCCCCCCCCCTCTGTCCTGCCGGACATCTCCCCCTCAAGGGGGGAGATTGGCTGTTCTTCCCGGTTTCGCCAATCTTCAACGTTGGGGATTTGGCGGGGCAGCGAAACTGCTGATCTCCCCCCTTGAGGGGGAGATGTCCGGCAGGACAGAGGGGGGTGTGAAGGAACGCGGCTTCTCAGGGTTCCTTCAGCACGCGGTCGCCCCATGACCATCGCCGCGCTCGACCCAACCACCGCCCCCGCCATCCTGCCCGGCAGCGGCGGCATGCGCGGTGCGCTGTCCGACCTGTTCTGGCGCAAGCCGCAACTCCTGCTGTTCCTCATGCTGGCGCCGCCGGTGCTGTGGTTGGGCGTCGTCTATATCGGTTCGCTGTTCGCGCTCTTGGCGCAGAGCTTTTTCTCGATCGACGAGTTCTCCGGCCTCATCAACCACGAATTCACGCTGAAGACCTATGGCGACCTGTTCCAGCCCGCCAATCTCGACATCATCCTGCGCACGGTGACGATGGCGGTGCTGGTCACGCTGGCCTCGGCCGTCATCGCCTTCCCGATCGCCTATTATGCGGCGCGCTATGCCCGCGGCCGCTGGAAGGCGCTGTTCTATCTCGGCATCATGCTGCCGCTGTGGTCGAGCTACCTCGTCAAGATCTACGCCTGGAAGCTGATCCTCGCCAAGGAAGGCATTCTGACCTGGCTGCTCGCCAAATTGCATCTGCTTTGGATGCTCGATGGCTGGCTGTCGCTGCCGGTCGTCGGCGGCAATTCCCTGTCGGTCTCCGCCACCGGAACCTTCATCGCCTTCGTCTATGTCTGGCTGCCGTTCATGATCCTGCCGGTGCAGGCGGCATTGGAGCGCGTGCCCGGCAATCTGGTCGAGGCGTCCTCCGATCTCGGGGCGTCGCCGGGCCAGACCTTCCGCAACGTGCTGTTCCCGCTGGCGCTGCCCGGCATCGTCGCCGGCTCGATCTTCACCTTCTCGCTGACGCTGGGCGACTACATCATCCCGCAGATCATCGGCACGTCGCGGCTGTTTATCGGCCAGGCCGTCTATTCGCAGCAGGGCACAGCCGGCAACATCCCGCTCGCCGCCGCCTTCACCGTCGTGCCCATCGTCATCATGGGTTTCTATCTCTGGGGCGCCAAGCGCATGGGGGCCTTCGATGCGCTCTGACGGTTCGCAATCCGCCCCGCTCGGCCTCAAGATCGCAGCCGCTTGCGGCCTGCTCTTCCTGCACCTGCCGATCCTGCTGATCTTCGTCTATGCCTTCACCACGGAAGAGAAGAGCTTCGTCTGGCCGCCGCCGGGGCTGACCACGCAATGGTTTGCCGTCACCTGGAACCGGCCGGATGTCTGGCAGGCGCTGTCGCTGTCGGTCCGTGTCGCCGCCATCTCGACGGCGATTGCCTTGATCCTGGGCACGCTGTGCGCCGCCGCCGTGTCACGGACGAAATTCTTCGGCCGCGAGACGATCTCGCTGCTCGTCATCCTGCCGATCGCGCTGCCCGGCATCATCACCGGCATCGCATTGCGCTCCGCCTTCTCACTGGCCGACATACCGTTCTCGTTCTGGACGATCGTGCTCGGCCACGCCACCTTCTGCGTTGTCGTCGTCTACAACAATGCGGTCGCCCGTTTCCGCCGCACTTCCGGCTCAATGATCGAGGCCTCGATGGATCTCGGCGCCGACGGCTTCCAGACCTTCCGGCACGTCGTGCTGCCCAACATCGCCACCGCTCTGCTTGCCGGGGGGATGCTCGCCTTCGCGCTCTCCTTCGACGAGGTCATCGTCACCACCTTCACCGCCGGCCAGCAGCAGACCGTGCCGATCTGGATGCTGGAAGAGCTGATCCGCCCACGCCAGCGTCCGGTCACCAATGTCGTCGCCATGGTCGTGGTGCTGGTGACGCTGCTGCCCATCCTTGCCGCCTATTACCTGACCCGCGACGGCGACCAGATCGCCGGTTCGGGCAAATGAAGAACAGCGAATAGGGAGTAGCGAACAGCGAATAGGGGAGATTGCACGACCAGCCCATTCGCTACTCGCTATTCGCTACTCGCTCCTGACCGAGGAGAACCTGCATGGACACCCAGATGCTGATCGGCTCGAAGTTCGAGAACGGCACCGAGACTGAGGAGCCGATTCTGAATCCAAAGACCGGGGCGACCATTCTCAACCTGCCTGAAGCAAGCCAGGCGCAGATCGAGGCGGCTGTTACTGCCGCCGGGCGAGCATTCGTCTTGTGGTCACGCACAACGCCGGCGCAGCGCTCCGGCTATCTCCTCAAGATCGCCGACCGCATCGAGGCCAACGCGCGGGAGTTCGCGGCGCTCGAGGCGCTGAATTGCGGCAAGCCGATCAACGCCGTGCTCAATGACGAGATCCCGGCGATCGTCGACTGCTATCGTTTCTTTGCCGGCGCGGTGCGTTCGATGCCGGGCGTGGTCGCCGGCGAATACATTCCCGGCCACACCTCGATGGTGCGGCGCGATCCGATCGGCATCGTCGCTTCCATCGCGCCGTGGAACTATCCACTGATGATGATGGCCTGGAAGCTGGCGCCGGCCATTGCCGGCGGCAACACCGTCGTCTTCAAGCCGTCGGAGCAGACGCCGCTGACGGCGCTGAAGCTGGCCAGGATCCTGGCCGAGGTTCTGCCCGAGGGCGTCGTCAATGTCGTGCTCGGCCGCGGCGACAGCGTCGGCAACACGCTGATCAATCACGCCAAGGTCAACATGATTTCGATCACCGGCGACGTCGCCACGGGCAAGAAGGTGCTGCAGGCCGCCGCCAAGTCGGTCAAGCGCACGCATCTGGAACTCGGCGGCAAGGCGCCGGTCATCGTTTTCGACGACGCCGACCTCGGCGCCGTGGTCAACGGCCTGCGCGCTTTCGGCTACTACAATGCCGGGCAGGATTGTACAGCCGCCTGCCGCATCTATGCCGGCAAGAAGATCTACGACAAGCTCGTCGCCGATCTCTCATCTGCCGTCTCAACCATCAAATACAACCAGCCCGACGACACCAAAAACGAGATCGGGCCGCTGATCTCGCGCCGCCAGCGCGATCGCGTCTCGAGCTTCGTCGAGCGCGCTTCGGAACTGAAGCACATCGAGATCACCACCGGCGGCAAGCCCGGCGAAGGCTCCGGCTTCTATTACCAGCCGACGGTGGTTGCCGGCGCGCTGCAGGAAGACGAGATCGTGCGCCGCGAAGTGTTCGGTCCGGTCGTCTCCATCACCCGCTTCTCCGAAGTCGATGAAGCCGTGAACTGGGCCAATGACAGCGACTACGGCCTGGCATCCTCGGTGTGGACCAAGAACGTCTCGCGCGCCATGGCGACGGCCGCCCGTCTGCAATATGGCTGCACCTGGATCAACACCCATTTCATGCTGACCAACGAGATGCCGCATGGCGGGCTGAAGCAGTCTGGCTACGGCAAGGACATGTCTCTCTATGCGCTGGAGGATTATACCGCCGTTCGTCATGTGATGGTGGCGCATGGGTAGAGGCCGCCACTATCTCTAAGATATTCGCCAACCCGTTTTCTGTACATTAAGCGAGAGTTACTTTTGCGGTACGGCGGGAGTTCACGATTTACTGAATATTCAACCTGAACGAGCAGCTTCTTGCCGGGAAACCGCGCGGCGAGGGGTTTGCGCATGAACACGACCAAGATCAAGCTGGTACTCATTGGCGGCTTCTGTCTGCTGATCGCTGTGTTCGGCGGCAAGGACATGATCAAGAAGAGCGGCTGGCCCGAGGCGCCTGCTGAAATCCTCGCGGTCAATGTCGAATGCGACATGGAATCGACCGCCCACAAGATTGTCTACCAGACCGTCAGCACCGCCACGATCCCGTGCGAACTGGTGGATGCGTTCAAGACGGTTCATGCTGACAAAGAGTGGAAGGTGACCCAGAAATTCACCGGCACCTTGCGCGTCGGCACCGGCGCCGACGCCGTCGAGGCCACGATGGAGCTGAACAAGAACGGTGCCCGCGAACCGCAGGTCGGCGACAAGCTCACCGTCGTCCAGAACCCCGCCAACCCCACCCAGATCGAACGCACCGGCATGACCGGCACGCGTTTGACGATCGTCATTGGGGCTGGACTGCTCGGCGCGTTGCTTCTCTATCTTGCTTTCAAACCCCGCCGGCGGATGTCGAGCTCCGCCGTGGCGGGCAACCCTGCCGGAGATGCCGGCGCGGACCAGCGCGCGCGCCAGGCCGACGCCTTGATAGCGGCGGCCCTGGCCAAGCAGGCCACATTGCCCAATCAGCCGGCACGTGTCGCGGCTGCCGGATTGGCCAGGGAAGGGCGGTTTCCCGGGCAGCGGACGAGTTTCGGCCGCCGCAACTGATGGCCGAAAACTGCTGCACCTGCCACGGCTACTCCACGATGCGATAGATGTTCCAAAGGCTGGTGCCCGACACGACGTAGGGCTCCATCTCCTTGCCCCATTTTGCGTGCGCGTCGATCTTGCCGATCTTGGCGAAGAATCCCTCCAGCTGGGCAAGGCTTTCGACCTGATGATGCGATTCGACCGTCGCTTCCCGAGCGCCGATCGAACCGGTCATGATCTGGAATTTGAGGTCGGCGATGCCGACCTGAGAGCCGATCTCGCGTTCCCATTTCTTGAGCAGTTCGAGCACGGTCTGCTTGTGTCCGAACTTGGCGTCGATCTGCCATCTGGCGCTGAACATTTTTGTCTCCTCCAGTTATGCGGCCCCAAACCGCGGTTGATCTTTCGCGGTGACCTACTCGTCCCAGGCTTGCACGACGGTCTGTCGCGCAATCCGCCCATTCTTCAGCTCCAGCATCGCCGCGCAGAACACTTTCGTTCCGTCCGGATAGGCGCAGGCCTGGGTGAAGGCGAGATTGTCGCCATCGGCGATGGTGGTGTCGACCTTGTGGGTCATCGCCCGGCTGCAGATGTCGTCCCAGAACGTGCTGATCGCCGCCCGGCCGCGGATCTCGCGCGGCTTGCTCGGCGGATTGTTGCGGTCGATCACCCGCACCAGCGCGTCGTCGGCATAGAAGCTCGCCAGCATCCTGCCGTCCCGTCCTTCGATCGCTTTCTTGATCGCCGCGCCGTCCACGCTTTGCGTCTTTGTCAGCATTTCTTCCTCCATGGCCCGTCGATCGGGCGGTTGATGATCAAGCACTGCCCGGCGCGCACCGCCGGGCGTTTGTCTTTCACTGCGACTTGGCTTTGACGGCTGCGAACACGCCGTCGGTCTGTTGTTTGAAGGTCGCGAAGTCGACCTGGCTGCCGTTGAGCATCGTCGACCAGTGGCGCACGATGGCCGCCATCGCGATCGCTTCCTTGATCTCCTCATCGGTCGCGCCATTGAGCTTGGCGGCCTCGGTGTGGAAATAGATGCAGTACTGGCAGGGGATCTGCGAGGCGACGGCCAGCCCCAGCAGTTCCTTGGTCTTGCCGTCGAGCGCGGTCTTGGGGTTGAGCTGCACACCCTTGATCTCGGCCCAGGCGCCGGCAACCGCGACATCGGGCAGCGTCTTGAACATGTCCGGCACTGAGCCGAGCGTCGCCTCGATGTCCTTGTAGGCGGCGGCCGCCGAGGCATCCTCGGCTCTGGCGGGAGCGATCGTGAACAGCGCGCCAACGCCTGCCGCTATCACCAGCGATTTGATCGACCTGTTTGACTTCAGCATTGCATCCTCCATCCGCAGTGCCTTTCCCGGCGACATCCGCCTGGCCTGCATGGAGAGAATTGGTACGCCTCGACCCCACCTGGCCGCTTCGCCCGAAAGCGCCATGGTCCCTATGGCCCGTCCGGGCCAGCCTGCCTGGCGGAAAATGCCGCTGCCGCCGCCCGTGACGGCAAATCGAGCTTCAGCAATATGTTGGCGACATGACGCTTGACCGTATGCTCGCTGAGCCTCAGCTCGGCGGCGATCGCGGCATTGCTCTTGCCGTCGGCGATCAGGATCACCACCTCGCTTTCGCGCGCCGTCAGTTGAGCCGGCTCGGCGGGTTTCGCCTTGGGGCGGCAGGCCGGCTCCAGGTGCTGTTCCGACGTTGCCTGGACCAGCGCCAGCGGCTCGTCCAGCTCATCCACCGTGACACGCCCGGCATCGATGAAATACAGGCCGGACCCCGCCGCCAGATCGGCCGCCAGCCGCGACGCCAGAATGTCGCCGCGCCCGGCATGGGCGGCGATCTGCATCGTCACCCGTGCCATCAGCCCCACGGGCGGCCCGCGCATTTCGACCTCGCCGACATGGGCGCCCTGGGCGCTTGCAATGCCCATATGTTGCGCCGCATCGCGCAGTGCCGCCGCGCAGCGTATGGCCCGCGCCGGCCCGTCGAAGCGCGAGATCATCAATTCGCCATGGATGCCGGCAACGCGTCCGCCATGACGGCCGACCAGCTGCCGCCAGCTCTCCTGGAAGCGCTCGCTGCGCTCGCTCCACATGCGGTCGCCAACCCGCGCCGTGTCGTAGATGCGTGTCGCCAGAAGAGCGGCAAGCACGCGCTCCGCTTCGGCCACGGCACGCTCGCCGGTCAGGAATTCCTCGATCAGGTCGGCCACCCGGTCGACATCGCCGGTCCAGATCGGGTGGTCGCGCCCGGGGACTTCGACCAGTCGCGCATTCGAGATGTTTTTCGCCAGAAAGCGGCTGGCTCCGGGGTCCACCCGCGCGTCGTTGCGGCGATGGATGAGCAGGGTCGGTGCGCCGATCGCCGAAAGCACGCCGCGCACGTCGATCCCGGCATTCATTCGGGCAAGAGCGGCCGCTG
Source organism: Mesorhizobium sp. M0037 (assembly GCF_040323635.1). Lineage (NCBI taxonomy): Bacteria > Pseudomonadati > Pseudomonadota > Alphaproteobacteria > Hyphomicrobiales > Phyllobacteriaceae > Mesorhizobium > Mesorhizobium sp. M0037. The sequence goes on along the minus strand of NZ_JAMYVB010000004.1, from coordinate 242,697 downwards.
CCGTCGGACTGGCCGACAGCCGCTCGAAGCGGGCCCACCACTGGGTGAAATGCGCATCATCTACCCGGCCGGGAGCGAAGTTGGGCAGTGTGGCGCCCGTGCCCCATTCCGTGCCGGCCGTCGCGATGAAGGCCTCGAGGCGCTCCGGCGACATCACCCATTTGTGGAAATGCGCATAACCGCCATAGAGCGCCAGCGCTCGTGTCCGTTCCGGATAGGTGGCGGCAAACAACATTGCCATCGGCGCGCCTTCCGAAGCGCCGAGCAAGGCCGCACGGCCGCTGCCGGTGGCATCCATCACCGCGCGCACATCGTCCATGCGGGTTTCGAGGCTGGGCAGATGGCGTGGGTCGACGCGGTCGGACAGGCCGGTGCCGCGCTTGTCGAACAGGATCAGCCGCGAGAACGCCGAGAGCCGTTTCAACAGCCTGGCGTAGCCCTCGTCTTCCCAATGCAGGTCGAGATTGGAGATGAAGCCGGGCACGAAAACCAGGTCGAACGATCCCTGGCCGACCACCTGATAGGCGATCCGCACGTCGCCGCTGAGGGCATATCGCGTCTCGATCGGCCTCACGTTGCTATCCCGCCCGGCCAGACGATTTCTGATCGCCGACCATAGCAGACGCCCGGCGGATGCGGCAGCCAAACTTTAGAAGACAGGAATATAACCCGCAGCGAACCGTGTTCGCCCGCCATTTCTGGGGGAGGCTATTTCTGGGGAGCGGCGCTCTCTGCACCCGTGGGTTGGACGTAGCCGATGCTCACATCGGCCTGCTCCTCGGTCTTCGGCCGCTTGATCCTGGCCGAGGCCACGACGACGAGTTCGTCAAAACCTTCGCCGCCGCTGTCCAGCATCTCGAAGAACTGGCGGCGCATCCTGGGCTCCCAGAACTTGTTGATGTGCTCGGCCACGCCCGCCACACCTTCCTCGCGGGGCCTTGAATGGAAGAAGGCGGCGATCTGGTTGGCCATGCGCACCAGCTTTTCCCCGGTGCTCGTGATGTGTTCTTCGTTATGCGACATGCTGGGCAACTCCCAAGACCACCCGTTCCGGGTGGGTGAAAACATCGAAATCGTCGCCGCGCACCAGCGCTACCAGCGTCATGCCGGCCTCATCAGCGGTGCGGATGGCAAGGGCTGTCGGCGCCGAGACGGCGATGATGAAGGCCGAGCCGATCGCCGCCGTCTTCTGCACCATTTCGACCGAGACGCGTGATGTCACCACCACCGCGCCCGATGCACCGTCAATGCCGGCCTTGGCCAGCGCGCCGGCCAGCTTGTCCAGCGCATTGTGGCGGCCGACATCCTCGCGCGCCATGACTATGCCCTTGCCGGGGATGTAGAAGCCCGCTGCATGAACTGCACCGGTTTCCGAATGCAGCGGCTGCACCTTCGACAAAAGCTTGACCGAGCGAACGATGTCGTCAGCTTCAAGCGTAAGCTTGGACGCACCAACCTTGTCGACCGAGCGCATCGCTTCCTCGATCGATTCGATGCCGCATAGCCCACAGCCGACCGGACCGGCCAATCGCCTGCGTCGCGCCTCGAAGCGCGTATTGGCCTGGTCCTTCAACCGGATCTGGATATCGATCCCGGCGCCATGGTCCTCGACCTCGATCGCCTCTATCTCGTCAGGCAACGCGATGATGCCTTCGGTCAGCGAGAAGCCGAGCGCAAAATCCTCGAAATCGGCGGGGCTCGCCATCATCACCGCATGTGTGGTGCCGGCAAACGAGAACGCCACCGGCGTCTCCTCCGGCACCATGCGGTTGGCCGATGTCGTGCCGCTGGCGCGGTGGGCAAGGCGAGAGATTTGGGTGGTGGCTGGGCGTTTTCGGGTCACGAGGCGCGCCCCTCTGCCCTGTTCGTCCTTAGCAGTAGCTGTGGAGGCTCGCGCCTTTCCTCTCCCCCGTCGATCGGGGGAGAGGTGTCGAGCGAAGCTTGAGGGAGTGGGGCTCGACTGCTCGCCAGATAGGCCGGTTTGCCTGCTCTTTGGGTTGTGCGCGACTTTCGACGGCTGCGTGTTGCGGGGCCGGCGTCCCCCACTCCGTCGCCGCTTCGCGGCGCCACCTCTCCCCCCTCCGGAGGGAGAGGAAAGGCGCCAGGCGGCTTAAGCTCTCCTTCCTGACGGAGTGGGGGTCGACCAACCGTCAAGATTGAAGCTCTCATTGTCGAACGCCGTGGCAAGACTACTCCGCCGCCTGTAGCGGAGCGATGCGGCGGCTCTGCTCGGCCTGCTCGTTATAATCGCGCTGCCAGTCCGAAGGCCCGTTGGAGGCGCCGACCTGCACCGCGGTCACCTTGTACTCCGGGCAGTTGGTCGCCCAGTCGGAGAAGTCGGTGGTGATGACGTTGGCCTGCGTGTCGGGATGGTGGAACGTTGTGTAGACCACACCTGGCGACACCCGGTCGGTGATCAGCGCACGCAGCGTCGTCTCACCCGAACGGCTGGTCAGCCGCACCCAGTCGCCATCGCGCAGGCCGCGGTTCTCGGCGTCGTGCGGATGGATCTCCAACCGATCTTCCGAGTGCCACATTACGTTTTCGGTGCGCCTTGTCTGTGCACCGACATTGTACTGGCTGAGAATGCGGCCGGTGGTCAGCAGCAACGGGAAACGCGGCCCGGTCCGCTCGTCGGTCGCGACATATTCAGTGCGGATGAACTTGCCCTTGCCACGCACGAAGCCATCCATATGCATGATCGGTGTGCCGAGCGGCGCCTTCTCGTTGCAGGGCCATTGCACGGATCCGACACGGTCGAGCAGCTCGAAGGACACGCCGGCGAAGCTCGGCGTCGTTTTTGCAACCTCGTCCATGATCTCGGAGGGATGCTGATAGTTCCAGTCCAGCCCGATCGCACGGGCAAGCTCCTGTGTCGCTTCCCAGTCGGCGTAGCGCGCCTTCGGCTCCAGAACCTTGCGCACCATGTTGATGCGGCGCTCGGCATTGGTGAAAGTGCCGTCCTTCTCCAGGAAGGTCGAGCCCGGCAGGAAGACATGCGCGTAGTTGGCGGTCTCGTTGAGGAACAGGTCGTGCACGACCACGCATTCCATCGCCGCCAGGCCGGCCGCGACATGCTTGGTATCAGGGTCCGACTGCAAAATGTCCTCGCCCTGGATGTAGATGCCCTTGAACGAGCCGTCGACGGCGGCATCCAGCATGTTGGGGATGCGCAGGCCGGGTTCGTCGTCGAGCTTCACCCCCCAAAGGCTCTCATAGATGTCACGCACCGCCTCGCCCGAGATGTGGCGGTAGCCTGGCAGTTCGTGCGGGAACGAGCCCATGTCGCAGGAACCCTGCACGTTGTTCTGGCCGCGCAGCGGGTTCACGCCGACGCCGGGACGGCCGATATTGCCGGTCGCCATGGCAAGGTTGGCGATAGCCATAACCGTGGTCGAACCCTGGCTGTGTTCGGTGACGCCAAGGCCATAATAAATCGCGCCATTGCCGCCCTTGGCATAGAGGCGCGCAGCACCCCGGATCAGTTCGGGGTCGACGCCGGACAGCTTGCCCACGATTTCGGGGCTGTTTTCCGGCAAGGCGACGAAAGAAGCCCAATCCTGGAACTCCGCCCAGTCGCAGCGATCGCGGATGAAGGCTTCGTCGAAAAGCCCTTCGGTAACGATGACATGCGCCAGCGCCGTCAGCACCGCCACGTTGGTGCCGGGCTTCAGCGGCAGGTGATAGTCGGCCTCGATATGCGCTGACTTGACCATTTCGGTGCGGCGCGGATCGAGCACGATCAGCTTGGCGCCCTGGCGCAGCCGCTTTTTCAGCCGCGAGGCGAACACCGGGTGCGCGGAAGCCGGATTGGCGCCGATGATGACGGCGACATCGGTGAAGTCGACGGAATCGAAATCCTGCGTGCCGGCCGAGGTGCCATAGGTCTGGCCGAGGCCGTAGCCGGTCGGCGAGTGGCAGACGCGCGCGCAAGTGTCGACATTGTTGTTGCGGAAGCCTTGGCGCACCAGCTTCTGGACGAGATAGGTCTCTTCATTCGTGCAGCGCGAGGACGTGATACCGCCGATCGAGGTGCGGCCGTATTGATACTGGATACGGCGGAATTCCTTGGCCGTATGGGCGATGGCCTCTTCCCAGCTCACCTCGCGCCAGGGATCGCTGACCTTTTCCCGGATCATAGGCGACAGGATGCGGTCCTTGTGGGTGGCATATCCATAGGCGAAACGGCCCTTCACGCAGGAGTGGCCGTGGTTCGCCTTGCCGTCCTTGTAGGGCATCATGCGAATGACTTCGTCGTCCTTCACTTCGGCCTTGAACGAGCAGCCGACGCCGCAATAGGCGCAGGTGGTGACGGCGGAGCGCTCGGGCATGCCTTTCTCAAGCACGGTCTTTTCACGCAGCGCATCGGTCGGACAGGCCTGCACGCAGGCGCCGCAGGACACGCATTCGGAGGCGATGAAATCCTCGTGCATGCCGGCGACCATGCGCGATTCGAAACCGCGGCCCTCGATCGTCAGCGCGAAGGTGCCCTGCACCTCCTCGCAGGCCCGCACGCAGCGCGAGCAGACGATACATTGCGCCGGATCATAGGTGAAATATGGGTTGGACTCGTCGCGGGCGATGTAGTCGACCGCCAGCGAGCCATGGCCGGGCGCGACGCCGTTTTCCTGCTTGACGTGGTTGCGGCCCTCGATGCCGAAGCGGTTCTCGGTCAGGCCGACCGATTTCGCCACAACGTCGAACTCGCTGGCGCCGGTGCCGGCCTTCTCGTTCCAGCCGGTCGGGTGGTCGGAGACGTAAAGCTCCATGACACCGCGGCGGATGGCGTCGAGCCGCTCGGATTGCGTGCGCACCACCATGCCTTCGCCGACGGGCGTCGTGCAGGATGCCGGCGTGCCGCCGCGCCCGTCGATCTCGACCAGGCAGACGCGGCAGGAGCCGAACGAGTCCAGCATGTCGGTAGCGCAGAGTTTTGGGATCTCGACCCCGCCTTCCATCGCCGCGCGCATGATCGACGTACCCTCCGGCACGCTGATGCTGCGGCCGTCGACGATCAGCGTAACCTGCTTTTGCGCCTTCGATTCCGGGGTTCCGTAATCGAGTTCTTCGATGAGTGTCGGGAAGTCGGCCTTGATATTCATCTGCCAGCTCCTATTCAGCAGCCACGCGCGCCGGCGCGGGCTTGAAATCTTCGGGGAAATGGGTGATCGAGCTCATCACCGGGTAGGGCGTGAAGCCGCCCAGCGCGCAGAGCGATCCGAACTTCATCGTGTTGCAGAGATCGGTGACCAGAGCCAGGTTCTTCTCCGGCTCGATGCCGGCGGCAATCCGGTCGATGGTCTCCACCCCGCGTATCGAGCCGATGCGGCAGGGCGTGCACTTGCCGCAGCTTTCGATGGCGCAGAACTCCATGGCAAAGCGCGCCTGCTTTAGCATGTCGGCCGTGTCGTCGAACACGGTGATGCCGGCATGGCCGATCAGCCCGTCGCGCTTCGCGAACTCTTCGTAGTCGAACGGCGTGTCGAACAGGCCGCGCGGGAAATAGGCGCCGAGCGGGCCGCCGACCTGCACCGCCTTCACCGGGCGACCTGTGGCCGTACCGCCGCCGATATCGTCGACGATTTCGCCCAGCGTCATGCCGAAGGCCGCCTCGAACAGGCCGCCGAATTTGACGTTGCCGGCGATCTGTATCGGGATCGTGCCGCGCGAGCGGCCCATGCCGAAATCCTTGTAGAAGGCCGCACCCTTGTCCATGATGATGGGCACGGAGGCTAGGCTGATGACGTTGTTGATCACCGTCGGCTTGCCGAACAGACCCTGGATTGCCGGCAGCGGTGGCTTGGCTCGGACCACGCCGCGCTTGCCTTCAAGGCTGTTCAGCAGCGACGTTTCCTCGCCGCAGACATAGGCGCCGGCGCCGACGCGGATTTCCATGTCGAAGGCGTTGGGCGAACCCAGCACGCTGACGCCGAGCACGCCTGCCTTGCGGGCGACCTCGACAGCCTTGTTCATGACATCCACCGCATGCGGATATTCCGAGCGGATATAGACGAACCCCTTGGTCGCGCCGGTGGCGATGCCGGCAATCGTCATGCCTTCGATGAGCACGAAGGGGTCGCCCTCCATGATCATGCGGTCGGCAAAGGTGGCGCTGTCGCCCTCGTCGGCATTGCAGACGATGTATTTGCGGTCAGATGTCGTATCGAGCACCGTCTTCCACTTGATGCCGGTCGGGAAGCCGGCGCCGCCGCGGCCGCGCAAGCCCGATTCCGTGACCTGTTTGACGATGTCGAGCGGCGCCATGGCCACCGCGTTCTGCAGGCCCCTCAGCCCGCCCAGTGACTTGTAGGCGTCGAGCGATAGCGGGTCGTTGATGCCGCAACGCGCGAACGTCAGGCGCGTCTGTTTGGCCAGGAACGGGATCTTGTCGGGCGCGCCCAGCCAGCGCTTGTGATGGCCGCCAGTGAGAAAGCCGCTGTCGAACAGGCTCTTGACGTCCGATGGCTTGACCGGCCCGTAAGCGACGCGGCCCTTTTCGGTCGCGACCTCGACCATCGGTTCGAGGAAATAGGCGCCGCGCGAGCCGTTGCGGACGATCTTGGCCTCGACGCCCCGTTCAGCCAGTTCCGCACGAACAGCCTTGGCGACCTTTTCGGCGCCGAGCGCCAGCGCGCCGGAGTCACCTGGAATGTAGATGCGCGGGATCATGAGCGTACCTCCCCGACGATCTCTTCGATCTTCTCGTCATCGAGCCGCCCGATCACCTCACCATCCAGCATCGCCGACGGTGAACAGGCGCACAGCCCGAGGCAATAGACAGGCTCAAGTGTAACCGATCCGTCGCGGGTGGTCTCATGGAAATCGATGCCCAACAACTGCTTGACCTTTGCGGCGATCGCATCCGAACCCATCGACTGGCAGGCTTCCGCCTGGCAGAGCTTGAGCACATGCCGGCCAGCCGGCCGGGCACGGAAATCATGATAGAAGGTCACGACGCCATGCACTTCGGCCCTCGACAGGTTCAACCCATCGGCGATGACGGGCACGGCGTCCTGCGGCACGTGGCCAAATTCTTCCTGGATCTCGTGCAGGATCGGCAGCAGGGGGCCTTCGAGGCCCTTCAACTCCTGGATGATCGCCGCCGTGCGCGACTGTATCTCGGTACTTGCAGGCTGCATCGTCACGCAGCGCCCTCCCTATCGAAGCGATCGATGCATATAATCGTCCAAAAGCATGAAGCGGTTTTGGAACAACGACATGCCTACGCCGCTTAATCGCTAAGTGCTTAAGAAATCAGAGAAAACCTCTGAAATCAATAAAGCGGTTTCGTTGCACGATAGGAAATTTCTATCGCGCCGATTGACCAGTTATGACTAGCTCAGCGATTGGCGCGGAAATCGTCTGCCAGCGCCATCGCCTCGTCCAGCAGCGCCTGCACCAGCGGCGTGTGCGGTTCGCGCGGCGCGGCGACCAGCCCGACCGTGTGGCTGGCATCCGGTTCGACGATCGGAATGGCCCGGATCGGCTCGGAAAAACCGAATGTTTCCGCCAGGTTGAGCGGCATGATCGACGACCATTTGCCTGTCCGTATGTGGGAGAACAACACGATCATCGAGTTGGATTCCAGTGTCGGCCGCACCTGCACGCCGGCCTCGGCCAGATGCTGGTCGATGATGCGGCGGTTCTGCATGTCCGGCGTCAACAAGCAGAGCGGCAGCTGGCTGATTTCGGCCCATGTCACTTTGTCGCGATCCGAATAGGGATTTCCGACCGCCGTGATCAGCTGGTAGCGCTCGTCATAGAGCGGCACGCTGGTCACCCGTCCGAGAGGCTCGTTGTCGAGATAGGTGATGCCGGCATCGACGTCGAAATTGCCGAGCAGCGACAACACCTCGATCGAGGTGCGCGACAGGATAGAGAAGGTGACGCCCGGATGCTTCTCGCGAAATGGCGTCGTAAGCCGCGCCACCATGGCGAGGGCGGTTGGGATGGCGGCAATACGGATACGCCCGGACAGGCCATGTCGCGCCGCCCGCATCTCTTCGCGCATGGTCCTGGAATCGCCGACGATGCGACGCGCCCACACCAGCACCTGCTTGCCTTCCGGCGTCAGCCCCTGAAAGCGCGAACCGCGATTGACCAGCATGACGCCGAGCTGGCCCTCCAGCTGCTTGATCCCGGCCGACAAGGTCGGCTGCGTGACGCCGCACGCTTCCGCCGCCCGGCCGAAATGCTCCTCCTTGGCCAGCGCGATGAAGAATTCGAGCTTGTCGATCATACCATCCGTCCGTTCGTTGCGCGCAAGGTCGGGGAAATTGCCTTTCGCCGCAAGCTCTACCCGCAATTGGCCATGCATCCACATCTTTGGGCCGGCTGGCTGTTTCCCCCGGCCGAACACGGCGCTATGTGGTTGGATGGAATACGAGGAGATCGGACATGCTGGGCTGGTTCCGCAAGCTTTTGCCGCGCGAAGATCGCTTCTTCGACCTCTTTGAACGGCATTCCCGCACCGTGGTCGGCGGCGCCGAGGCGCTGGAGCAGCTTCTGCAGGGCAAGGACATCGATCGCTGGTGCCAGAAGATCATCGATCTCGAGGACGAGGCCGATCATATCACGGCCGAAGTCCTGCTGGCGGTGCGGCGTTCCTTCATCACGCCCTTCGATCGCGGCGACATCAAGGACCTGATCCAGTCGATGGATGACGCCATCGACATGATGCACAAGACCGTCAAGACGGTGAAGCTGTTCGAAAAGAAGGAATTCGACCCGCTGATGCAGGAGATGGGCGGCGTCATCGTTGCCGCCTCCAGGCTGGTTGCCGAAGCGATCCCGCTGCTCAGCAAGGTCGGCACGCACACGGTACGCCTCAACGCCATCGCCGAAGAGGTGATGCGCGTCGAAAGCCGCGCCGACGATCTGCATGAGCAGGGATTGAAGGACCTGTTCAAGCGGCATGGCCGCAGCGATCCGATGGCCTACCTGATCGGCTCGGAGATCTACGGCCAGCTGGAGAAGGTGGTCGACCGCTTTGAGGACGTCGCCAACGAGATCAGCGGCATCGTCATCGAGAACGTTTAGGCAATGGAAGCCACCATCGCCTTTCCCGTGCTGATCGGCCTTGTCGCCGTCGCGCTGTTTTTCGATTTCCTAAACGGCTTGCACGATGCGGCGAACTCCATCGCCACCATCGTCTCCACCCGCGTGCTGAGACCGCAATATGCGGTCCTGTGGGCGGCTTTCTTCAATTTCATCGCCTTCATGTTCTTCGGCCTTCACGTGGCTGAAACCGTGGGAAAAGGTATCGTCGACGTCAGCATCGTCACGCCGGCGGTGATCTTCTCGGCGCTCGTCGGCGCCATCGTCTGGAACATCGTCACCTGGATTGTCGGCATCCCGTCCAGCAGTTCGCATGCCCTGATCGGCGGGCTCGTCGGCGCCGGCGTTGCAAAGGCTGGGCCCGGCGCCATCGTCTGGACCGGGCTTGGCAAGACGGTCGCCGCAATCGTCGTGTCGCCGGCGACAGGGTTTGTTCTGGCGCTGGTCCTGATCCTGGCCGTTTCCTGGCTGTTCGTGCGCCAGACACCGTTCGCCGTCGACAGCACTTTCCGCGTCATGCAGTTCTTTTCGGCCTCGCTTTATTCGCTAGGGCACGGCGGCAACGACGCCCAGAAAACCATGGGCATCATCGCCGTGCTGCTCTATTCGCAAGGTATGCTCGGCGGGACGTTCTACGTGCCGCTGTGGGTCGTCCTCACCTGTCAGACAGCACTGGCGCTCGGCACTTTGTTCGGCGGCTGGCGCATCGTCCACACGATGGGCTCGAAGATCACCCGGTTGAACCCGATGCAGGGCTTCTGCGCCGAGACCGGCGGCGCCATCACCCTGTTTGCCGCCACCTGGCTTGGCGTTCCCGTGTCGACCACCCATACGATCACCGGGGCCATCATCGGTGTCGGCGCTGCCCGTCGCGTCTCGGCCGTGCGCTGGGGCATTGCCGGCAACATCGTCATCGCCTGGATCGTCACCTTGCCGGCCACGGCTGCAATTTCGGCGCTCACCTACCTTGCGGTTGGCCTGGCAGGGTGAGGCGGACACTGTGGTGCTTGGAGTCGCTGCCAATCTGCACTATCTGAGCCGCAGCCAAACGCCTTAGGGAACAATGCATGTCCGTCACCAAGGAAATCGTCACCGAGCGTCTGAAGACGGTCAACGGGCCGGACTTCACCGGCAACATCGTCGACCTCGGCATGGTTTCGGAGATTTTCATCGCCGATTCGAAAGTGTTTTTCTCGATCACCGTTCCCGCCGCCCGTGCACAGGAGATGGAGCCGCTGCGCGCCGCAGCCGAGCGTGTCGTCAAGGCGATCCCTGGTGTCGCCGGCGCCGTCGTCGCGCTGACGGCGGAGAAGAAGGGCGGCGGCATGGAGGCTCCGGTTGCGTCGCGTCCCGCGCCCAGGCCGGCACCCCCGGCTGCGCCAGCCGCGCCGCGCCCAGCTCCACACTCTCCAGCCCCGCACGCCCCGGCCTCGGAAAGGTCGGGCAAGCGCGGCGTGCCCGGCATCGAGGCGATCATCGCGGTGGCGTCCGGCAAGGGCGGCGTCGGCAAGTCGACCACCGCCGTCAACATCGCGCTTGGCCTCGCCGCCAACGGTTTGCGTGTCGGCGTGCTCGATGCCGATATTTATGGCCCGTCCATGCCCAGGCTGCTCAACATCCATGGCCGGCCGCAGACCGTCGACGGCAAGATCCTGAAACCGATGGAGAATTACGGCCTTAAGGTGATGTCGATGGGCTTCCTCGTCGACGAGGAGACGCCGATGATCTGGCGCGGTCCGATGGTGATGTCGGCGCTGACGCAGATGCTGCGCGAGGTCGAATGGGGCCGCCTCGACGTGCTCGTCGTCGACATGCCGCCCGGCACCGGCGACGCGCAGCTGACTATGGCCCAGCAGGTGCCGCTGGCCGGCGCCGTCATCGTCTCGACGCCGCAGGACCTGGCGCTGATCGACGCCCGCAAGGGATTGAATATGTTCAAGAAGGTCGACGTGCCGCTGCTCGGCATCGTCGAGAACATGAGCTATTTCATAGCCCCCGATACCGGCAAGCGCTACGACATCTTTGGCCATGGCGGGGCGCGGCGCGAGGCCGAGCGACTCGGCGTGACCTTCCTCGGCGAAGTGCCGCTGGAAATGGGCATTCGCGAAAGTTCTGATGAAGGCTCGCCCGTGGTGGCGTCGAAGCCAGACAGCGCCGAGGCGAAGATCTATCGCGGCATTGCTTCGAAGGTCTGGGACCGGGTCAACGAAGAACGCGGCGCGGCCGAAGCGGCGGTGCCGAACATCGTGTTCGAGTAGCTCGGATATCCCTCCCCCTTGAGGGGAGGGTGGCCCGAAGGGCCGGGTGGGGTCCGCGGTGACACGCTCGACGCTATTTCTTTACAAGTCGAGGCAGCTCAACTCAGGTTGAGGCGGTTGAGGCGACCCTACCCGCCTCGCTTCGCGAGGCACCCTCCCCTCAAGGGGGAGGGGAACCCACCTTCTCACCAAAGCTTGAAAAAAACTGCCCGGCCAGCTTCTTCGAAGTCGATTCGATGAGCCGGCTGCCGAGTTGGGCGATCTTGCCGCCGACTTCGGCTTTGGCCGCGTATTTGAGGACCGTCGCATCCGGCCCGTCCGCCGTCAGCGTCACGTCGGCGCCACCCTTGGCGAAGCCGGCAATACCGCCCTTGCCCTCGCCCTGGATGGTGTAGGAGTGCGGCGGCTTCAGGTTCTTCAACGTCACCTCGCCGTTGAATATCGCCTTGATCGGTCCGATCTTCAGGACCACCGTCGCTGCCATTTCGGTCGGCGATTTCATCTCCAGGTTCTGGCAGCCGGGAATGGTCGCCTGCAAAACCTTCGGATCGTTCAGCGCGTCCCACACTTTCTGCAGGGGGGCGGCAATGCGTTCCTCGCCTTCGATCACCAAAGCCATCGATACCTCCCGGACAGACTTCGAAGGCCTAACGCACGGTCTGGTCTGTGTCTATCGCACCAAAGTCCGGTTGCGACGGTGCGCCCTCTTGCCTGCTTCCGCGCGTTGCCATATCGATTTGTCTTACAAATACGGAGACCATGATGGCAGGCGCCCCCACCGGAAAGAAGAAATTTCGCTCGCAGGAGTGGTTCGACAATCCCGACAATCCAGGCATGACCGCGCTCTACCTCGAGCGCTACCTGAACTACGGCCTGACGCGGGCCGAGCTGATGTCTGGCAAGCCGCTGATCGGCATCGCCCAGACCGGCTCGGATCTGTCGCCATGCAACCGCCATCATATCGAACTCGCCAAGCGCGTGCGCGAAGGCATCGTCTCGATGGGCGGCATCCCCTTCGAATTCCCGTGCCATCCGATCCAGGAGACCGGCAAGCGCCCGACCGCGGCACTCGACCGCAACCTTGCCTATCTCGGCCTGGTCGAAGTGCTTTACGGCTATCCGCTCGACGGCGTCGTGCTGACCATCGGCTGCGACAAAACCACGCCGGCGCTGCTGATGGCGGCGGCCACCGTCAATATTCCGGCCATAGCACTTTCGGTCGGACCGATGCTCAATGGCTGGCACAAAGGCAAGCGCACGGGATCCGGCACCATCGTCTGGGAATCGCGCCAGCGGCTCTCCGCCGGCGAGATCGACTATGACGAGTTCATGGACATCGTCGCCTCATCGGCGCCGTCGACCGGCTATTGCAACACCATGGGCACCGCCACCACGATGAACTCGCTGGCAGAGGCGCTCGGGATGCAATTGCCGGGCTCGGCTGCCATTCCGGCACCCTACCGCGAGCGCGGCCAGATCTCCTATGAGACGGGCAAGCGCATCGTCGAGATGGTGCATGAGGATCTGAAGCCATCCGACATCATGACGCGCAAGGCGTTCGAGAACGCCATTGTCGTCAATTCGGCGATTGGCGGCTCGACCAATGCGCCGATCCACCTCAACGCGATTGCCCGCCATCTCGGCGTGCCGCTCACCAATGACGACTGGCAGACGGTCGGCCTCCATGTGCCGCTCATCGTCAATCTGCAGCCATCTGGCGAATATCTCGGCGAGGACTATCATCATGCCGGCGGTGTGCCGGCTGTGGTTGCCGAACTGATGAAGGCCAAGCTGCTGCCCTATCCCGAAGCCATGACCGTCAACGGGAAATCGATCGGCGACAATTGCAAGGGGGTCGCCAACGAGAATACCGATGTCATCCGCACTGTTGCCGAGCCGCTGAAGGCCAATGCCGGCTTCATCAATCTCAGCGGCAATCTGTTCGATTCCGCCATCATGAAGATGAGCGGCATCTCGCCGGAATTCCGCGAACGCTATCTCTCCAACCCGAACGACCCGGAAGCCTTCGAAGGCAACGCCATGGTCTTTGACGGGCCGGAGGACTACCACGCCCGCATCGACGATCCGGCGCAAGGCATCGACGAGCACACCATCCTGTTCATGCGCGGCGCCGGCCCGATCGGCTATCCCGGCGGCGCCGAGGTCGTCAACATGCAGCCGCCCGCTTATCTCATCAAGAAGGGCATTCACGCGCTGGCCTGCATCGGCGATGGCCGCCAGTCGGGCACATCGGGGTCGCCCTCTATCCTCAACGCTTCCCCGGAAGCCGCCATTGGCGGCGGCCTGGCGCTGCTCAAGACCGGCGACCGTGTGCGCATCGACTTACGCAAAGGCACTGCCAACATCCTCGTCTCCGACGAGGAAATCACGCGGCGCCGTGCCGAACTGCAGGACGATGGCGGCTATCACTATCCCAAGCACCAGACGCCATGGCAGGAAATCCAGCGCTCCATGGTCGACCAGTTCTCGGAGGGCATGGTGCTGAAGCCGGCGGTGAAATACCAGGACGTCGCCCATACCAGCGGCGTGCCGAGGGACAACCACTGAGCGTTGCAAGTTTGGTGAAATCGAAGGCGGCTTGCCATCGGGTAGGCCGCCTTTTCTCATGGCAACGCTCTTGTATCGATTGGGCCAAGTCTACAGATACGTCGTCTGACAGGTCCTGCACGAGGGATAACACCCATCAATGACGAAGCGGCGCTCTTCCCTCGGTTTCCTCGGCATGTTCGGCCGCTCGGGTGACTTGCGGGAACTGGACAACGCGCTGCGCGGCGCCGATCTTCATCCGGCGATTGTTCCCGAGGGGGTAAAGCTCACCATCGTCAATTTGATGAAGGATCGTTGGCCGGACGAGCCGCCGCCCGACGCCTACCGGTCCGTGGCGCAGCTGTTCGGCTTTTGCATCGCGGGCCCACAAACCTTCGAGCAGGCCAATGGGCCGGAGCGGCGGCTGGAGGCTGAGCGCCGCATCGAGGCTGCGCTTGAAACCGGCGACAGCCTGGATGCCCAGATCGTGTTGATGGCGCTGCATGGCAAGCTGATCAGCGCCGAAGTCGTCGAGCGCTTTGGGCTAAGTGCGGACTGACCTTCGTAAGGTGAAGCTTACCCGCCCATGCCGCTGCGTGGCAGCTTGATCATCTCGCCGAAGCGGGCACGCAATTTGTCGTCGAGCAGCTTCGGCACATGGCGCGGGAAGCGCTCGGCCAGCACGCGCTTCTTTTCGATGATCGCCCGCTGCAAGATGTCGGGCCGGCCCTTCTCGTTCCATTCCTTGGGCGAAAAGCGGTCGCCGACGGCAGGATAGAAATACTCCGTCTGCATCAGGCGCAGCGTCTGCTCATTGCCGAGATAGTGGCCTGGGCCATTCATGCAGACTTCGGTGATGGTGTCGATCGACAGCGCTTCGTCGGTCACTTCGATGCCGCGCACGCAGCGCAGGCAGTGGCCCAGCATGTCATTGTCGATGATCAGGCTCTCCAGGCAAAAGCCGAGCAGCGAGGCATGCATACCCGCCGATTCGTAGACCAAGTTGAGGCCGGCAAGACCGGCCATCACATCGGTGATGCCCTTTTCATAGCCGGACTGGATGTCGGGCAGTTTCGAATCCGTCATGCCGGCGGCCGAACCGCCCGGCAGATCGTAGAACTGCGCCATCTGCGCACAGGCCGAAGTCAACACTGCCTGCTCGGCCGAGCCGCCCGACATGGCGCCGGTCCTGAGGTCGGAGACGAACGGCCAGGTGCCGAAGATCGCCGGATGCCCGGGCTTGATGGCGTTGACGTAGATGAGGCCGACCAGCACTTCGGCCACCGCTTGCACCACAGCGCCGGCAATTGCCGCCGGAGCGGTGGCGCCGGCCTGGCCGGCCGATAGAAGCAGGATCGGAATGCCGCCTTCGACGCAGGCTTCGAGCACGCCGCAGGCGTCCTCAGCGAATTTCATCGGCGGCACGACGAAGCAGTTGGAATTGGATACGAACGGCCGCGCGCGAAAGTTCTCTTCGCCGCCGGCGATCGCATAAAGCATTTCCAGCGCCGGCTGCACGTTCTCGCGCACCGTGAACGAGGTGCCGACATGCTTAGACGTGCCCATCACGCAGGCGTAGAGCGTGTTGAAGTCCATTTCGAGCGGATCGGGAATGTCGCGCGGCACCATCGGCCGCTGGAAGAAATGGATGTTGTCGAGCCCTTCGACGAGGCGAGCGGCATCATAAATGTCCTGCACCAGCGACTCGCGGTATTCGCGCTTTTCGGCATCGACCAGATGCACCGCCGCACCCGCCGTGCCGTAATGCACGCGCTTGCCCTGGATCAGCATGTCATGCCTCGGGTCCTGGCCGTGCAGCGTAAAATTCCGCGCGGCTCGTCTGATCGTGTCCATCACAAGCCCACGTGGGAAACGGACGCGGCCGTCATCGCCATAGACGGCGCCGACCCCGGTCAGCGCCTCGATGCAGGAGGGAATGGCATTGGCGAAGCCGACGGTCTCCAGCAGCGTCAGCACCGCTTCATGGATGCGCTCCTGGTCGTTCTGGTTGAGCGGCCCGTAGCTGCCGCCTTCGAGGCCGGCGCGCACCGGCCGGATATCGTCGGCAAGCGGTGCGGCCCGCATGGCGCGGCGCGCTTCGCGCCCGCCGGATCGGCGCGAACGCTGGTCGGCTGATGCATCTTTAGGAGCCGCATCCTGCTTCTCAACAGCCACTGACATGGGGGGCACTCCACCTTTAGCTTGCGAAACACGACGCGATGATTGGTCCACCGTCGGCTTGCTTCGTCCCTCTGTCAGCCGACTATGCCGTTGCCATTGGCCCAGCCTATGGGCCAGTCAACGCAGCCGAGTATGCCAGAGAGCTAATGCAGAATGTTGGTGATCACGCCAAGGGCCGGGGCTGTTCAAAGCTCCGGCACAGGCAAATCAGGCTGCCGCGGGCCTGCGTCCGGCTGCAGTCGCGAGCTCGCGAATACCCGGCTCGATGTGCTGCAGTGCGATCGAGGAAATGCCCAAGCGCATGAAACGCGACGGCTTTTCGGTGCGATCGAAGAAGCGGTCGCCCGGCTCGATGATGACGCTGCGCGAGGCCGCGGCCTCGGCCAGTCCACGTGAATCGGTGCCGCGCGGGCCTTCCAGCCAGAGCGATGTGCCGCCGGCTGAATCGGTCGAGCGCCATTCCGGCAGGAATGCGGAAATCGCATGGACCAGACGCTTGCGCCGCTCGTCGAAGGCCGACGACAGCCGCCGCACCAGCGCCTCGTGATGGCCGAGCGACAGGAACAGCGCTACCGCGCGCTGATT
The DNA here is from genome assembly GCF_040323635.1 of Mesorhizobium sp. M0037. NCBI lineage: Bacteria > Pseudomonadati > Pseudomonadota > Alphaproteobacteria > Hyphomicrobiales > Phyllobacteriaceae > Mesorhizobium > Mesorhizobium sp. M0037. The sequence goes on along the minus strand of NZ_JAMYVB010000004.1, from coordinate 226,069 downwards.
GTTGGCCGGCGGGTGCCTGAGCATGAAGCGGCGCAGCGCCCTGAGCTCGGAGATTAGTCCAGCCGAAGCGACGATGTAGCCAAGCCGCAGGCCCGGAGCCAGCGTCTTCGACATCGAGCCGACATAGACGACGCGACCCGAGCGATCGAGGCTCTTCAGCGCCTGCTGCGGCGCCTCGTCGAGAAGCTGGCTGTCATAGCCGTCCTCGATGATGATCTGGTTGTGGCGGTTGGCGCGCGCCAGAAGGTCCTGCCGCCGCTCTGCCGACAGCGGCACCATGGTCGGGCAATGGTGGCTGGGGGTGACGAAGACAAAGCCGGAATCGTTGGGGATGGACGAGGTGACGATGCCGGACTGATCGACCGGAACCGGCTGGATTTCGGCGCCTGCCAGGCGGAAGATCGAGCGCGCGTCGGGGTATCCCGGGTCTTCCATCGCGACCTTGGAGCCCTTTGTCATCAGCAGTGTCGCCAGCATATAGAGCGCGTTCTGGGCGCCGAGCGTGACGATGATCTCGTCCGGATTGGCGAAGATGCCGCGCCGCGGCAACAGCCGCGCCTGGATCTGCTCGATCAAGAGCGGATCGTCGCGGTCGACCATGTCCGAGGCCCAGTTGCGGATCTCAAGCACGGCCAGCGCCATGCGATTGCACTCACGCCATTCGGCGGTCGGGAACAATGCCGGGTCGAACTGGCCGTAGACGAAGGGGTAGGACGACTTGATCCAGTTGTCGTGCTTGGCCGGCGGCGGCATGTCGCTGGCAGCGATCTGCCGGCGTGCCTTCCAGTCGATCTCGTTTTGCTGGTCCGGCGCCTTCTGGTGCGGCTTGGCGGGGGTGGCCAGCACATCCGGATTGACGAAATGGCCGCGCCGTTCGCGCGCCACCAGGAAACCTTGGTCGACCAATTGCTGGAACGCCAGCACCACAGTGCCGCGTGCGACGCCGAGTTTTTCAGCCAGGATGCGGCAGGACGGAAGCGGCATCGAAGCGGCGATCTGCCGGTCGAGAATGGCGGCGACGATCGCCTGACGGATCTGCGCCTGCAGGGTCTGGCCCGATTCCGCCGAAATCCGGAACAGGCCGGACCATATGGCCGTGTCGTTACGCTGTGGCATGGAAGGTGTTCCTCGATGGCCAGTCTTTTTTGCTTGGCTGGACCAGCGGAAGGTAACCGTGGCACAAGGGGTTGCGCCAATCAATTTTTCTGATCGCTGGGATTTATGCCAGTGATCTATGCGCGACGCGCAGCGTCGTCGCATCCCCGGGTGACGCTTGCGTCATCCCGCAGCGCGGACGCCCGCGCGACGCGAAGCGTCGTCGCGCCTCACTATCCCCAGCGCGACGCGCAGCGTCGTCGCTACTCCCATCACATCATCCAGCGCGACGCGCAGCGTCGTAGCTCCATCACATCGCACTATGCTGCACTGCGTCATCCCCACGCATTGAAACATGGGGAATTCGGCTCAATAAGATCAGCGCGACGACACGCGCCGGAAACATCCGGTCTGATAAGATGTCGTGAAAAACGATCAGGAGCCGGCAGTGGATCATTCCTCCTTCGACAAACAGCTTGTCGCCTTGCGTGCTGCGCGCGCGGCGGCATCGGGCACGATGCGCGAGGCGTTTGCCGCGGACCCCAAGCGCTTCGAGACATTTTCGGCCAGCGACGGCGACCTTTTGCTCGACTGGTCGAAATGCGCGGTCGACCAGCGCACGATGGAACTGCTCGAGAAGCTCGCCGCCGCCGCCGATCTCGAAGGTCGCCGGGCCGCAATGTTTTCCGGCAAGAAGATCAACATCACCGAGGATCGCGCCGTGCTGCACACGGCGCTACGGAACCTCTCGGGCAAGGGCGTCACGGTCGATGGCCAGGACGTCAAGGCGGATGTGCTGTCCGTGCTCGACGCCATGGGCGCTTTCGCCGATGCCATTCGCTCCGGCAAGGCCGCCGGCGCCACCGGCAAGAAAATCACCGACATCGTCAACATCGGCATTGGCGGCTCCGATCTCGGCCCGGCCATGGCGACGCTGGCGCTGGCGCCCTATCACGACGGCCCGCGCGCGCACTACGTCTCCAACATCGACGGCGCCCATATCCACGACACGCTGAAGGGCCTGTCGGCCGAAACCACTCTGTTCATCATCGCCTCCAAGACCTTCACCACGGTCGAGACGATGACCAATGCCGAGACGGCGCGCGAATGGGTGCAGAAGGCGCTCGGCAAGGAAGCAGTCGGCAAGCAATTCGCCGCCGTCTCGACCGCGCTCGACCTGGTGGCGAAATTTGGGATTGAGGCCGATCGCGTGTTCGGCTTCTGGGACTGGGTCGGCGGCCGCTATTCGCTGTGGGGCGCCATCGGCCTGCCGGTGATGATCGCCATCGGCCCGCGCAACTTCCGCGCCTTCCTCGATGGCGCGCATGAGATGGACGAGCACTTCCGCACCGCACCCCTGCAGAAGAACCTGCCGGCGCTGCTGGGGCTGGTCGGCTGGTGGCATCGCGTGATCTGCGGTTATCCGGCGCGTGCGGTCATCCCTTATGACCAGCGCCTTTCCAGGCTGCCGGCCTATCTGCAGCAGCTCGACATGGAATCGAACGGCAAGGGCGTCACCCTCGACGGCACGCCGGTGACGACGCCGACCGGACCGCTGGTCTGGGGCGAGCCCGGCACCAATGGCCAGCACGCCTTCTTCCAGCTGCTGCACCAGGGCACCGATTTCATCCCGGTCGAGTTCCTTGCCGCTGCCGTCGGCCATGAGCCTGATCTCAAGCACCAGCACGATCTACTGCTTGCCAATTGCTTGGCCCAATCGGAAGCGTTGATGAAGGGCCGCACGCTGGACGAGGCGCGCGCGCAGATGCTGGCCAAGGGCATGAAGCCGGCCGATGTCGACAGAATAGCCCCGCACCGTGTCTTCTCCGGCAACCGCCCGTCGGTGACGATCCTCTACCGCAAGCTCGACCCGCGCACCTTCGGCCGGCTGATCGCGCTTTACGAGCACCGCGTCTTCGTCGAAGGCACTCTGTTCAACATCAATTCCTTCGACCAATGGGGCGTCGAGCTCGGCAAGGAGCTGGCGACCGGCCTGTTGCCAGTCGTGGAAGGCAAGGAGAGCGCCGACAAGCGCGACGCATCGACGGCCGGGCTGGTGGCGCGCATCCAGCAACTGCGGGGGGCTCAATGAAAAATCCGGCCGACATCAAGGGCATCTTGTTCGACAAGGACGGCACGCTTGTCGATTTCAACGCGACCTGGCTCGGCATCGCCGATTTCATGGCCATGGACGCCGCCGAGGGCGATCGCTGGAAAGCCGACAGGCTGCTTTCGGCGGCGGGCTTCGATTTTGTCGCCAAGCGTTTCAAGCCGGATTCCATCTTCGCCTCGGGCACCAACATGGATGTCGTCGAACTATGGTTCCCGCGCCTGTCCGACGAGGACCAGATGCTGGCCGTCGCCCGCTTCAACGAGATCACCTCGGTGCAAGGCTCATCGATGGCGGTGGCCCTGCCCGGCATCGTCGCGGCGCTGACGGCTCTGCACAAGCGATCCTACCGGCTCGGCGTCGCCACCAACGATTCGACTGCCGGTGCCGAAAAGACCATGGTCACGCTCGGCGTCGCCCAGCTGTTCACCGCCGCCTATGGCTATGACGCGGTCGCCAATCCGAAACCGGCGCCGGACACGATCGTCGCCTTTTGCGACCTGACCGGGTTGAAGGCGTCCGAGATCGCCATGGTCGGCGACAACCGCCACGACCTGGAGATGGCGCGTGCTGGCGGCTGCGGCCTGGCGGTCGGCGTGCTCTCCGGCACCGGCACGCGTGAATCGCTGTCGGCGATCGCCGATGTCGTTTTGGATTCGGTCGCCGATTTGCCAGACTTTCTCTCGGCGCGGGTCAAGGAGACGGTCTGAAGGGGGCCTGGGGCAAACTCAATTCGACTCGAGATTTCCCGCCAATGGCCGCGTTGGGCGAAGCAGCCCATGAAAACTATGGAGCTTCTGGTTTGTTTTCGGACACAGTGGGCCACTCATCAGCAGAGCAAACGTACCCGCATTTGCCGCACCTGATCTTGGCGCTTGCGTTATCGATGTCTTCGCCCGGCTGAAGGTCGAAGCCGCGATTTTCGCACTTTGGGCAAACTGTGAAACCGATACGTTGAACAACTTTAATCCACGCCATTCGACTTCTCCTATCAACGGCTAATCGAATCTATTTTCTGCCCCTTGAGGTTTGTCCACAATGAGTAGAATCCGGCCATTCAGAGCGACTGGGCTTTGCCGCGTCGCGCTAGCAAATCTTCCGGCTCGAACCAAAACACACCGCTCAGCCTGCCCGCAGCGCCCTTCGCGTCACCGAAGTCCGGCACTTGATATTCCGCAACCAACCGAAGCCGCGACAGCGGCAGATCGGCGCGGCGGGGGTCGCCGACCAGCACTTCGATGCCGGCTGCCAGGCAGCGGTCGAGGAACGGAATAACTCGTATCGCAACCTCGCGGCCGTAGAACACGTCGCCGGCAAGCACGAGGTCGACGGCCGGCGGCGGGCCTGTGGTGATGTCCTTGTCGACAATGGTGATCTCGACGCCGTTGGCCAACGCGTTGAGGCCGATCGCGGCGACGCCGTTGCGGTCGATCTCCGCCGCGATCACCGCGCTGGCGCCGGCCTTGGCGGCGGCGATGCCGACGAGGCCGGAGCCGGCGCCGAGATCGAGCACGCGTCGGCCGGCTACGCTTTGCGGATGGTCGAGTATATAGCGCGCAAGCACCGCCCCGCCGGCCCATGGATAGGCCCAGTAGGGCGGCGGTGGCTGAGGCGCGTCGTCGACTGGCTCAACCGCATCGTCGTCCGCGCCTTGGTGCGGGTCGACAAGCCGCCTCAGGCCGCTGCCGGGATGAGCCGTGTAGAGTTGGATTTCAGGAAGTGCTGGAACAGGCGCAAGCCGCAGGTTCGCCCTGATGAACACTACTGCATCGGCACGCCGACTATCGTCCGCCATCCCGCCGTCGCCAGGCTCGCCGTTCAAATTTATTCCCGCAGCGCCCGGCGCAAAATCTTGCCCACCGGCGTCTTCGGCAGTTCGGTTCGGAACTCGATGTATTTCGGCCGTTTGTAGCCGGTCAGGTTCTCGCGGCAATAGGCGGTCAGTGCCTCGACGGTCAGCGCCGGGTCCTTCTTGACCACGAACAGCTTCGGCACCTCGCCCGAATGCTCGTCCGGCACGCCGATCGCCGCCACTTCGAGCACGCCCGGATGCTGGGCGACGACTTCCTCGAGTTCGTTGGGATAGACGTTGAAGCCGGAGACCAGGATCATGTCCTTCTTGCGGTCGACGATCTTGGTGTAGCCGCGCTCGTCCATGAAGCCCATGTCGCCGGATTTGAAAAACCCGTCCTTGGTCATCACCTTGGCGGTCTCGTCCGGCCGGTTCCAGTAACCGGCCATGACCTGCGGCCCGCGAATGCAGATCTCGCCGACCTCGCCGAGCGGCAGGTTGTTGCCGTCATCGTCGCGGATGACGATCTCGGTCGACGGCAGCGGCAGGCCGATCGTGCCGGTGAAATTGCTGTCGCTGAACTTGTTGGCGGTGGCCACCGGCGAGGTCTCCGACAGCCCGTAGCCCTCGGTGATCGAATTGCCGGTCAGCGCCTTCCAGCGCTCGGCAACCCCCTTCTGTACCGCCATGCCACCACCCAGCGTCATGATCAGCGGCTTGAAGTCGAGCTTGCGGAAATCCTCGTTGTTGAGCAGCGCGTTGAACAGCGTGTTGAGGCCGGGGAAAATGTGCATCGGGTATTTCTGCAGCTCCTTGACGAAGCCGGGAATGTCGCGCGGGTTGGGAACGAGCACGTTCTGGGCGCCCTGCTGCATGCCCATCAGCGCGTTCACCGTCAGCGCGAAGATATGGTAGAGCGGCAGCGCGCAGATGAAGTTGAGATGCGCCGGTTTCGGCTTGATCGCATAGGCGTCCTGCAGCCACAGCGTGTTCTGCGCGACATTGGACAGCACATTGGAGTGCAGCAGCACAGCACCTTTGGAAATCCCCGTGGTTCCGCCGGTATATTGCAGGAAGGCGACGTCGCTGGCCTCCATCTTGGCCGGTTTGAAGGCGATGCCGGCGCCGGCCTTCACCGCCGCATTGAACTTGACATGGCCGGGCAGCGACCAGGCCGGCACCATCTTCTTCACCCGGCGCACGACCAGGTTGACGATCGTGCCCTTGAGGCCGCCGAGCATGTCGCCCATCGCCGCGACCACCACATGCTTGACCGCCGTCCTGGCAATCACCGCGTCCAGGGTGCTGGCGAAATTCTCCAGAATGACGATCGCCTGCGCGCCAGAATCCTTGAGCTGGTGTTCGAGCTCGCGCGGCGTGTAGAGCGGATTGATGTTCACCACGACATAGCCGGCGCGAAGCACGGCCATCATTGCCACCGGATATTGCAGCACATTCGGCATCATCAGCGCCACGCGTGCACCCTTCTGCAGGCCCTTCGATTGCAAATATGCGCCGAAGGCGGCCGATTGCCGCTCGAGTTCGGCATAGGAGATCGACTTGCCCATGCAGACGTATGCCGGCTGGCCGGAAAACTGCTTGCAGGCGCCGACGAGGAAGTCGCCGATCGAACTGTAGGGCAGGGCGCCGATCTCCGCCGGCACGACTTTCGAATAGCTTTTTAGCCATGGCTTTTCCGGCAAGCCCGCGGCAAGCGCCGTCAGCGTATTCGGCAGTTTTTTGGCCGCGCCCGGCGACGGCTTCGAGGCGGGCTTCGCCGCGGCTGTCTTGGCGGCTGGCGGCTGGGCGGGCTTTGCAGCGGGTGCTGTCTTCGCCGCGCGCTTGACCGCAGGTTTCGCCGCCGGCTTGGCGCTTGCCTTCGCCGGCGTCGAGATTGCCGTTGGCTTGACGGCGGGAGTGGCTTTGGCCGGTGGCGCTTTCGACTTGAAGGCAGCGGCGGCCGGTTTTGAAGCTTTCGCCGCTTTTGCTTTCGCCGGGGCCGTTGTCTTTGTTGCTTTCGCCACCTCTAGCCTCCCTCAGTCGTTCTGTTGCCTGCTCCATGCTGCGCCGCCTCGATGTGGTGAGGCGTCCTCCGCTGCAGCGATGTCGCGGATTCCCGGAAAATCCAGCGTGTCATCTATCTATTGCGACTATCGGCGGGCGTGCAAGTCTTGCCCCAGCGGCAGGACGGCAAAGATTTGCCGTCGAAATCCTTCCCGCGATGCCAGCTCAGGCAATGCCGTCCTGTCATCTCGGTGGCGAAACCCAGGCTTGTGGATTTTTGGCTTACGATTGCTGCGATCAATGAAAAAATGCGGTCGTTAACAATCCCGTGATTAGCAGATTTTGCTATTTCTTTCTGTAGTTCGTCAAAGACCGAGAAATATTTTCTGCTTACGGTGGGGTAGGCAAACAGGGTGTTCCAAAGCCGGAAAAACGGTGCTTATATGCGCGCTTCGCGAGCCTATAGAGGGGCTTGGAAGAACATCAGGGAGTGCTCAATGAAAAAGAAACTGACTTTTGCAGCCGCGTTGCTGGCTGCAAGCGTCCTCGGCGGTGTGGCCAATGCCAAGACGCTGGTCTATTGCTCGGAGGCCTCGCCGGCCAACTTCGACCCGGGTACCACGACGGGCGGCAACGACTTCGACGCCTCGTCGCGCACCGTCTATTCGCGCCTGGTCGAGTTCAAGCATGGCGGCACCGAAGTTGTGCCCGGTCTCGCCGACAAATGGGAGATTTCGGACGACGGCCTGGTCTATACTTTCCACCTGCATCCGGGCGTGAAGTTCCAGACGACGGATTTCTTCAAGCCGACGCGTGATTTCAATGCCGACGACGTCGTCTTTTCGTTCGATCGCCAGTTCAACAAGGAAAACCCCTGGAACGGCGAGAAGTACCTGCCGAACCTGACCTGGGACTACTACACCGGCATGGACATGCCGAAATACGTAGCCAAGTGGGAAAAGGTCGATGACCTGACCGTGAAGCTGACGCTGACCGAGCCGAACGCGCCGATGCTGGCCAATCTCGGCATGGACTTCGCCTCGATCGTGTCGAAGGAATATGCCGACCAGCTGGAAAAAGACGGCAAGATGGCCGACTTCTCGACCAAGCCGGTCGGTACAGGTCCGTTCCAGTTCGTCGACTACCAGCTGGATTCGGTCATCCGCTATGCGGCCAACCCGGACTACTTCAAGGGCAAGGAGAAGATCGACGATCTCGTCTTCGCGATCACGCCTGACGCCACCGCCCGCATCCAGAAGGTGCTCGCCGGCGAATGCGATATCGCGCCCTATCCGAATCCTGCCGACATCGGCACGATCAAGGCCAACGCCGACGTGACCCTGATGGATCAGGCTGGCCTCAACATCGGCTATATGAGCTACAACACCACCATCCCGCCGCTCGACAAGCCTGAAGTGCGCCATGCGCTCAACCAGGCGATCGATCGGGAATCGCTCATCAAGTCGCTGTTCCAGGACGCCGGCGCCACGCCGGCCGTAAACCTGATCCCGCCGACCATGTGGTCGTGGAACAAGGACGTGAAGTCCGACGCCTATGATCCGGAAGCAGCCAAGAAGGTGCTGGCCGATGCCGGATTGAAGGAGATCCAGCTTTGGGCCTCCGACCGCGTCCGTCCCTACAACCCGAACTTCCAGCGCGCCGCCGAACTGATCCAGGCTGACTGGGCCAAGGTCGGCGTCAAGGCGGAAATCGTCAGCTACGAGTGGACGAAGTACCGCGAAGAAGGCAAGAAGAAGGAACGACCGGGCGCCTTCCAGATCGGCTGGACCGGTGACAATGGCGATCCGGACAATTTCTTCGCCACGCTGTTCGCCTGCTCGGCCATCGGCGTGTCGAACTACTCCAGCTGGTGCGACAAGGACTTCGAGGATCTGATCCAGAAGGCCAAGAAGACCAGCGACCAGGCCGAACGTACCAAGCTCTATGAAGAGGCGCAGGTTGTCTTCCAGAAGCAGGCTCCGGCCTTCCTCATGGCACACAGCCAAGTCTACGCAGTCGTGCGCAAGAATGTCAGCGGCTTCATGATGGACCCGCTCGGCATTCATCGCTTCGACGGCGTCGACAAGGCCGAATAGAACTGTTAGGCGGGCGGCGCGCAATCAGGCGCCGCCCGCTTTTCAAGATGCTCCGATATCTCCTAAACAAAATCGTCTTGGTGCTGCCGACGCTGATCGGCATCACCATCTGCGCCTTCGCTTTCGTCAGGCTGCTGCCCGGCGATCCCATTCTTGCCATGGCCGGCGAGCATGGCGTGTCGCCCGAGCGTTACGCGGAACTGAAGGAACAGTTCGGCTACAATTTGCCGATCTGGGAGCAATACGCGCATTATGTCCGCGATGCCGCGACCGGTAATTTCGGCGTGTCGATTTCGTCCAAGCGGCCGGTCATCGAAGATTTCATGACGCTGTTCCCGGCAACCATCGAGCTCTCCGTCTTCGCCATGATCTTCGCCATGGTGCTGGCCATACCGGCCGGCATCATTGCTGCGGTCAAACGCGGCTCCTGGTTCGACCAGGGGCTTATGGGCACCGCCCTCGTCGGCTATTCCATGCCGATCTTCTGGTGGGGCCTGCTGCTGATCATCTTTTTCTCCGGCTATCTCGGCTGGACCCCGGTTTCAGGCCGCATCGGCCTTCAGTTCTTTATCAAGCCGATCACCGGCTTCTTGACCCTCGACAGCCTGCTCTACGGCAAATGGGATGCTTTCCGCTCGGCATTGAGTCACCTGGTGCTGCCGACAATTGTGCTCGGCACCATCCCGCTGGCGGTGATCGCGCGCCAGACGCGCTCGGCCATGCTCGAAGTGCTGGGCGAAGACTATGTGCGGACCGCCCGCGCCAAGGGCCTGTCGTCGTCCCGCGTCATCGGCGTGCATGCGCTGCGCAATGCGCTGATCCCGGTGGTCACCACCATCGGCCTGCAGGTCAGTACCCTGCTCGCCGGCGCCATTCTCACAGAAACCATCTTCGCCTGGCCGGGCATCGGCAAGTGGATGGTCGAATCCATATCCAAGCGCGACTATGTCGTCGTGCAGTCAGGCTTGCTGCTGATCGCCCTTATCGTCATGGCGGTGAACCTGATCGTCGACGTGCTTTATGCCGTCATCAACCCGCGCATCAGGGCGGCGTGATGAGCCAGTCGACCGAAATCGCCCCGATGGCCGCCGGCAACCCTGACCGACTGACCGGCTTCAGGACTTTCTGGCACTATTTCTCGGTAAACCGCGGCGCCGTCATCGGCCTGTTCGTCTTCATCCTTTTGGTGCTGGCCGCGCTCTTTGCACCGCTGCTCGCGCCCTATGCGCCCGACATCCAGGACAAGACCGCTTTCTTGCGTCCGCCGGCCTGGCAGGCAGGCGGCAGCATGGAATATCTGCTTGGCACCGACGCGGTCGGCCGCGACATGCTCTCGCGCCTGCTCTATGGCGCGCGTTTCTCGCTGCTCATCGGCGCCGTCGTGGTCACGCTGGCGCTTGTCGGCGGCATCACGCTCGGCCTTTTGGCTGGCTATTTCCGGGGCTGGGTCGACGTGGCGATCATGCGGGTCATGGATCTGATCCTGTCCTTCCCGTCGCTGCTCTTGGCGCTGGTTCTGGTCACCATCCTCGGCCCCGGCCTGTTCAACGCCATGCTGGCCATCGCGCTTGTCCTGCAACCCCACTTTGCCCGTCTGGTGCGCGCTGCCGTCATGGCCGAAAAGAGCCGCGAATATGTGGTCGCCGCCAAGGTCGCCGGCGCCGGCCATATAAGGCTTATGCTGCGCACCATCCTGCCCAACTGCCTGGCGCCGCTGATCGTGCAGGGCACGCTGTCCTTCTCCAACGCCATCCTGGAGGCGGCCGCTCTCGGCTTTCTCGGCCTTGGCGCCCAGCCGCCGACACCGGAATGGGGAACCATGCTCGCCTCGGCGCGTGAATTCATCCTGCGCGCCTGGTGGGTGGTGACCTTCCCCGGTCTGGCCATCCTCATCACCGTGCTTGCCATCAACCTGATCGGCGACGGTCTGCGCGATGCGCTCGATCCGAAGCTGAGGAGGTCGTAATGGCGCTGCTCGACATCCGCAATCTCGTCGTCGAGTTCCAGACCGCATCCGGCCCGTTCCGCGCGGTCGATGGCGTCTCGCTCCATGTGAACGAACGTGAAGTGCTGGCCATCGTCGGCGAATCCGGCTCCGGCAAGTCGGTGTCGATGCTGGCTGTGATGGGACTGTTGCCGTGGACGGCGACGGTCACTGCCGACCAGATGAGCTTCAACGGTCGCGATCTTCTGAAGATGAGCCCGGCCGACCGTCGCAAGATCGTCGGCAAGGACATGTCGATGATCTTCCAGGAGCCGATGGCCAGTCTCAATCCGTGCTTCACCGTCGGCTTCCAGATCGAGGAAGTGCTGCGCTTCCATATGGGCATGGACAAGGCCCAGCGTCGCGAGCGCGCCATCGAATTGCTGACGCAGGTCGGCATTGCCGAGCCGGCCGAACGGCTGAACTCGTTCCCGCACCAGATGTCGGGCGGCCAGTGCCAGCGGGTGATGATCGCCATCGCCATCGCCTGCAATCCCAAGCTTCTGATCGCCGACGAGCCGACCACCGCGCTCGACGTTACCATCCAGAAGCAGATCCTCGACCTGCTGGTCTCGCTGCAGGTCAAATACGGCATGGGCCTGATCATGATCACCCACAACATGGGCGTCGTCGCCGAGACCGCCGACCGCGTCATCGTCCAGTACAAGGGCCGCAAGATGGAAGAGGCCGACGTGCTGTCGCTGTTTGAATCGCCGAAGAGCAATTACACCCGCGCGCTTTTGTCGGCGCTGCCGGAAAATGCCGTCGGCGACCGGCTACCGACCGTCGCGGACATGCTGTTCGAACCGGCTGCCGGGGGCGTCTGATGAGCATCAAGGTCGTCGAAGGCAAGGACATCGTGCGCGACTATCACGTCGGCGGCGGCCTGTTTCGCGGCGCGCGCACCGTGCATGCGGTCAAGGGCGTCTCGTTCAGCGTCGACAAGGGCAAGACGCTGGCCATCGTCGGTGAATCGGGCTGCGGCAAGTCAACGCTGGCGCGCATCATCACGCTGATCGATCCGGCAACGTCGGGCGAACTGTTCATCGACGGCAACAAGGTCGACATCGCAAGGAACGGCCTGACCAGGGAGATGCGCCGCAAGGTGCAGATCGTCTTCCAGAACCCTTACGGATCGCTCAATCCGCGCCAAAAGATCGGAGATGTGCTGGGCGAGCCGCTGCTCATCAACACCGACAAGCCGGCCGAAGAGCGGCGCGACCTCGCCATGAGGATGCTGAAGAAAGTCGGCCTCGGAACCGAGCACTACAATCGCTATCCTCACATGTTCTCGGGCGGCCAGCGCCAGCGCATCGCCATTGCCCGCGCGCTGATGCTGAACCCGAGCCTGCTGGTGCTTGACGAACCGGTCTCTGCGCTCGATCTTTCGGTGCAGGCGCAGGTGCTCAACCTGCTCGCCGACCTGCAGGACGAATTCCAGCTGACCTATGTCTTCATCAGCCACGATCTGTCGGTCGTGCGCTACATCGCCGACGATGTGATGGTGATGTATTTCGGCGAAGCCGTCGAATACGGCTCGCGCGAGGAGGTCTTCGCCGACCCCAAGCACAACTACACCAGGACGCTGTTCGCCGCGACGCCGCGCGCCGACGTCGCCTCGATCAAGGCGCGGCTGGCGAAGAAGAAGGCCGCCTGACCTCCCACCGAGAATTGTTTTTGAACAATCGGAAATGCGTCGCGGCGGTGGTTTGCCGGCAGGATTGATCGCGATCTGCGAGCTGCCGGGCGCAAGCCGCGTCGCAGGTTGGGGTGCGCCCCCATCACTCACCCGCTCCGTGCTGGTAAAGCTCGTCCATGCTGAGCATTGCCAGGGTTGCGAAGGGGGCCTGTTTTTTCACCCGACCGCGGCTCAAGATCACCACGTCGTCGCAGAACGATATGGTGCTGTAATGATGACTGATGACAATGGTGGTGCGGCGGCCGGCCCGCGATTTCAGCGTCTCGACAATAGCGGCTTCTGACAACCCATCCACCGCACTGGTGGCTTCGTCGAGGATGAGAATATCGGGATCGCGCACCAGCGCCCGCGCCAGGGCGATCCTTTGCCTTTGTCCGGCTGACAGGTTGATGCCCCGGTATCCGACCAGTGTCGCGTAGCCCTGCGGCAGGTGCTCGATGAATTGATGTGCCTCGGCCAGCCTTGCGGCGCGCATGGCGTCGCTGGCCGACGCCGTGTCGTAGCCGTAGATAATGTTTTCAAAAATGGTGCCATCGACCAGTTCCAGCTCCTGACTGGCCAGGGCAATGTTCCGCCGCCACTGGCTTGGGTCCACTTCATCGAGCGGTGCCCCATCGACGAGGATCCTGCCGCTGTCGGGTTTGACGAAGCGGCACAGGAGATTGACGATCGTCGTCTTGCCGGCGCCCGAGCGGCCGATCAGCGCCGTCGAGCGGCCGCTGCGGATATCGAACACCGCCTTATGCAGCACCGCCTCGCGCGCGTCGGGGCCTGACAGGGGACCGGAATAGGCGAAGCTCACATCATCGAAGCTGATCCCTTGGCGCAAGCCGTCGAACGGCAGGCTGCCCTGCGGCGCCTCGGGCTTGTCGGAAGGATCGAGCAGCCATTGTACCTCCTCCAGCGAGCCGCTCATGCCTTGCAACTGACTCCAGGACATCTGCAAGGCCCGCATATGCGGCTGCAGTCGGTAGAGCAGGATGAGGAAGGCGACGGTCAGCGGGAAGCTTACATTCGCCAGCCAGGCTCCGATCACCACCGCCAGGAACAGCATTGCGTGCAATACCTCGGTCAGTGGCGGCAAGACGCCCTGGCGGATTGAAAGCACGAAAGCCGCCCGCCGCACCCCGTCGGACGCTTTGGCGAAGACCGCCTTTTCGCGGTTCTCCTGCCCGAAGATGCGAATCAGGCGCCCGGCATGCACCAGATGCAGCATCTGCGACGCCAGTGCGCTGTTGCGCGAGACGACGCTGCGGCTCGGCGCCTTCAGATTGGACGACAAAACCCCGTGCGCCACCTGGACAAGCGCCAGCCCTAGAGTCACCAGCAGCGTCATCTGCCAAGAGAGGAGCAGGAGGAAGGCGAGCAGGATGACGGCGGCCGAGGCACTGACGATCGCGCCGAGCAGGGCCTGGATAGCGTCGGATGCTCGCCAGGATTCGTTGGAGATGATGTTGAGCAGCCGCCCGGGGCTTTGCTGCAGGAAAAAGGGGTAGCCGACCCTGAGCAACTGCTCCGACAGTGCGCTACGGATCGAATAACCTGCCTTGCCGTAGATGTAGCTGGTCAGCAGAGTGTTGGCGAAGGCAAAGACATTTTTCAGTACGATCGAACCGAGGATCGCGGCCGAAATGGCGATCAGCCGCTGGCGCTCGCCGAGGTCCGCTCCAACCTGCTGGAGGAGGGCGGAGAAACCGGCCATGCCTGATGTTTCGCCACGTCCCATAATGATGCCAAGCAGCGGAATGATGAGACCGATGCCGAGGCCTTCCAGCGCGGCGCCCGCAAGCCCGAGCCCCACCACGACGGGAACGAGCCGCAACAGCCTGCCACCAAGCGCGCGGCGCAGCATTGGCAGGGCTGACGGAATCAGTGACATTATCGCGCTCTGGCCTCCGCATTGGCTTCGCTGGCTTGTCGGTCGTGGCGCAGCGGCAGCCGTTTTGGCCATCCCATCATGACGAGCAGCGCAAATCTGGCGGCACCTGCCAGATTCATAACGACAATAGGCCAGTGCGACAGATCGAGGTCGCGGTCAAAGCGAGGACGGCCCGCCAGTTCCCTGAACGCGGCCCGCGCAGACCAATAGACATGGCGAAGCAGCCAAGGGGCGTGGCGGACATGTTTCAGGCACAGCGCACCATTACCGAGGCTATAGTCGCGGTGCAGCCTGTCGATCGACTTGCGGTCTCGCCGGCCGTGATGATGCAAGACCGTCATGTCGGGCACGTACTCGACCGGCATGCCGAGCAGCATCGCCCGCACGAGATAATCAGTATCTTCAGCCGAGCGTAGCGGGCCGCCAGCGCCGAAGCGTTCGTCGAACGAGCCGATGCGGGCCGCGACGTCGCGGTGCATGGTCATGTTGCAGCCGAGCACGAAGCCGCCGGGGTGGACCGCCGGGGTCAGCCGCTCGCTTGCCTCGCGGAGCTTTATGGTGAAGGGCAGGTCCCGGGCATCACCGAGCTCGACCCGGCCGCCGCGGATCAGCCACTTCTCGCCACTCCGGTAGTGCCGCTCCAGATCGCGGAGATAGTCGCGGTCGAGCTTGCAGTCGTCGTCGACGAAGACCAGCACGCGGCCTCGCGCTCGCGCCAATCCGGCATTGCGGGCAGCGGCTAGTCCGGGGCGAGTCTCCGAGACGGCTGTGACTGGGATGTCGGAAGTTTCGGCGATAGCGGCCAGCCGCTTTGACGTGCCGTCCCGTGAACCATTATCGACCACCACCAACTCTGCCGCGAAGGTGGCGTGCACCCGGCATGCGGCCTGGATCGAGGCTATGCAAGCCTCCAGCACAGCGGCGCGGTCGCGCGTGCAGACGATGAAACTGACCTCGAGCGACGGCCGCTCCGATCGGGGAGATGTCGGGACAGGTGCACTCGCAAACTGGTGATCGCGCAGGAGCGGGTGGGGCCTGTCGGTCATACCAGTCCCCGCTGATAACGCGCAAGCACCGCTTCGGCCGGCGTGGTTTTGAAGAAGTACGCCACCGCGTCCGCCCGCTTTCCGGCCCTTATCGAGAGCAGGCTGAGCCAAGGCGCCCAGACGCCGGGACGCAGCGCATATTGTTCGCGGCGCCGGATGAAATTCCATCTCGCCGTCCGCGTGAGCAATTCGTGGGTCAGCGGCGGTTCTCCTTCGTCGCCGACGAGTTGGTAGAGGAAATAGAACAGGTTCAGCGCGCCTGCCTCGAAGCTTGGCCGTGTGTCGGTCGGCAGCTCGGAAATCCGCTCTTCGAGCGCACGGATGAAATCGGCTGCGCGCGAAACCGTGTCGAAAGAGACGGCCTCGCCGATGTCGCGCAGATCCGCTGTGGTTTCCGCAAGCCCCTCACGCTCGAGATTTTCGGCCACGATCCGCAAATGCGTCCTGCGCATTTCCTTGGCATGCCGCATGGTCACGCTTCCCGCGTGGATGCGATAGACGAGCAGGCTATCGGGCAATATGGTCGCCGGGAAACGGCCGGCAAGCCGTCTGAAGAGATCGAAATCCTCGGCATGCCTATATTTTGGATCGTAATAGAGATCGTTGTTCCCAATAACCTTCCTGTTATAGATCACCGTCGGATGTAAGAATATCGTAAAGAACATCGACAATATGTCGAGCCGGCCGAGCCGGAACACCGGGTCTAGCCTGCCTTTGGCGATACGGCCGTGAAGCAAGGTATCGACGCAGGCGCCGCAGAAGCCGAGATCGGGCCGCCGCTCGAACAGTGCGACCTGGCGCGAGAGGCGCCGGGGATAGGCGACATCGTCCGCATCCATTCGCGCAACAAGCTCGCCCTGGGCCAGTCGTAGCCCTTCATTGAGGGTGGCGACGAGGCCGCGGTTCTCACGCGAGATGACAGAAACGCGATTGTCTGCCCGGCGGTATCGTTCGAGAATCTCGAGCGAGTTGTCAGTCGATCCGTCATCGATAGCGATGACCTCCAGGCGATCGTAGTCTTGCCGCAGAATGCTCTCCAGCGCAGCGGTGAGATAAGGCCCGGCATTGTAGACCGGCAGCAGGACGGAGACGAGCGGCGCGGTGGTCATCTCTGCGCATCCGTTCGCCGGAGTTCGAGTGCGGCGCGGCCATCGGGGGATCCGCCGGGATAGGCGTCCGCCGCCCTGCCGAGCCAGCCGGCATCGCCAGAGCGTGCCTGGGAGCGGCGGCGCGCTACATAGGGGAAGCGGCGCTTGAGGCCGTTGAGCGGCTTTTCGAAAGCCGTCCACGAGATCGAAGCGACGGCGATCGTGGCGGCGCTCGCGACCAGGAAACGCCCTGGCCCCTGCTCCGAGACATTGAGCGGGATCCAGGGCTGTGACTTGACGGCGAGCGACAGAAGGATCGGATGGTAAAGATAGACGCCGTAGCTGATGCGGCCCAGTGACAGCAGCGGTGGCAGTTCGAAAACCCTGCCGAGGACGCCGCCAACGCCGGCTGAACAGGCGGCGACAACGGCCACCAGCGGCACTAGGGGCAGGATCTGCAGTAACGCCCAGCGGGCCCATTCCAGCATAGGATCGGCCGGCGCAGGGATAAGCCACTCAATCGCCAGGAAGACAGCCGCAAGGGCTGGCCAGCCTAGCCGCATCCATTGCGGCAGGCCGGCGCCTCTGGTCCGCCGGCAGGCAAGCAAAGCACCAAACGCCAGCGCGTCCATCGATGCTGGCGGCAGCAGGTCGCGCGCTAGCGCCGGGGTGGCGGTGATCGGCCAGTAGAAGCGATAGGCCAGCGACAACAGGATGACGCCGATAGTGATCGCTTCCACCCGCCGGCGGGGTGCGAGAAGCACGACCAGCGGCCAGGCGATATAGAACTGCTCCTCGATGCTCAGGCTCCAGAAATGGCAGAGTAGCCAGGGCGTCCATTCGTTGCGCAGCGCGTACCAAAAATTCGACAGGTAAAGCGCATGCCAGACGAGCGATCCACTGGACTGCTCCAGATCGGTCAGCCAGACGAACCCAAGCACGGCGAAATAGGGCGGGAATATGCGCAGCGCGCGCCTGATGTAGAAGGAACTCAATGCAGGGCCGGCTTTGAATTCGGCCGCGGCGCGCGCTTCGAGCAGCAGTCGTGTGATCAGGAAGCCGCTCAGCACAAAAAAAAGCCGCACCCCGATGTGGCCCCAAAAGGAGGACCCGTTGGGTGCAAGGAAATGGGAATAGAGAACCATCGTGACAGCGATGGCGCGCAGAGCGTCCAACTGATTGTCACGCGCGACCGCCATCAGCCATTTCCGCCGGTCTGAAATCTCCGATGAAGCCAGCGGCCCTGCATTCCGGGCCTCAGGTCGAGGCCTGCCAGCGTCGAGAGTGCGCCGACAACATCAAACCCGCGCCTTGTGCGCGGGGCAGCCTCGAAATCGGTGCTGGCCAGCGAAAAATTCAAGCTGATCAACTTGGCGGAATCCTCCACGGCGCACTTCCCAGTACCAATCCCCCAAGAAATGGTGCAACCGGGCAATGGTGCAGTGCAACACAAAATATCTATCGAGCTGTAATATTTGTGTGAGTTAGTGCTAAAAATGGGTATGATTTGCGAGTGCGTTGCGTCGCTGAGGGTTTTTCACGTCCGCAATGCTGCATGAGCAGTAGTACCATGTCAGAAAGGCACGGTTTAATTACACAACTATAATCCGGAGTGTCTGATATAGGTCAAAATTGACGAAGATTATTCTAAGATAGTGGTTTTGTATCTTATAAATTATGCTTGTATTGTCGGGTTCTCTAGGCTGTCGATCTTGCGCGATGCAGCATAGTCGATGGTCAAGCGTCTGACGACGCAATCCTGTGGCGGCGGCCATATGGCGCATGTCGACGAGGCAGACAGGAAGTGCCGGTGTTGGCGTAGGGAGTGACGTGCATTAGCCTTGCACCTGCCGTCACGCTTGCGTCGGATGGAGAACTGGTGCCGCTTAGGTGACTCGAACACCTGACCCCATCATTACGAATGATGTGCTCTACCAACTGAGCTAAAGCGGCCCAGGAAGCGCGAAGCCTCCAGGATCGGCTGGGTGATAGACTCAACCGGCCGCTAATTCAAGATGGGCAACCGTGATTTCAAGGCTGGATCCGGCAATTCGTCCCGTCATTTTCCATTGGCGCGGAATAAGCCATCGCCTCGTTTGCTTTTTCGATTACGCGGAGACGTCGCGCCGGACTGCGCGCAAATCGCCCGGCAAGGCGGCAAACGGACTGATTTTATTGCTAAAAGGCATCGAAATGGGCGTTGAACAGGCCTGTAAGGCAGAATGCGGGCGCTCGCCCGTTGATTGATTGGTCGCCTGCGGCTAACGATCATGGCAATGTAAGCGAACGGACAGGGGAATTCGCTTGGACGCGATCGAAAAAGCGATCCGCAACGCCTTCGAGAAAGGCAACGCCGAGGACCGGGCATTTCGCGAGCGGGTCTATCGGTCGGCTTTCGCGGCGCTCGACCGCGTGCTCCAGGCCAATCCCGGCGTGACGGTGGAAGCCGCCATCAAGCGCCGTAAGGCGGTGCAGGAAAAGATCGCCGAGATCGAATCCGAATTCCTGCCCGCGGTCCCCGATGTCGCCGCGCAGACGCAGAGCGCTGCGCAGACACAAGATACCGCGCTGACGCAACGCGTTGCGCAGCCGCAAGACGCCGTACAGGGCGCCGCCGAAGCGCCCGCGGTCGATGCCCCGACAGGTGTCGCGGCCGGACCGTCGCCGGCGATCGTCGTTGATGAACCGGTTCAGCCCGAGGCATCCGACGCGCCGCGTTCGCGCGTGCTGCCGGTCGTCCCCGACATCATGCCTGACGCCACGCTGCCCGGCGCCCCGGCGATCGATATGGCCGATTCCGCGCCGGCCGAGGCCGCGGCGGAAGTGGCGCCTGACCGTGATGAAAGGCGGATAAGGGGCCGCCGCCTGCCGCTGACGGCGATCTTCTTTGGCGTGACGTTGCTCGCCGCCGCCGGCATCGGCCTCTATTTCGCCGTGCAGACCGGGGTCTTCAAGACGCCGGCGCAGCTCGACACGGCGCCGCCCGAAGCGCCGCCGACCGTCGACGATGACGACTTCACGCCGCCTGCCGATACAACTGAGCCGCAGCAGCCTGGTGTCGCCGAACAGACGCGCGACTGGATCAACGTGTTTACACCCACCGATCCAACGCATGTGGCGACCCCGTCCGACGCCAAGGCCGATGTCGTGCAGGACGACACCGGCTCCTTCCTGCGCATCCGCTCCGGTGCTTCCGGCTCGGCCATCAGCTTCGATGTCGGGCAGGGCGTGCTGGAGAAGCTTGCCGGCAAACATGCCGTGTTCGACATCGTCGC
Organism: Mesorhizobium sp. M0037; assembly: GCF_040323635.1. Taxonomy (NCBI): domain Bacteria; kingdom Pseudomonadati; phylum Pseudomonadota; class Alphaproteobacteria; order Hyphomicrobiales; family Phyllobacteriaceae; genus Mesorhizobium; species Mesorhizobium sp. M0037. Next base: position 206,001 of record NZ_JAMYVB010000004.1, on the reverse strand, counting down.
CCGCGCCGAGGACGGCAAGGACACGCAGATCTCCGTCGACTGCAATTTCGGCGATCTCGGCGACTGCGGCCGCAAGCGCTATGCGGTCGGCCAGCAGCGTAACGAATATCTGTTCGACGTGAAATTCCCCGACAAGCCCCCGGGCGCGGCCGGCAGCATCGCCATCAACTCCGACTTCGACAAGCAGGGCAAGGCGGTCGACATCTACGAGATCCGCGTTTCGATCGAACCGTAAGCGCCGCCTAGCGATCAAGCAGCGCCTGCAGCGTCTCGATGCGGTCGGCTTCGGCGGTCGGCTTGTCCCAGCGCAGCCGTGAGATGCGGGGAAATCGCATCGCAACGCCGGATTTGTGGCGGGTCGAACGGTTGAGACCTTCGAACGCCACCTCCAGCACCAGGCCTTGGCTGCGGTCGGCGCGCACCGAGCGCACCGGGCCGAAACGCTCGACCGTATTGTCGCGGACAAATTTGTCGATCTGCTTCAACTCCTCGTCGGTGAAGCCGAAATAGGCCTTGCCGACCGGCACCAATTCCTCCGCGCCTTCCGGCCCCGACCAGACGCCGAACGTATAGTCGGAATAAAAGCTCGACCGCTTGCCATGGCCGCGCTGCGCATACATCAGCACAGCATCGACCGTGTGCGGATCGCGCTTCCACTTGAACCACGGCCCTTTCGGCCGTCCCGCGAGATAGGGCGAATCCCAGCGCTTCAGCATCACGCCTTCGATAATCGGGTGCGGCGGCGCGCGGCGCAGTTCCTCCAGCGTTTGCCAATCCCGGAATTCGACGAATGGCGACAGATCGAAACGGTGCGGGTCCAGCGTTGTGATGAAGGCCTCAAGACGGGCCCGCCGCTCGCGGAAAGGTAGCGCGCGCAAATCTTCGCCGTTGATCTGCAGCGCATCGTAGCAGCGCATGAAGGCCGGGTATTGCTGCTGTATCTTCGGGGCCACGCTCTTGCGATTGAGCCGCTGTTGCAGGTCCGAAAACGTGCCGGTCGCCGCGGGCTCGCCGACCAGCAATTCGCCGTCGAGCGCGGCGGAAAAATTCATCGCCTGGGCGAGATCGGGGAATGCGCCGGACACATCGTCGCCGGTGCGCGAATAGAGCCGGCGCACGCCGCCCTCGCACACCGCCTGAACGCGGATGCCGTCCCATTTCCATTCCGCGGCATAGGCGGCCGGATCGAGCTTTTCGAGGTCGCCGTCGCCGACTGGGTTCGACAGCATCACCGGACTGAACAGGGCAAGTGCGGTCCGCTTCGGCTTCTCGGCCTTGCCTTCCAGCCACGCGAACAGCGAGATATAGGGCGGCGTCAGCCCGTGCCACAGCTCCTCGATCTCGGCGACATCGACCTTGCCGAAATCGGCCAGCGCCTGTTTGGCCAGCCGCGCCGAAACGCCGATGCGCAAGCCGCCGGTGACCAGCTTGATGATGGCAAAGCGCGCCGAAATGCCGGCGCTGTCGAGCAGCCCGGCCAGCACCTTGGGTCCGTCCGAGCGGCTCGCCGCCTGCAGCTTTGTCACGACGTCGCCAAGCGTCGGCTCCCGGTTGGGGATATGTCCCGGCGTTTGCGGCCAGACCAGCGACACGGTTTCAGCGAGGTCGCCGACATAGTCGTAGGAATAGCCGAACAGCACCGGATCCATGCGCTCGGTGACCAGCGTGCGCAGCATCGCCGGCTTGACCGCCGCAATGTTGAGGTCGCCGGTGATCGCCGCCAGCGCCAGCCCGCGGTCGGGGTCCTCGACGCTGCGGAAATAGTCGACGAGCAGCGTCAGCTTGCCATTGCGCGACGGCGTCAGCACCAAGCGGTCGAGGAGTTCGGCAAAGCGGTTCATGGATGCAAGGACCGCGTTGACGGCAGAGGTTTGCGCTCTGGCACACCCCCCTCTGTCCTGCTGGACATCTCCCCCGCAAGGGGGGAGATTGGCAGCCTTGATCTTGCCGCCCATCTTGCGAGGTTGGCGATTGGCGAAAGCGGAGGTGACATCTGATCTCCCCCCTTGCGGGGGAGATGGCCGGCAGGCCAGAGGGGGGTGGGAAGGATCGCCGCGCCGGCGATTTCTGGATCAAAAATCACCATCAATCGCCCTCGTCCTCATAGCCCACAAGGTGCAGTGGCCTGGCGGCGATGCCTTCCAGCTCGCACCAGCGCACCAGCGCTTCCTCGCGGCCATGCGTCACCCAGATTTCGCCGGCGCCCGTCTCCTTGACGGTGGCGGTCAGTTCGTCCCAGTCGGCGTGGTCGGAAATGATCAGCGGCAGTTCGACGCCGCCTTGCTTGGCGCGCTGGCGGATGCGCATCCAGCCCGAGGCGAAGCACGAGATCGGGTCGGGAAAGCGCCGCGCCCAGCGGTCGGCGAAGGCCGATGGAGGGCCGACAACGATGACCCCAGTGAAATCCTGCTTGCCGCCGCTGTCGACGGTTGCCGGCTCCAGCGTGCCGAGGTCGATGCCCTGGCTCTGGTAATATTCGCTGAGCTTGGCCAGCGCGCCGTGGATATAGATCGGCCTGTCATAACCGGCATCGCGCAGCAGCCGCATCACCCGCTGTGCCTTGCCCAGCGCATAGGCGCCGACCAGATGCGATCGCTCGGGAAACTGCGCCGCCGATTTGAGCAGCCGGGCGATCTCCTCCGTGTCGGGCGGATGGTGAAACACCGGCAGGCCGAAGGTCGCCTCGGTGATGAAGACGTCGCATTGGACCGGTTCGAACGGTGCGCAGGTCGCGTCCTTCTGGCGCTTGTAGTCGCCGGAGGCGACGATGCGCCTGCCCTTGTGCTCGACCGCGATCTGCGCCGAGCCCAGCACATGGCCGGCCGGATGGAAGGTGACGCTGACATCGTTCAGCGCCATAGCTTCGCCAAGCACGGCCGCTTGCGTTGTCCCGGCAAAATCCTCGCCATAACGCAACCCCATAATGTCGAGCGTCTGCTGCGTCGCCAGCACCGAACGATGGCCGGATCGGGCATGGTCGGAATGGCCATGCGTGATCAACGCCCGGTTGACTGGCCGCACCGGGTCGATGAAGAAATCGCCGCATGGGCAATAAAGGCCTTCAGGCCGGGGATGGAGCAGGTCGCTGGCGCGCATCCAGTCAAGATAGTGGCTAATTCCAGCGCGGGAAGCCTGTTGCAAGAGACTGCTGACTCGGCCTACAGCCAGCCACCGGCCGCATCAGCCGGCGGGGCCATCGCCATGCAACCGCTGAAAATCTTGTCCGGCGACCTGACCGCCGACCGTCGCGCCGACTATGCCGAGATGCTTTTCGGCTCGGGCGAGCACGCGGCAGCGGCGGAGCTGCTGCTCGGCGCGCTGGAACTGGCGCCGCAATGGGCGGCGGGCTGGTTCCGCCTGGGCGAGATGCAGGAGGCAACGGGGCTGCTCGACCTGGCGACGCAGGCCTGGGCGACGGCGCTGAAACTGGACCCGGCGGATCGCCTGGGTGCTGCGCTGAAGCTGCAGCTGATCGGCAAGGCGCCGGCTGCCGCAGCGCCACCCAGCGCCTTCGTCGAGACGCTGTTCGACCACTATGCCGAGACTTTCGAGGACTCGCTGGTCGACAAGCTCGGCTACCGGCTGCCGGAGTTTCTCGATCGCGCCATTCGCGCGGCAAGACCGGGCCGCTTTTCGCTGGCGCTCGACCTTGGTTGCGGCACCGGTCTGATGGGCGAGAAACTGCGGCCGGTCGCCGAACGGCTGGAGGGCTACGACATCTCCACCGCCATGCTGAAAAAGGCCCGCGCCAAAGGCGTCTACGATCTGCTCGCCAAGGCCGATCTGCAGCATTTCGCCTATGCCGGACCGAAAGCCGATCTGGTGGTGGCGGCCGACGTGTTCATCTACGTCGGCGCGCTCGATCGCGTGATGAAGACCGTCGCGGGCATTCTGGCCACCAATGGCCTGTTTGCCTTTTCCGTCGAAAAGCCAGCCAAGGGCGGGGCGGGCGGCGACGCCGGTTTCGCGCTGCAGCCGTCTCGTCGCTACGCCCATTCTCAAGCCTATGTCGAGCGGGTGCTTGCCGCAAACGGCCTGTCGGTGCTGTCGATGCAGCCGACCGTCATCCGCTGGGATCGCCGCCAGCCGGTCGACGGGCTTGCCGCGCTGGCGGTGCCTTCGTCCAAGGGTTGATGTCTCGTCTTGTTCGAAAACGTGAATAGGATTTTTGCGGCTGGCGCGGCATCAGGTAGGATACAAGCCGGGAAAAGCCCTCGGCAGGCATTGAGGAGGAACACATGCGCTGGAACATGATGGTCTTGGTGTCTTGCCTGGCAATGACCGGCTGCATGGGCAGTTCGATGTCGGAGCGGCAGGACCAGGACGTGCAATCGTCGCTGCAATATGACAACGTGCCTTGCGACCAGTTGCTGGCGCAGCGCAACGAACTGGCGCAGCAATACCATCTATCGACGGACGCCAAGCCGAGCTTCTCCAATCCAGCGATGGGCTTCGGCCCGTTCACGCCGGATATGCGCTCCAAAAGCAAGCGCGATACTGATCTGGCAAGTGGCAAGATCGACGCCATGAACCGCTCGATCGTCCGCCGCGACTGCGGCAAGCCCAACAAGCAGAAGAAGTTCACCCTGCCGAGCTGAACCTGAACTTCCTCAGTACCCCGCCTTGCGGTCGACCACGTTATCAAGCTTTTCGCCGCGCTCGAAGGCATCCATCTGCCGCAACATGCTCGGCGCCAGGTGGACAGGGTCGGAGGTCGCCGCCGCGTGCGGCGTCACGAACACTTTCGGGTGACTCCAAAGCGGACTGGTCTTCGGCAGCGGCTCGACCTCGAACACGTCGAGGCTCGCCTCCTTCAGCGTGCCGTCGTCCAGCGCTCGCAAGATGTCGGCGTCCTTCTGCAGCCGGCCGCGCCCGGCATTGATCAGCACCGAGCCGCCGAGGCCGTTTCGCTTGCGCAATTCCTTCAGCACGCCGTAATTGATGATGCCGTGCGTGTCCGGCGTCAGCGGCAACAGCACCACCAGTATGTCGGTGGCGTTGAGGAAGGGGATCAGCCCGGCCTCTCCGGCATAGGTCGCAACGCCTTTCATGGCCTTGTCGCTGCGCGACCAGCCATTTACGGCAAAGCCGAGCGACAACAGCACCGACGCCGCGGCGCGGCCGAGATTGCCGAGCCCCATAATGCCGACCGAGATGTCACCGGCCGGCCGCTGCGGCGGTTCGTGCCAGGTCTTCTTCGGCTGCTGCGCACGATAGAGCATGCCCTGGCGGTGATGGTCGAGCACGCGCCAGACGACATATTCGGTCATGTACTGCGTCAGGTTGTCAGCGACCACTTTGACGATCGGCACATCGGGCAGGCCGGGATCGGCGAAGATATGGTCGACGCCGGCCCCGATCGAGAAGATTGCGCGTAGATTCGGCAGCGATTTCAAGAGGTTCGGCTTCTGCTTCCACACCACCGCATAGGTGATCGACGGGTCAGAGGCGCCGTCCGGCTCCAGCACCACTTCGCGCTCGGCCGACAGCAGCTCGCGCCAGCGCTGCGGATGAAAGCCGGTGACGGCAAGCAGGATTTTGCCTTTTTCCATTTGCGGATTGTATTCCCTGTTATTCGCTGACGATACCGACTGGCGCCGTCTCGATCTTGAACGCGGCCGAGATCAGCGCCTTCGTATAGTCGGTCTGCGGGCGCTCGAAAATCTGTTCGGAAGGGCCGGCTTCGACGATCTTGCCATTGCGCATGACGATGACGTCATTGGCAAGGGCGCGAATGACTTTCAGATCGTGGCTGATGAACAGATAGGCAAGGTCGTGCTTGGCCTGCAGATTGCGCAAGAGGTCGACCACCTGTGCCTGCACGCTCATGTCGAGCGCCGAGGTCGGTTCGTCCAGCATGACGAAGCGCGGATTGAGCACCATGGCGCGCGCAATGGCGACGCGCTGGCGCTGGCCGCCGGAGAATTCATGCGGATAGCGGTTCCTGGTCGCCGGATCGAGCCCGACCTCCTTCAGCACGGCGACGACCTTGTCGTCGCGTTGGTCGGGCGACAGCTTCGGCTCGTGGATCTTCAAGCCTTCCTCGATGATCTCCGAGACCGACATACGCGGGCTGAGCGAGCCGAACGGGTCCTGGAAAACGATCTGCAACTCGCGGCGCAGCGGCCGCATGGCGTTGAAGGAAAGCTGGTTGATGTCGCTGCCATTGAACTGGATGGTGCCGGTCGATGAGATCATCCGCGCCAGCGCCAGCCCGAGCGTCGTCTTGCCGGAGCCGGATTCGCCGACGACGCCTAGCGTCTGGCCGGCGCGTACGGTGACGTCGATTCCGTCAACAGCCTTCACATTGTCGACGGTGGTGCGAAAGAAACCCTTTTTGATCGGGAACCAAACCTTGATGTCCTTGCCGGTCATAACCGGTTTGGCGGCGTCGTTGGCGGCCGGCGGCTTGCCCTTCGGCTCGGCGGCCAGGAGGTGCTTGGTATAAGCGTGCTGCGGGTTGGCGAAGATGTCCCTGGTCGGCCCGGTCTCGACGATCTTGCCTTTGGTCATCACGCAGACGCGGTCGGCGATCTTTCTGACAATGCCGAGATCATGGGTGATGAACAGCATTGACATGCCCTTGCGGCTCTTCAGCCCCGCCAGCAATTCGAGGATCTGCGCCTGGACAGTGACGTCGAGCGCCGTCGTCGGCTCGTCGGCGATCAGCAGTTCAGGCTCGTTGGCCAGCGCCATGGCGATCATGACGCGCTGGCGTTGGCCGCCGGACAGCTGGTGCGGATAGGCGTCGAGCCGCTTTTCCGGTTCGCGAATGCCGACCTCGTTGAGCAGCGCCAGCGTGCGCGCCTTGGCCTGGCGGTCGCCCATGCCCTGATGCAGCGCCAGGATCTCGACGATCTGCTGCTCGATCGTGTGCAGCGGATTGAGCGAGGTCATCGGCTCCTGGAAGATCATGGTGATCTTGTTGCCGCGCACGCTGCGCAACTGCTTTTCGTTCATCGCCAAAAGGTCGGCGCCCTGGAACAGGATCTTGCCCGAGGGATGGCTGGCCGTCGGGTAGGGCAGAAGCTTCAGCACCGACAGCGCCGAGACCGATTTGCCGGAACCGGATTCGCCCACAAGCGCCACCGTCTCGCCCTTGGCGAGATCGAAGGAGATGTGGTCGACGGCGGTCGACTCGTTGCCGCCTTGGGTGAAGGCAACGCTGAGATCGCGGACGGAGAGCAGGAGTTCGCTGCTCATCGGAACGCCTTGCGCGGGTCGAAAGCATCGCGCGTTGCTTCACCGATGAACACCAACAGCGACAGCATCAGCGAGATGACGATGAAGCCCGATATACCGAGCCAGGGGGCATTGAGGTTACTCTGCGCCTGTTTTAGCAGTTCGCCGAGCGACGCGGTGCCGGGCGGCAGGCCGAAGCCGAGATAGTCGAGCGAGGTCAGTGTCGAGATCGAGGCGCTGACCAGAAAAGGCATGAAGGTCAGCGTCGCCACCATGGCATTGGGCAGAAGATGGCGCAGCATGATGGTGCGGTTGGACACACCAAGCGCGCGGGCCGCGTTGACATATTCGAAGTTGCGCGCGCGCAGGAATTCGGCGCGCACCACGCTGACAAGCGACGTCCAGGAGAAGAGCAGCATCAGCCCGAGCAGGATGAAGAAGCCCGGCGGCAGGATGGCAGCGACGATCAGCAGCAGATACAGCAGCGGTATCGCCGACCAGATTTCTATGAAGCGTTGAAAGAGAAGGTCGGTCCAGCCGCCGAAATACCCTTGCAGCGCGCCGGCGGCGACGCCGATAACCGACGAACCCGCGGTCAGGATCAACCCGAACAGCACGGAAATCCTGAACCCGTAGATGATGCGCGCCAGCACGTCGCGCGCCTGGTCGTCGGTACCCAGCCAGTTCCAGTTGCCGACAATGCAGTCAGGATCGGCAGCGCCTTGCGGATATTGGCTGCATCGCCTCTGCGCGTCGTATTCCCATGACGGTTTTGCGGGAGCGGCGTCGGGGATCGCATTGTTGACGGTGCGGTAGGAATAGCGGATTGGCGGCCAGATCATCCAGCCATTGGCGTTGATCTCGTCGCGGATGACCGGGTCGCGATAGTCGGTGACGGCGTAGAAGCCGCCGAATTTTTCCTCGGGGTAGGCGACCGCCACCGGGAACAGGATCTCGCCTTTGTAGTAGGCGACGATCGGTCTGTCGTTGGCGATCAGTTCGGCAAACAGCGACAGCACGAACAGAGCGAGGAATATCCACAACGACCAGTAGCCGCGCCTGTTGGCCTTGAAGTTCTGCCAGCGCCGCTTGTTGAGCGGCGACAGCCAGGGGCGGGCGATCCTTGTCGGTGTGATCTCGGCTGCAGCCTGCGTCATCAGACGTCTCTCCGCTCGAAATCGATGCGCGGATCGACCCATGTGTAGATCAGGTCGGACAACAGCGTCACGAACAGGCCAAGTAGCGAAAATATATAGAGGTTGGCGAACACGACCGGATAGTCGCGCGCCAACACGGACCTGAAACCGAGCAGCCCGAGACCGTCGAGGGAAAAGATGTTCTCGATCAAAAGCGAGCCGGTGAAAAAGGCCGAGATGAAGGCCGCTGGAAAGCCGGCAATGACGATCAGCATTGCGTTGCGGAACACATGTCCGTAAAGCACCCGCCGCTCCGACAGGCCCTTGGCACGGGCCGTCACCACATACTGTTTGCGTATCTCTTCCAGGAAGGAGTTCTTGGTCAGCAGCGTCGTCGTCGCGAAGGCCGACAGCACCAGCGCCGTCAGCGGCAAGGTCATGTGCCAGAAATAATCGACGATCTTGTCAGGCCACGACAATTGGTCCCAATTGTCGGAGACGATGCCGCGCAGTGGGAACCAGTCCCAGAACGAGCCGCCGGCGAAAAGCACCATCAGCAATATGCCGAACAGGAAGGCCGGTATGGCATAGCCGACGATGATCACGCCGCTGGTCCAGATGTCGAAGGCGGAGCCGTCCTTGACCGCTTTGCGGATGCCAAGGGGAATCGAGATCAGATAGGAGAGCAGCGTGATCCACAGCCCGAGCGAGATTGAAACCGGCATCTTTTCCAGGATCAGGTTGAGTACCGAAATGTCACGGAAATAGCTGTCGCCGAAATCGAAGCGCGCGTAGTTCCACAGCATCATGCCGAAGCGTTCGAGAGGCGGTTTGTCGAAGCCGAACTGCTTTTCCAGCTTCTTGATGAATTCAGGATCGAGCCCTTGCGCGCCGCGGTACTTCGAACCGACATCGCCGGCCACATCGAAATTGCCGCCACCTCCTGCATCGCCGCCGCCACTGCCGAGCCGATCGTTGCCGCCCTGGTTGGTCAGGCTGGCAATGACCTGCTCGACCGGTCCACCCGGTGCGAATTGAGTGACGACGAAAGCAACCGCCATGATGCCGAACAGGGTCGGTATCATCAGCAGGATACGGCGCAGTATGTAGGCGCCCATCAGCTTTCACCCTCCCCCTTGTGGGGAGGGTCGATCCGCGAAGCGGAGCGGGGTGGGGGTAGTCTCGATCCGGCGTACGCCGTCACACCGCCACCCCGGTTCGCCATTCGTGCTGCGCATGAAGTGCTCACCGACCCTCCCCACGAGGGGGAGGGTAAAGTGCCGCGCAACAGCCTACCCTTTGCCAATTTTTGCCGCCTTGCCCTTGTCGACCCACCACAGCGCTTCGACCGGGAAGTCGAAATCGGGTTTCCGCTCGGGAAAACCGAACATGTCCCAATAGGCGCTTCGATGATTCGCCAGGAACCAACTTGGAATCCAATCCCTCCGTGCACGCAAGACCCGGTCGAGCGCGCGCATGGCAATTGTCAGGCTTTCGCGACCCTCGGCGGCACCTGCGGCGTCAACCAGGGCGTCGATGGCCGGGCTCGACGTTCCCGGCAGATTGCGAGAGCCCGATACGGTAGCTGCTCGCGAATGGAAAATGGTTTCGAGGTCATCACGGGTTGGCGTCGCCGGAAACGAGGCCGCGACCGAGACGAGGTCGTAGTCGAACGAATTCTGCCGCAGCTGATATTGCGCGGCATCCACCAGCCGGATCGAGGCATCGATGCCGACCGCCTTCATGTTTTCGACCCAGGGCGAGTAGACCTGTTCGAAGACTTCGTCGTCGACAAGAAACTCTGCGGACAACCGACCACCCTTGTCGTTCACGACGAAATTGCCGGACCGTTTCCAGCCGGCCTCGGCCAGAAGCTTGGCCGCCTTGCCAAGCAACTGCCGGTCGCGGCCGGAGCCGTTCGACGCGTCCTGGATCACGGCTTCGCCAAAAGCCTCGGCGGGAATCTGCTCACGCAGCGGCTCAAGAAGAGCCAATTCTTGTGGCGACGGTCTGCCCTCGGCGCGAAATTCGGATTTCTCGAAGCAGGATTGCGAGCGCTCATAGGAACCGTAGAAGAAATTGCGCCGCGTCCATTCGAAGTCGAAGCAGAGCCCGATCGCCTGCCGCACGCGCGAGTCGCGAAACTGCTCGCGCCGCTGGTTGACGGCGGTGCCCTGCATCGAAGGCACCGTTTCGGCCGGGAATTCGTGCTTCACCACCTTGCCGGCAGTGAAGGCTGGGAAGTCGTAGCCGGTCGCCCAGACGCGCGAGGTGAATTCCTCCCTGTAGAGGATTTCTCCCTTCTTGAACGCTTCGAAGGCAACGCTACGGTCCTGATAGAACTCAACGCGGATCCGCTGAAAATTGTTCTGGCCGCGATTGACCGGCAGGTCGTTGCCCCAATAATCAGCCACACGCTCATATTCGATCCAGGCCCCTGCCGACCAGCGACCGACCTTGTAGGCGGCTGACCCCAACGGCGGGTTCATCTGCGAGGAATCGAACGGGTTGGCCGTGTAGAACGCCTTCGACAGGACCGGGAACTCGACCACGTTGAGGATGGTGCGGCTTGTCTGCTTGCCGGAAAACCTAAGCTGCAGTGTGTGGGCATCCACGGCAATCGCGTCATCCAGATGCGTTAGCGGCAGGGAATAGTACGGGTGCCCCTTGTCCTTCAGCAGCTTGAAGGTAGAGGCGGCGTCCTCAGCCGTCAGCGGCGTGCCGTCATGGAAACGGGCCTGCCGGCGCAGCGAGAAGGTGAAGTCGTTGCGGTCGTCGGAAATCGTCACGCCGTCAGCGATCAGCCCGTAAACGGCGTCAGGTTCGTCGTACGCTCTCACCATCAGTGAATCGAAGCACATCTCAGTGCGCTGGGGCGAATCGCCTTTGGGAACGAACGAATTCAGCGTGTTGAAGGTCAGCGGCGTCTGGTTGGCAAGCCAGTTGCGCGGCAGGAAGTTGAAGACGCCACCTTGCGGCGCATCGACATTGACATAGTCGAAATGAGTGAAGTCCGGCTTGTATTTGAGGTCGCCGAAAGCCGACAGTCCATGCAGTTTCACGCCGGTTGGGCTGGCGGCGAAAGCCTTGCCCGGCAGCAGCGCAGCAACGGCCGCGGCGCCACTGAGGGCCAGGAAATCGCGGCGAGGGAGCCCCGCCATCAATTGCTGCCCTTGTACTTGGCGGCCAGGGCCTTTTCCTTGTCCGCATCGATCCACCAGGAATCGATATCGGCGCCACGGTAGCCGGGCTGCTTTTCCGGGATGCCGAACTTGTTCCAGTAAGCCAGCCACACAACGGCGCGATAGTATTGCGGCACCACATAGTAATTCCACAGCAGCACGCGATCGAGCGCATGGGTGGTGGCGACGAGGTCATCGCGATCCGTGGCAAAAATGATGCGGTCGACAAGGGCGTCAACGACCGGGTTCTTGATGCCGGAATAATTGCGCGATGCCGGTGTGTCGGCGGCCTTGGAGCTCCAGAAATCGCGCTGCTCGTTGCCGGGCGATTCCGACTGTTGGAGCTGTCCTGTGATGACGTCGTAATCGAAATTTCTGACGCGGTTGGTGTACTGGCTCGGGTCGACGATGCGCAGTGTCGCATCGACGCCGATCTTGCGCAGATTGGCGATCCAGGGGCTGGAAATGACCTGGTCGGTTTCATTCGAGCCTAGGATTTCAAACTTGAATGGCTCGCCGGTCTTGGCGTTGACCATCTTGCCGCCCTTGATCACCCAGCCGGCCTGGGCGAACAGGTCGACCGCCTGCTTCAGATATTTGCGCTCCGCCTGCGGCGAATCGTAGACCGGCAACTTGAATTCCTGGGTGAATACTTCCGGCGGCAGCTTGTCGCGGTACTTCTCCAGGATCTCCAATTCCTTGCCTTGCGGCAAGCCGCTAGAGGCTAGGTCCGTGCCCTGGAAATAGCTGTGGGTGCGAGTGTTGAAACCGAAGAACAGCGTGCGGTTCATCGATTCGAAATCGAACGGGTAGGTGAGCGCGGCCCTGACCAGACGATCGGCAAACAACCTATGTCTCTGGTTGAGCATGAAAGCCTGCATCGGCTCGGGCGAGGTGGTCTTGAACTCCTGCTTGATCACATCGCCGGCCTTGATCGCCGCGAAATCATAAAATGTCGCCCAGCGCTTCGAGCTGTTTTCCGGCTTGATATCGTCGAGGCCACCTTTCTTGAACGCCTCCCAGGAGGCGTTGTCGTCAAGAATGTAGGTAAAGTGCTGCGTGTCGAAATTCTCCCGACCGATCTTCACAGCCAGCTTGGCGCCCCAATAGTCGGGGACGCGCTGCCAGACGATTTCCGACCCCGCCTTGAAGCTGGCGATCTTGTATGCAGCCGAGCCCAGCGGCGGCTCCAGCGTCCCCTTGGTGATGTCGCGCTTCTTGCCATTGGCGTCGGTGCCTTCCCACCAATGCTTGGGCAGCACGACAAGGTCGCCGAGGATCTTGGGCAGTTCGCGATTGCCCTTCTGGTCGAAGTGGAACTCGACCTCACGGTCCGAGACAGCGACGGCGTCGGTGACGTTTTCGAAATAGCGGCTGTACATCGGGCTGTTGGCCTTCAGCACCTGGAACGACCAGATCACGTCGTCGACTGTGATCGGCTGTCCGTCATGCCATTTCGCCCGCGGGTCGAGCCGGTAGGTGGCCGAGGAATAGTCGGTCGGGTACTTGTAGGCATCGGCGACGAGCGGGTGGCTGACGCTACCTTCGTCAGTCGCCTGGTCCATCAGCGTGTCGTAGAGCAGGCCGCCGCCAAATGGCTGCAGGCCGGCCGCCGGCGATCCCTGAACGATATAGGGATTGAAGCTGTCGAACGTGCCGGAAACGACCGAATTGTAGGTACCGCCCTTCGGTGCATCCGGATTCACATAATCGTAGCGCTGGAAGTTCTCGCCATATTTGGAGGGGCCGATCAGCGAAGAGGTGGTGTGCCATTCCTGGGGGAAGGCTGCCTGCAGGCCGCCTGCGAGGGCGCCCACAACCAGAAAGGACCTCAGAAGCGTTCGGCCAACCGTCATGCGTTCTCCTCGTCGCGATGCCCGGCAATCCTAAATGATTTGACGCCGGTGAAAACCGCCATGCGGCGGCTTTGTCGCCGCATATGCGATTTTCCTAACAAAAAGCCGGGCTGAACCCGGCTTTTTTGAGGTCATGGAGATGACAATTCGGTTATTTGGCGGGCGCCGGTGCCGGCGTCGCAGGGGCGGGAGCTGCACCTTCAGCCGGCTTGGCCGGAGCGGCACCCTCGGCCGGCTTGGCCGGCGCCGTTGCATCGGCGGCGGCACCTGGCGTCGGCAGCGGCTTCGGGCTATCCGACAGCGTGCGCAGATAGGCAATGACGTTGGCGCGGTCCTCGTCCTTCGGCAGGCCGGCAAAGCCCATCGCCGTGCCCTTCACGAATTTCTTCGGCGAGGTGATGAAGTGGTTGAGATTGTCATAGGTCCACTTCTCGGCGCCGCCCTTGGAAAACTCTTTCATGCCGGCCGAATAGGCAAAGCCCTCATGCTCGGCGACGGGGCGGTCGACGATGTCCCAGAGATCCGGGCCGACCTTGTTGGGGCCGCCTTTTTCGCCGGAATGGCAGGCCTGGCATTTCTTGAAGACGGCCGCACCTTGCTCGACATTGGCGGTGGCCAAAAGGTCGGCGATCGGCTTGGCCTCTGCCGCGGGTCCGGCGGCGCCGCCTTCGGCAGGCTCCGTCGCCTCGATGGCGAAGCCGGGCTTTTCCGGCGCCGGCGAGGCAAACAGGGCGTCGGACACCAAACCGACCGAGAAGACGACGAAACAGGTTCCAAGCAACCCGGCGAGCAGTTTGTTGACTTCGTTGGAATCCATACGCCCCAGGGCTCCCTTTTCCGGCGGACCTCTCCGTCCACTCCGTCCGTCGGTATCGTGACCCACCCCGTCGAGCCGGTCAAATCGGGCGGAAACTAGGTCTTTTGCTTGGGCGTTGCAACACCTATAAGGGCGCTTCCAGTGAGACCTTTTGCCACTTTCCCCATCCTCTTTCGAACGCGTTGCACCTCGATGTCCACGCTCATCCTGATCCCGGCCCGCATGGCCTCGACGCGCCTGCCGGGCAAGCCGCTGGCCGACATAGCCGGCGCGCCGATGATCGTCCATGTCGCCCGCCGCGCCGCTGAGGCTGGGCTTGGTCGGGTGGTGGTGGCAACCGACACGCGCAACGTGGCCGAAGCGGTGCGCGCGCACGGTTTCGAGGCGGTGATGACGCGCACCGACCATGAATCCGGCTCCGACCGTATCTTCGAGGCGCTGACCGCGCTCGACCCCGACCGCAAGGTCGAAACCATCGTCAATGTGCAGGGCGACCTGCCGACCATCGATCCCAAGATCATTGGTGCGGCGCTGAAACCGTTCGAGGACGCTGCGGTCGACATCGCCACGCTCGGCGTCGAGATCGTCCGCGACGAGGAAAAGGCCAACCCCAACGTCGTCAAGATCGTCGGTTCGCCGTTGTCGGCGACGCGGCTGAAGGCGCTCTATTTCACCCGCGCCACCGCGCCCTGGGGCGAGGGGCCGCTCTATCACCATGTCGGCCTCTACGCCTATCGGCGCTCAGCCCTCGAACGCTTCGTCGCGCTAAAACCGTCGCCGCTCGAACGGCGCGAGCGGCTGGAGCAGTTGCGGGCGGTGGAGGCCGGTATGCGCATCGATGCCGAGATCGTGCAATCGCTGCCGCTCGGCGTCGACACGCCGGAAGACCTCGAACGCGCCCGACAAATTCTTTCCTGAGACCTTCAACCTGAGATATCGGCATGCCTGACAAGACCAACAGAATATCCTTCCAGGGCGAACCGGGCGCCAATTCCGACACCGCCAGCCGCAACATGTTCCCTTCGATGGAGCCGTTGCCGTGCCCCACCTTCGAGGATGCCTTCAACGCGGTCGAGACCAACAAGGCCGACCTCGCCATGATCCCGATCGAAAACACCATCGCCGGCCGCGTCGCCGACATCCATCATCTCTTGCCGGAATCGAAACTCCACATCGTCGGCGAATATTTCCTGCCGATCCATTTCCAACTGATGGTGCTGCCCGGCGTCAAACGCGAAGAGATCAAGACCGTGCACAGCCATATCCATGCGCTGGGACAGTGCCGCAAATACATCCGCAAGAATGGCTGGAAGCCGGTGATTGCCGGCGACACGGCGGGTTCGGCGAAGCTGGTTTCCGAGCTCAAGGACCGCAGCATGGCCTCGCTGGCGCCTGCGCTCGCCGCAGAACTCTATGGCCTCGACATCATCGAGAAGAATGTCGAGGACACGGACTCGAATGTCACCCGCTTCGTCGTCCTGACCAAGGACAAGCGATTGGCCGAACGGCCCTCGGCCGACACCAAGATGATGACGACCTTCATGTTCCGTGTCCGCAACGTGCCGGCTGCGCTCTACAAGGCAATGGGCGGTTTCGCCACGAACGGCGTCAACATGACGAAGCTGGAGAGCTATCAGTTGGGCGCCTTCACCGCGACGCTGTTCTACGCCGATATCGAGGGCCATCCCGACGATCCGCTGGTCAAGCTGGCGCTGGACGAACTGCGCTTCTTCTCGCGCGAAGTGCGCATTCTGGGCGTCTATCCCGCCAGTGAGTCGCGCGAGCAGTGGAAGGTCGCGGACTAAGGTTCCCCTAAACCAGCAGGGTCAGCGGCACATAGTCGATTTCCATGAAGGTTTCGACTTCCGGGATCCAGCGGTCACGCACGAAGGCGACGTGGTCCGGGTGCTCATTGTATCTGGTGTAGGCGGCCTGATCGACGAACTCCATCGAGAAGCCGAAGTGATAGTCGTTCTTCGGGCTGACTTGCCGCAGCGGCTCGAAATGGGTGACGCCCTTGATTGCGCTGAGGATGCGCTTGGCATCGGAGAGGAACCGCTTTTCCTCCAGCGAGTACTGCGGGTGCTTCAGGGTGAAAACCACGGTGTGACGGATCATTTTTTGCTCCCGTTAAGCATTCCAGGAAAAGTGTGAAGCGGTTTTCCGTCCGGAATTGCGTAAAATAACAACTCTTATTCGCTGTCGACCCAGGCGCGGATCAGATGATGCGCGATCGCGCCTTTCGGCGGCGTGACCAGATTGTCCTTGTGCGTCCTCTCCAGCATGGAACGCACCTCGTCGCGAAAAAACCAGCGGCAATCTTCCAACTCGTTGAGATCGGCCTGGATGTCGTCACTGAGCGGTTCGCCGAAACAGCCGATCATCAGCGAATAGGGGAACGGCCAGGGTTGGCTGGCATGGTAGACAACGCGGCCGAGCCGGATGCCGGCTTCCTCCAGCGTTTCGCGGCGCACCGCCGCCTCGATCGTCTCGCCCGGCTCGATGAAGCCGGCAAGCGCCGAGTACATGCCGGGCCCGAAATGCCGGCCGCGGCCGAGCAGGCATTTTTCCCGCGTCGCCGTCAGCATAATCGCCACCGGATCGGTGCGTGGAAAGTGCTCGGTGCCGCAATTTGGGCAATGGCGCTTGTAGCCGCCGGCCCGCATTTGCGATTCATGGCCGCATTTGCTGCAGAAGCGATGGGTGGCATGCCAGGCAAGCAGGGCGGCGCCTTGCGCCAGCGCGCCCGCTGCCGCCTCGTCGATCAGCCCCTGCATATAGACCGAGCGATAATCGATCGCCTTCATGGTCTCCGGCAGCTGTTCGGGATCGAGGCCGACCGGCACGGCAAGTACCGGGCCGCTCTCGGCAAAGCCAAGCAGCACGCCTTGTGCGAGTGATGGCTGCAGCTTCTGGCTCTCAGCCAGATCGAACCAAGGGTCGAAGCTGCCATCGTGCAATTTCAGATACAGCCGTCCGCCATGCATCGGCAGAAGACGTGCCGAGGGATCGGCCAACGCCCTTTCGACGGAATCGTCGGCGCGGTTCTCGGATTGCCGATCAATCGTGTTTCCGGCGAAGCCGACGAACTGGCTCGGTTCGCGCAAGGGCGCGTCAAAAAGGCGAAGGGTCATGGAAGCTCGAACGTCTAGGGATGGACACAGGCGGCTTATAGCGCCGCCTTGATCTGTTGCGCAAACTGGCGGATGCCTGAACGCTCATAGGGCTCGCGCATGCCGTGCCCCCACACCGGCCCCGGCCAGCCCGGATCGCCTTCCGAGCGGGCGATGACGTGGACATGCAATTGCCGAACGATGTTGCCGAGCGCGCCGGTGTTGATCTTGGTGCAGCTCGTGGTTCTTTTCAGCGCCTGCGCCACCATGTTGGTTTCGAAGGTCAACATCGCCTGGTCGAGCGGCGTCATGTCGTGGATTTCTTCGGCCCCCGGCCGCTGCGGCACCAGGACCAGCCATGGCCAGCGGCTATCGTTCATCACCCTGAGCTCGCACAGGCCGAGCCACATCAGCTGCTCGCTATCCGCCTCCAGCCTGGAGTCGAGCGTGAATCCGGCCTTGAGGCCCGGTAGCATTGGCGTTTCCCTTGCGCTTCTCGCATTATTCCCAAACTCATCACGCTAGAGCGGCTGCACGGGGGCTGCAAGCGATTCATTGAGCGGCGGAGTTCACGGGCATCCGATTCTCAATGCACCCTTGCATTTGATCGCTGAATTGCCGATATGGAACGCGGGAGGTTGGTGGTGGACGATCCACTCGCCAACCGGGTCAGGTCCGGAAGGAAGCAGCCCTAACGAGCCCGGAACGGGTCATTGTTCCAGCCTCCCACCTCATCGGCCCCTCTCGCGACATTGACGACGCATTGCAGCGCGGGCGAGACTATTGGAGCAATTCCAGGGAAAGTGTGAGCGGTTTCCCGTCCGGAATTGCGTTAAAGCAAAGGGTAGAGCGGTTTGCCGTTTCAGAAAACGGTGAAACGATCTAGCAGGAATCGGCTACGCTGAGACGCGGCCTTTTGGAGCTTTACGGGCGAATGAGCGAAGCCGGAAATTCGGACCCCGAAAACCTGGAGAAGCAAAAGGCCGTCGCCTATCGCGTGCTGGCGCGCAAATATCGTCCGTCGAATTTCTCCGAACTGATCGGCCAGGAGCCGATGGTCCGCACTTTGACCAACGCTTTCTCCACAGGCCGCATCGCCCAGGCCTGGATGCTGACCGGCGTGCGCGGCGTCGGTAAGACCACGACGGCGCGCATCCTGGCGCGGGCGCTCAACTACAAGACGCCGACGGTCGACCATCCCTCGGTCGACCTCGCCCTCCTGGGCGAGCACTGCCAGGCGATCATGGAAGGCCGCCATGTCGACGTCATCGAGATGGACGCCGCGTCGCATACCGGCATCGACGACATCAGGGACATTATCGAGCGCGTGCGCTATGCCCCGGTGTCGGCGCGCTACAAAGTCTACATCATCGACGAAGTGCACATGCTCTCCACCCAGGCCTTCAACGGCCTGTTGAAGACGCTGGAAGAACCGCCGCCGCACGTCAAATTCATCTTTGCCACCACCGAAATCCGCAAAGTGCCGATCACCGTGCTGTCGCGCTGCCAGCGTTTCGACCTGAGACGCATCGATGCCGGCGCACTGGTCGCGCACCTCTCCTCGATTGCCGGCAAGGAAGGCATATCGGTCGACGACGACGCGCTGGCGATGATCGCGCGCGCCGCCGAAGGCTCGGCCCGCGATTCGCTCTCCATCCTCGACCAGGCGATCGCCCATGGCGGCGGCGCCGTCAGCGCCGAAGCGGTGCGCGCCATGCTGGGTCTCGCCGACCGCGCCCGCATCGTCGACCTGTTCGAACATGTCATGAAGGGCGATGTGGCGGCCGCCCTTGCCGAATTCCGCAACCAGTACGACACCGGCGCCGATCCGACTGCCGTGCTGACCGATCTGGCCGAATTCAACCACCTCGTCACCCGGCTGCGCTTCGTGCCGACGGCTGCCGACGACGCTTCCCTGTCCGAGGATGAGCGCCGCCGCGGCGCCGACTTCGCCAGCACGCTGTCGGTCAAGGTTCTGTCGCGAACCTGGCAGATGCTCTTGAAAGGCATTCCCGAGGTGCAGTCATCCAACCGACCGGTCAGCGCCGGCGAGATGGTGCTGATCCGGCTGGCGCATGCCGCCGACCTGCCGACGCTGGACGAGGCGCTGAAATCTCTAGAGAGCGGCGCTCCGGCGTCCGGTGGTGTTTCACGCCCGAATGGTGCGCCGGTAAATGCCGGCAATGGCGGCGGCGCCAGCGCGGTAGCGCAGACCCGGATGCCGTCCGGGCCAGCCGGTGCGCAAACCATGCGATTGGTCGACGCGCCCCCGGTCGCCTTTGTCGCGCCTCCGCAGCCGGTCGTCGAGCCGCAATCGCCGCCGCTGAAATCGCTGGCCGATATTGTCGCTCTTGCCGACGCGCAGCGTGACATCGCCTTCAAGGTGCTGGTCAAGAGCTGTATTCGCCTGGTGCGCATCGAGCCCGGCCGTATCGACGTCGGCCTGACCGCCGATGCGCCCAAGATGCTGCTCAACGACTTGACGACGAAGCTGCGGGCCTGGACCGGCCGCAACTGGCTGGTGTCATTGTCGAAGGAAGAGGGCGGCCAGACGTTAGCCGAGATGGAATCGACCAGGCGCGAGACCGCTTTCTCCGACGCGAAAAGCGATCCGGCGGTGGCCGCCATCCTCGCGCGCTTTCCCGGCGCCAAGATCATCGACGTGCGCATTCCCGACGCGCCGGAAGTCGACACCGACAAGGCCGAAGCGCCGGTCGAGCCGCCGTCCGACGACGACGAAACCTGACCATAGCCACGAATCCGCAAAGGACCCGACCATGAAAGATCTTCTCAGCCTGATGGGCAAGGCGAAGGAAATGCAGGCCAAGTTCCAGGCCATGCAGGACGAGATCGCGACGATTGAAGCAAGCGGGCAGGCGGGCGGCGGGCTGGTCAATGTCACGCTGACCGGCAAGTTCGAAATGAAGTCGCTGAAGATCGATCCGTCGCTGTTCAAGGAGGACGAGGTCGAGATTCTCGAAGACCTGCTGCTGGCCGCTCACAATGACGCCAAAAATAAGGTCGAGCAGATTATGCAGGAGAAGACCAAGGCGCTGACGGCAGGCTTGCCGATCCCGCCCGGAATGAAATTGCCGTTCTGAGCCGGCTCCAACCAGTTAATTGATTATGAAGGGAAATCGGCTGCGGAGGCTGTTGTTAAGACTTTCTCCGGCTTTGCTCACGCGGACATATCCGGGCATTTATAAAGTTTTACCTATGCTGCACGAAAGCTAATCCTTTAGCCATCTTTTTGCCTTTAAGAGTCTCATTCTTGCCACATCTCGGGGCGGGCTGGCATCTGGACAATGAGGCATTTTTGTTGATCGCGACGCGATGGAAGACGCCGCTTTTGCTCGGCATCATCTTCTCTCCTATGTTCCTGGCCGGTTGCAGCCAGACCACGTCTTCGCACGGCCTGTCGGTCGCCAGCCTGACCGACGCCATCACGCCCAGCTTCCTTTCGACGCGCGCCTACCGCAACACGCCGAAGGAGAAGGAATGCCTGGAGCGGGCGATGTTCTTCGAGTCCAACCGCTCGAGCCGTGACGGCATGATCGCCGTCGGCACGGTGGTGATGAACCGGCTGCGCTCCGGCAATCATGGCAGCACCATTTGCCAAGTGGTTGGCGAACCGGGCCAGTTCGCGCCCGGCGTGATGACGCGGGCGATGAATTCGAAAGCGATGCCCGATGTCGAGGAGGCCGCCGATGCGGTGCTCAAGGGCGAGCGCAAGGCCAAGCTGAAGAACACGATGTACTTCCACACCGCCGGCCTGAGGTTCCCCTACAAGAACATGCATTACACCATGGTTGCCGGCGGCAACGCCTTCTACGAGAAGCGCGGCCGCAACTGGCAGCCGCTGCCGGATGAATCCACGACCATGGTTGCCTCGGGGACGCCGCGCGCGCCTGTGCCTGAAGCGCCGGTGCAGGTTGCCTACGCCGAGCCGGTGGTGAAGACCATTGTCCGTCCAGATCCTGCCAAGCAGGCCGCGGCGGTTCGCGCAGCCAAGGCGACACGTGCCCCGGCCGAGCAGACCTATGTGACGGCTTTCGCGGCGCCCGCCAAGAGCGCCCGCGTCGCCGCCAAGCAGACGGAGGTGGCGATGCAGGAGCCGATGGCCGAGCCGGATGCCTCGCGTTTCGGCGGCACGCTGAACGCCCGCTACATCACCTCGGTTCCATCGGCGACGCAGGAAGCGTCGATGGGCTTCCAGTCGACGCCTGAGAACACCGACGCTATCGGCGCAATGATCGTCGATCAAACCCGGCCGCTCTCAGCCTACTGACGCCCAGAACATTTTCCGAGCCCGCCATGGCAGCATGGCGGGCTCGGTGCGTATGCGGCATGTTTCAAAGCGCGCGGAAAAATCCTAGATCAGTGCGATGTCGAAGCGAATCGCCGGTCCCGAGATCGAACGCCTGATCCAGCTCCTGGCCAAGGTCCCGGGACTAGGGCCGCGTTCGGCCAGGCGTGCGGCACTGCACCTCATCAAGAAGAAGGAGCAGCTTTTGTCGCCGCTCGCCGCCGCCATGGCTGAAGCCGCCGACAAGGTGCGCATCTGCACGACCTGCGGCAATGTCGATACCTCCGACCCTTGCATGATCTGCACCGATCCGCGCCGCGATGCCTCGACGCTGATCGTCGTCGAGGATGTCTCCGACCTCTGGGCGCTGGAGCGGGCGGCGGCCATGAATGTGCGCTACCACGTGCTCGGCGGCACGCTATCGCCGCTCGACGGCATCGGCCCCGACCAGCTCAATGTCCGCTCGCTGGTCGACCGCGTCGCCGGCGGCGAGGTGAAGGAGGTGATCCTCGCCGTCAACGCCACGGTCGAGGGCCAGACGACGGCGCATTATCTCACCGACCAGCTCTCGGGTTTCGAGATCAAGGTCACCAGGCTTGCGCATGGCGTGCCGGTCGGCGGCGAACTCGACTATCTGGATGAGGGGACGCTGGCGGCGGCCTTGCGCTCGCGGACGGCGTTTTGACGCAATTGGCGGGCAGGATGTGCGACATGAAAGCTTCGCATTCTTCGAGGTTTGCGCCAAACACCCCCCTCTGTCCTGCCGGACATCTCCCCCTCAAGGGGGGAGATCAGCAGCTTCTCGGGCGGCATTCTTCTTTCAACGCTGGTGGTTGGCGAAAACCGAAGCGACAGCCAATCTCCCCCGTTGAGGGGGAGATGTCCGGCAGGACAGAGGGGGGCGCGACAGAACGCGGATCTTTCGGATTGGCGCTCGTTGCGCTCCTCGCATCCCTTGTTGCCCTGCTTTTCGTAGCCCCCGCCTCCGCCGCCAAAATCGACGACCAGTTCCGCGCCTGGCTGCAAACCGGTCTCTGGCCGCAAGCCCAGACCAAAGGCATCTCCAAATCCACCTTCGACGCCGCTTTCGACGGCGTGAAGCCGAACCTCAAACTGCCCGACCTCGTCCTGCCCGGCGAAAAGCCCAACACGCCGCAGAAGCAGCATCAGGCGGAGTTCGGTTCGCCCGGCGCCTATTTCGCCGAAAAGACGGTGCGCGCCGTCACGTCAGGTGGGCGCACGCGCGAGGCGGCCAACGCCAAGACGCTGGCTGCGATCGAAAAGCGCTACGGTGTCCCGGGCGAGATACTGTTGGCGATCTGGGGCCGCGAGACCGGCTTCGGCGCGGCGAAAATGCCCTACGACGCCTTCGAGGTGCTCGGCACCAAGGCATTCATGTCGACCAAGAAGGACTTCTCCCGCACCGAGGTGCTGGCGGCGCTCGAGATCGTCGAGCATGGGTTGGCGCCGGTCGGCGCCATGAAATCGTCCTGGGCCGGCGCGCTCGGCCAGCCGCAATTCATGCCGACCTCGTTCCTGAAGCACGCCGTCGACTACGACGGTGACGGCCACCCCGACATCTGGAATTCGACGCCGGATGTGCTGGCCTCGATCGCCAACTATCTCGTCCACTATGGCTGGGTGAAGGGGCGTGGCTGGGGCTTCGAGGTGACGGTGCCGGAAAGCGTTTCCTGCTCGCTCGAAGGTCCCGACCAGGGCAAGAAAATCTCAGCCTGGGCGGCGATGGGAATCAGCCGCGTCGGCGGCAAAGCCTTTCCGGCCGGCGAACTGAAAGCGGAAGGATTCCTTTTGATGCCGGCCGGACGCAGCGGCCCCGCCTTCATCGCCACGCCCAATTTCTACGTGCTGAAACAGTACAACACCAGCGACCTGTACGCCCTGTTCATCGGCCATGGCGCTGACCGCATCGCCCATGGCGATGCTGATTTCGTCGGCAGCTGGGGTGCGGTTGGCGGCCTGCATCGTTCCGACATCGCCGCGCTGCAACGGGCGCTGGAGGCCAAGGGCTACGATATCGGCAGCGCCGACGGCCTGCCCGGCTTCAAGACCCGCCGCTCGATCGGCAGCTGGCAGGAAAAGAATGGCCGCCCCGCCACCTGCTTCCCCGACGCCGATCTGGTTGCTGCCATCAAGTAACACCGAAAAGAGCAGATTTTTCCCCATCGGCGGCTGCAATTGGCTCGCCCATGCTTCGACGCGCACAGCATATTCCGGTCCAGTATGCCGGCTCGCAAAATGCCCGTTGCCGGTTGGAGGGCTGCCGGATAGGGTGTTGACCAACTGGAAAAAAATCAACACGGTATGGGTCTAACGGTCGTCCTCCGGCCGCGAAAAAAATTACTGCAGCCCTGAGCCGGGAACTCGGGGTCAACAATCAACAAAACAGGGAACAATCATCATGATGATGGAAAAGTTTGCTCTACGTTCGCGCGTCTGGCTCGCAGGTGCTGCCATGTCCGCTCTGCTCATTGGCGTTGCGCCCGCCTTCGCCGTGACGCCCGCCGACACGCTGGTCGAAGGTTTCGCCATCGACGACATCATCTCCATGGATCCGGGCGAGGCGTTCGAACTGTCGACCGCCGAAGTCACCGGCAACACCTATGATCTACTGGTCCGCCTCGACCTCAGCGACACCTCCAAGGTCAAGGGCGACCTTGCCGAGAGCTGGACCGTTTCCGACGACGGTCTGGTCTATACGTTCAAGCTCAAGCCCGGCCTAAAGTTCGCTTCGGGCAATCCACTGACCGCGGCCGATGTCGCCTATTCCTTCGAGCGCGCCATCAAGCTGGACAAGCCGCCGGCATTCATCATCAACCAGTTCGGCATCAACGGCGACAATGTTGCCGACAAGGCCAAGGCCGTCGACGATACCACCTTCCAATTCACCGTCGACAAAGCCTATGCGCCGAGCTTCGTGTTAAACTGCCTGTCGGCAACGGTCGCTTCGGTCGTCGACGCAAAGCTGGTCAAGGAACATGTCGCCGCGGTGACACCGAGTGCCGACTACAAATGGGACAACGATTTCGGCAACGCCTTCCTGAAGACCGGTTATGCCGGCTCCGGCGCCTACAAGCTGCGCGAATGGCGGGCCAATGAGGTCGTCGTGCTCGAGCGCAACGACAATTACAATGGCGAGAAGGCCAAGCTCGCCCGCGTCATCTACCGCAACATGAAGGAGAGCTCGGCGCAGCGCCTGGCGCTCGAAGCAGGCGACATCGACGTTGCCCGCAACCTCGAGCCGAACGATCTCGACGCCATCGCCAAGAATGCCGATCTCACCACGACCAGCGCGCCGAAGGGCACGGTCTTTTACATCAGTCTCAACCAGAAGAATCCGAACCTCGCCAAGCCCGAGGTTCGCCAGGCGTTCAAATATCTGGTCGACTACGATGCGCTGAGCACGACCATCCTCAAGGGCATTGGCGAGATCCACCAGACCTTCCTGCCCAAGGGCGTGCTGGGCGAACTGGACGAAAATCCGTTCAAGTTCGACGTCGCCAAGGCCAAGGAACTGCTGACCAAGGCCGGCCTGGCCGACGGCTTCAGCGTAACCATGGATGTACGCACGGGACAGCCGACAACGGGCATGGCAGAATCGATCCAGCAGACGCTTGGCCAGGCCGGCATCAAGCTGGAAATCATCCCCGGCGACGGCAAGCAGACGCTGACCAAATACCGCGCCCGCAATCACGACATCTATATCGGCCAGTGGGGCCAGGATTATTTCGATCCGAACTCCAACGCCCAGACCTTTGCCTCAAACCCGGACAATTCGGATGAAGGCAAGACGAAGACGCTGGCCTGGCGCAATGCCTGGGACATTCCGGACCTGACAAAGCAGACCGAAGCAGCCTTGCTGGAGAAGGATGCCGGCAAGCGCGCCGATATGTACAAGAGCCTTGAAAAGACGATCCTCGACACCAGCCCCTTCGTCATCATCCACCAGCAATTGGAAGTGGCAGGCCTGCGCAAAAACCTGAAAGGCTTTGCGCTCGGCCCGAGCTTCGACACCAACTTTGTCGGCCCGGTCTCCAAGGAATAGCGCCGGCGGACGCGCCCTGATGAGCGCGATTGAAAACCAGGCGACGGCGGGGCAGGGAAGCGCCCGCGCCGTCGCTATCTTGTTGGCGATCGGCCGCTTCCTGGTCATCGCCGTCACCACCTATCTCGGCCTGCTCGCGGTGACCTTTTTCATCGGCCGCGTCATCCCGATCGATCCGGTGCTGGCGGTGCTCGGCGACCGCGCACCGGCCAATGTCGTCGAGCGCACGCGCCGCGAGATGGGGCTCGACCTGCCGTTGATCGAGCAATTCTATATCTATCTCAAACATGCGCTGAACGGCGATTTCGGCACCTCGGTGCTGACCACCAATCCGGTGATGACCGACATACGCCGCGCCTTTCCGGCAACCATCGAACTGGCGACGCTGGGCACACTGATAGGCTCGTTGCTCGGCGTGCCGCTCGGCGTGCTGGCAGCGGTAAAACGTGGCAGTCTCATCGACCAGATCGTTCGCATTGTCGGCCTGATCGGCTATTCCGTGCCTATCTTCTGGATCGGGCTTTTGGGGCTTGTCCTGTTCTACGCCAAGCTCCAATGGGTGGCTTTTCCCGGCCGCCTCGACATCGTCTACGAGTACACATTCACACCGATCACCGGCTTCTACCTGCTCGACGCCGCGCTGCAGGGCCAGTGGGATGTCTTCTACGACGCTTACCGCCACATCATCCTGCCGGCAGGGCTGCTGGGCTATTTCTCGCTCGCCTATATCAGCCGGATGACGCGCTCCTTCATGCTGAACGAGCTGTCGCAGGAATACATCGTCGCCGCGCGCGCCAAGGGCCTGTCTGAAACGCGAATCATCTGGGGCCATGCGCTGCGCAACGCCGCGGTGCCGATGGTCACGGTGATCGCGCTGTCCTATGCCGGGCTGCTCGAAGGTTCGGTGCTGACCGAGACGGTGTTCTCCTGGCCCGGCATCGGCCTCTACATCACCAATTCGCTGCAGAACGCCGACATGAACGCCGTGCTCGGCGGCACCATCGTCATCGGTTCGGTGTTCATCGGCATCAATCTCCTGTCCGATGTTCTCTACAAGGTGCTCGATCCGAGGACGAAGACAGGATGAGCGCCGAAGCAATCCAAACGCGCCGCGATTGGCTGCTCAGCGATCGGCCGGCCTCGCGCATGCAGGCACGGCTCGGCCGCGCCTACGTCGCTTGGCGGCGCTTTTCCGCCAACCGGCTGGCGTTTCTCGGCCTGCTCATCATCATCGCGCTGCTGCTGGTCGCAGCCTTTGCCGATGTGCTGGCGCCCTATTCGCCGACCATCGGCGAACTCAAGAATGCCCGGCTTTTGGCGCCGAGTGCGGCGCATTGGTTCGGCACCGACGATCTCGGCCGCGATATCTATTCGCGCATTCTTTTTGGCTCGCGCTGGACCCTCTATGTCGTCATTCTTGTCGCTGTCATCGCAGCCCCCATCGGCCTTTTGGTCGGCACCGTCGCCGGCTATGCCGGCGGCTGGACCGATGCCATTCTGATGCGCATTACCGACATCTTCCTCGCCTTCCCCAAGCTGATCCTGGCACTGGCCTTTGTCGCGGCCCTTGGCCCCGGCATCGAAAACGCGGTGCTGGCCATCGCCATCACCTCGTGGCCGCCTTACGCCCGAATTGCGCGGGCCGAGACGATGACCGTGCGCAATTCCGATTACATCAAGGCGGTGCAATTGATGGGCGCCTCGCCGTTCCGCATCGTGCTGCGCCACATCATGCCGCTCTGCATCTCTTCGCTGATCATCCGGGTGACGCTCGATATGGCCGGCATCATCCTCACCGCCGCCGGCCTCGGTTTCCTTGGCCTCGGCGCGCAGCCGCCGCTGCCGGAATGGGGCACCATGATCGCGTCCGGCCGTCGCTTCGTGCTCGACCAATGGTGGGTGGCCGGCGCGCCCGGCTTCGCCATCCTGATCGTCAGTCTCGGCTTCAACCTGCTGGGCGACGGCCTGCGCGATGCGCTCGATCCCCGGAGTGGCGACCAATGAGTGGTGACCAATGAGCGGTGCACTTCTCGATGTCGACGACCTGCGCGTCACCTTCCCGACTCGGACCGGCCTCATCCAGGCGGTGCGCGGCGTCACCTTCTCGCTCGGCCGAGAGCGGCTGGGCATTGTCGGCGAAAGCGGCTCCGGCAAGTCGCAGACCGGCCGCGCCATCATGGGGCTGACGCCGCCGCAGGCTCTGGTTTCGGCCAAGAAGCTCGCCTTGGACGGCATCGATCTTTTGGACATACCCGCCCGCCAGCGCCGGGCGCTGCGCGGCAAACGCATCGCCATGATCCTGCAGGATCCGAAATATTCGCTCGACCCGGTGATGAGCATCGGCCGCCAGATCGTCGAGACGCTGCGCACGCATGAAAAGGTCTCCAAGGCCGAAGCGCGCGAGCGGGCGCTGGCCATGCTGGAAGCTGTGCAGATCCGCGATCCCTCGCGTGTCTTCGACCTGCATCCGCACGAGGTGTCCGGCGGGATGGGCCAGCGCGCCATGATCGCAATGATGCTGATCGCCGGACCGGAACTGATGATCGCCGACGAGCCGACCTCGGCGCTCGACGTCACCGTTCAGCTCGATGTGCTCGGCATCCTCGACCGCTTGGTCAGTGAGCGCGGCATGGGTCTGATCTTCATCTCGCACGATCTGCGGCTGGTCGCCTCCTTCTGCGACCGCGTCATCGTCATGTATGCCGGCAAGGTGGTCGAGCAGCTCAAGGCGTCGGAGCTGCGCGACGCCCAGCATCCCTACACGCGCGGCCTGCTCAACTGCATGCCCAGGATCGGTTACGAACGCCACCCGCTGCCGGTGCTCGACCGCAAGCCGGAGTGGGCGGCATGACGCCAGCCATTTCGATTGAAGGGCTGGAGGTGGTGTTCGACCGTTTTCGCGCGCTGAAAGGGGCGAACCTCGAGGTGAAGTCCGGCGAATCCTTCGGCCTGGTCGGCGAGAGCGGTTCCGGCAAGTCGACGCTGCTCAAAGCCATTGCCGGCCTGGTGCCTGTCGCATCCGGTACTATCACGGTCAATGGCAAGACGCTGGGAGCGCGCCGCGACAAGGCTTTTTATCGCGAAGTGCAGATGGTCTTCCAGGACCCCTATGGTTCGCTGCACCCGCGTCAGACCGTCGACCGCCTGCTACAGGAGCCGCTCGCCATTCACGGCTTTGCCGATGGCGAGCAACGCATCCAGCGCGCCCTCGACGAGGTCGGATTAGGCAACGGTTTCCGTTTCCGCTACGCGCACCAGCTCTCCGGCGGTCAGCGTCAGCGCGTGGCGATCGCGCGGGCGCTCATCCTCGAACCGTCGATCCTGCTGCTCGACGAACCAACCTCGGCGCTCGACGCTTCGGTGCAGGCGGAAGTGCTCAACCTGCTGGAAGAGGTTCGCCGTCGGCGCAAGCTGACCTTCCTGATGGTCAGCCACGACCTCGCCATCATCACCCATATGTGCGAGCGCCTGATGGTGATGCAGAATGGCGAAGCGGTGGAGAACCTGACGGCGGGCCAGCTGATCGGGCACCGCGTGGAGAAGGATTACACACGCAATTTGCTTAGGGCGAGCGAGGGGTTTGTTCGGACGGCGTGAACTAGTTTGTTCCGCAGAATAATCGCTTGGGGAATTCCATGGAAGAATGGAAGTTTGCAGATCCGCCCAATGTCGCGGTGCTATCGGACAAGAGCATATTCAAACGGGGCGACTGGATCGCATACGTTGTGCATGAAGCTGACGATGACGAGAACTACAACGATGAAGGGGGCAGTTGGCAATTCTATAGCAGCGACTCTTGAGATTGGGATGAACGCGAGATAATGCTCGTTGGCCTGCAAGAGGTGGTGCAGCAGGATGAAAGCATCCTGGCATTGGCCGACTTGCCAAAAGGCTGGCATGCTTGGCGGACGTCAAAATCATCGCCATGGCAGCGAGCGAAATCGCGCCCCGAACCCTCTAACGATAACGAATGATCCGGCAAAGCCTTAAGCGGGGTCTTGCGCCAGTTCGCCGTTCTCCGGAACAGATGGTTCGTCCCCCTGCTTAGGCTCCTTGATCCTGAACCACGTCACATAAAGCGCCGGCAGGAACAGCAGCGTGATCGCCGTGCCGGCGATGATGCCGCCCATCATGGCGTAGGCCATCGGGCCCCAGAACACTTCGCGCGCGATCGGGATCAGCGCTAGGCTGGCGGCCGCGGCCGTCAGCGCGATCGGCCGCATGCGGTGCTCGGTCGCTTCGATCACGGCTTCCCAGCGGTCTTGGCCCTCGGCCACCAGATCCTCGATCTGCACGATCAGGATCACCTGAGTTGCGGATCAGGATGCCGATCAGCGCCAGGACGCCCAGAATGGCGACGAAGCCGAGCGGTGCGCCGCTCGGCCCCACGGGCGCGCCCACGCCGATCAGGCCGAGCGGCGCCACCGCCACGACCAGGAACAGGCGCTGAAAACTTTGCAACTGGATCATCAGGATGGTCGCCATCACGAACAGCATCAGCGGCACCACCGCTGCGATCGGTCCCTGGCTTTTGGCGCTTTCCTCGACCGAGCCGGCGGTTGCAACGGAATAGCCGGGCGGCAGTTTGGCGATGAAGGCGTCGACCGACGGCTTCAATTCGTTGACGACGGTGGCCGGCAGCACGTCGCCAACGAGGCCTGCGCGAACGGTGATCGTCGGGATGCGGTTGCGCCGCCACACCGTCGGCTGTTCGAGGTCGTAGCGGAAGTTCGCCACCGCGGCGAGCGGGATCGCTTCGCCGTTCCCGGTGACGGGTGAGCTGTCACGGACTGCCCCGTACGTGTATCGGTCGGCTGGTTAAGACCGGTCTGTCGAAGTGGCCCGCATCGACGACAGGCCCAATCGCCCGGCGGCGGTGCCAACTTGAGGAAAACGTGAAATAAGGTCAGAAGAGGCCTTGGCATTCATCTAACGAGAACGGGCGTCGGCCCGATGAGGGACGAAATGAAGAACGCAGCCATTTCTGAGCGCAAGAACCAGTCGATCTCGCGCGGCGTCGGCATGACGACGCAGATCTATGCCGACCGCGCCGAGAATTCGGAGATCTGGGATGTAGAAGGCCGCCGATACATCGATTTCTCCTCCGGTATCGCCGTCGTCAACACCGGCCACCGCCATCCCAGGGTGATCGAGGCGGTCAAGGCACAGCTCGACCGCTTCACCCATACCTGCCACCAGGTCGTGCCCTATGAGAGCTATGTCAGGCTGGCCGAACGGCTGAACGGCATGCTGCCCGGCAAGTTCGAGAAGAAGACCATCTTCGTCACTACGGGTGCTGAAGCGGTCGAGAACGCCATCAAGATCGCCCGCAACGCCACTGGCCGCCAAGCCGTCATCGCCTTTGCCGGCGGCTTCCACGGCCGCACCTTCATGGGCATGGCGCTGACCGGCAAGGTCGTGCCCTACAAGGTCGGCTTCGGCGCCATGCCGGGCGACGTCTACCACGCGCCGTTTCCGGTGCCGCTGCACGGCGTGTCTACAGCCGATTCGCTGGTCGCACTCGACAAACTGTTCAAGGCCGATGTCGATCCGGCTCGCGTTGCCGCCATCATCATCGAGCCGGTCCAGGGCGAGGGCGGCTTCTACGACGCGCCGCGCGAATTCCTGACGGCGCTGCGCAAGCTCTGCGACCAGCACGGCATGCTGCTGATCGCCGATGAGGTGCAGACCGGCTTTGCCCGCACCGGCAAGATGTTCGCCATGGATCATCATGAGGTCGCGGCCGACATTACCACCATGGCGAAAAGCCTGGCCGGCGGCTTCCCGCTGGCGGCGGTCACCGGCCGCGCCGAGATCATGGATGCGCCCGGTCCTGGCGGGCTCGGCGGCACCTATGGCGGCAGCCCGATCGGTGTCGCCGCAGCACACGCCGTGCTCGACGTAATCGAGGACGAAAAGCTGTGCGACCGCGCCAATACGCTGGGCGCCCGGCTGAAACAGCGGCTGCAGTCGATCCGCGACGATGTGCCCGAGATTGTCGACATCAGGGGTCTCGGCTTCATGAACGCGGTCGAGCTCAACGACGTCAAGAGGGGCCTGCCGTCGGCCGAGATCGCCAATGCGATCCGGCTGAAGGCGCTCGACAAGGGGCTGATCCTGCTGACCTGCGGCGTCTACGGCAACGTCATCCGTTTCCTGGCTCCGATCACCATCCAGGACAATGTCATGAACGAGGCGCTCGACATTCTGGAAAGCTCGATCCGCGAAGTCTGCGCTGCCTAGCGCAAAACCCTACCTCCCCCTTGTGGGGAGGTCGGACCGCAGGTCCGGGTGGGGGGCCTCGCGCCGACCCCAACCCCGCTGCTTCGCAGCGACCCTCCCCACAAGGGGGAGGGTAAGTGCGTCTAGCCCGCAGCCCGTGCCGGCTCATCCTGCTGGAACGCTGCCAGTGCAGCCTTCAGCCCGTCAGGTCCCTCAGCAATCGTCTGCGCCATCGGCGAAAACCCGGCCCCGAGCATCTTGCGGCCCAGCATATGGTCGCCCGGCCTGTTGACGGATTCGATGCCGAGCAGCCGGCTTCCAGCATAGTGGTAGATCGAGAACTTGTTCTCAGCGAGGTCGCCCAGCACGACATGGCTGTCGCCGCCCGAGGTCAGCCCGACCATCTGCAGTTTCATGTCGCCGATGTCAGACCAGAACCACGGCACCGCCGCATAGGCGTCCGTATGGCCGGTGATCGTGCGTGCGGCAAGCCGCGCCTGGTCGGTGGCGTTCTGCACCGATTCCAGCCGCACGTCGCCGCCGGTCGACCAGTGGCGGTAGGAAGCGGCGTCGCCGATGGCCAGAATATCAGGCACTGAGGTGCGCATCTGTTGGTCGACGCGGATGCCATTGGCGACAGTCAGTCCGGCAGCCTGCGCAAGTTCGACATTCGGCACGGCGCCGATGCCGACGATGACCATGCGCGCGGGCAGCCTTTCGCCGGTGGAGGTGATGGCAGCGCAGACATGGCGGTTTTCCCCTTCCAGCCTGGCAATGGTGGTGCCGGTGAGGATACGCACGCCGATCGCCTCCAGCCGTTGGCGGACATGGCTCGCCACCACCGGCGCCACGGCGCGGCCAAGCAGCCGGTCGACAGCCTCGACCAGGGTGACGTTGCGGCCGGCGGCCCTCAGCGTTGCCGCGATCTCCAGCCCGATGAAGCCGCCGCCGAGGATGACCACGTCTTCGCTTTGGGCGCTGAGCGCGCGGATCAGCCGCGCATCGGCGATCGAGCGCAGCGACAGCACGCCCGAGAGGTCGGCGCCCGGCAGCGGCAGAAGCCGCGGCCGCGAACCGGTGGCCAGGATGAGCCGGTCGAACGGCAGCACGCCGCCGCCCGCTATGTCCAGCTTGCGGCCTGCCGTATCGATGCTGTCGATTCGGACGCCCGGCCTGAAGTCGATGGCGCTGCCGGTGTAAAAGGCCTCGCCGCGCAAGGGTTGCGGCTTGGCATCGGCGTCCTTGATGAAGGTCTTCGACAGCGGCGGCTTGTGATAGGGCAGATCGGTTTCGTCGCCGATCAGTATGACAGGCCCGTCATAGCCTTCCTCGCGCAGGCTGGCGGCCGCTTGCACGCCCGCATGACCCGCACCGACAATGACGACCCCGTTCTTCATCGCAACCCGAATTCCTGTTTCAAATCTGGAGCATGATGCCGAAAAGTGTGAAGCGGTTTTCGGACGACATCATGCTTTGATTGTGAGCCGTTCCGCCAGATGGCGATTGTCTGCCGCCGTCGCAAGAGCCCCGGTCCGGGTCGCACCCGGAACGGTCGCTTGTCAATCGCGGCGTCTCTCACCTTGGCTGCTGGCTACGATTTAAAGTTGATAGTGCTAGTTTAGAATAATTCTAAACTGTTGTTTCAATTGAATTTTCTAGGGTTCACCAGTTGACTTCCGGCCTCGCCATCGTTTTATGGAGGCTCGCGCGTCAGCGCATCCCTTTGATGTTTGGGCCTTGAACCCGTTCGATTGGAGGCATTTGGTGTCTTTCTCCCGTGAGCCGCAGAGCGGCGCGGCATCTGTGGTGTCCTACGGCATGCCTATGTCCCGGCACCGTTTGGCACGCGCGCCTTTTACCGAATCCCCTTTGAACTGGAGACTGATGATGACAGCGCGATATGGCGGCAGACTGGCTGCGATCGGTGCCACGGCTATGTTGACGGCGGCGGTTTTCATCCTGCCGGCCAAGGCGGCGGAGATCGATGCCAAGGCGGTCATCAAGACCTATTCCGACATCGCGCTGGCCAAGTACGAGGATTCGCTGACCACGGCGCAGGCGCTCGACAAGGCTGTCGACGCGCTGCTTGCCAACCCGTCGGCGGACACGCTGAATGCCGCCCGCGATGCCTGGAAGGCGTCGCGCGTGCCCTACCAGCAGACCGAGGTCTACCGCTTCGGCAACAAGATCGTCGACGACTGGGAAGGCAAGGTGAACTCCTGGCCGCTCGACGAAGGCCTGATCGACTACGTCGCCAAGAGCTACGGCACCGAGTCCGACGCCAACGCGCTCTACACCGCCAATGTCATCGCTAACAAGGACATCGAGATCGACGGCAAGAAGGTCGACGCCTCGAAGCTTTCGCCGGAGTTCCTCGCCGGCACGCTGCAGGAGGCCGGCGGCATCGAGGCCAATGTCGCCACCGGTTATCACGCCATCGAATTCCTGCTCTGGGGCCAGGATTTGCACGGCACCGGCCCGGGCGCCGGCGAGCGTCCGTACACCGACTACGACCTCAAGAACTGCACCGGCGGCAATTGCGATCGCCGGGCCGAGTATCTGAAGTCGGCCAGCGATCTTCTGGTCTCCGACCTGCAGGAGATGGTCGGCAACTGGAAGGAAGACGGCGCCGCCCGCAAGAACCTCGTCGATGGCCAGCCGAACACCGCTATCTCGGTGATCTTCAACGGCATGGGCTCGCTGTCCTACGGCGAACTGGCCGGGGAGCGCATGAAACTCGGCCTGCTGCTGCACGATCCCGAAGAGGAGCACGACTGCTTCTCGGATAATACCTACAACTCGCATCTCTATGACGCCATCGGCATCCGCGCCGCCTATCTCGCCAGCTACACGCGCTTGGACGGCACCGTCGTTTCAGGCCCGTCGGTGCACGATATGGTCAAGGCGGCCGATCCGGCGATCGACAAGGAACTGTCCGACAAGCTCGACGTCTCGGTCGCCAAGATGGAGGCGATCAAGGCGCGGGGAGTGGCCGGCGAGGCCTATGACCAGCAGATCGCCGAGGGCAACACCGAAGGCAATGCTACCGTGCAGGCGGCAATCGACGCGCTGGTCGACCAGACCAAGTCGATCGAACGCGCCGTCGGCGCGCTGAAGCTGAACAACATAGCCTTCGAGGGGTCCGACAGCCTCGACGCACCGGACAAGGTGTTCAAGTAGCACCCCAACCAACCACCAGCCAAACGGCGCGGAGGGGCGCCGTCAGCCAGAGCCAATCCATGCTGATCTGCCATTGCAACATCATCACCGAAAAGGAGATTGAGCAGACGATCGTCGATCTGCTGGATCAGGACCCCTGGCAACTGATCGTGCCGGCGAAGGTCTATCACACGATGCAAAAGCGCGGTCGCTGTTGCGGCTGCTTCCCAAATGTGGTCGAAACGATCATTCGGGTCACCGAAAATTACCACGCCCGTTCGGAGGCGAGCGGCGTGGACATCGTTTCACACCTGGATCGCGTCAGAGGCCTGCGCGTCCAATATGGGAGCAGAATCCATGAAAGGCGAACCGCAGATCATCGAGCGGCTTAACGAGGCTCTGTTCCTGGAGCTTGGCGCCGTCAATCAATACTGGGTGCATTTCCGCCTGCTCGAAGATTGGGGATATGCCAAGCTGGCAAAGAAGGAACGCGCCGAATCGATCGAGGAGATGCACCATGCCGACCGGCTGGTGGCCCGTATCATCTTCCTCGAAGGGCATCCCAATTTGCAGTCCGTGGCGCCGTTGCGCATCGGCCAGAACGTCAAGGAAGTGCTCGAATCCGATCTCGCCGGCGAATATGACGCACGCACCGCCTACAAGCGTTCGCGCGAGATCTGCAACGAAGCCGGCGACTACGTGACGATGAAGCTGTTCGAGGAATTGCTGGCGGATGAGGAAGGTCACATCGACTTCCTCGAGACGCAGCTCGACCTCCTTGCCTCGATCGGTGAGGAAAAATACGGCCAGCTCAACGCCGCATCGGCGGACGAGGCGGAATAGGACCATGCAGGAATGCGGCGCCCCCTAGATATTCTGCGCCGCTTGCGGCGGGCCGCCGGCCCGCTGCTCCTCAAAAACCCGCGATATCAGGCCTTTCGCGGGCTTTCGGTTGTAACCCTGGCGGCAATTTTGGCCCCGGCCCTGGCCGGATCGTCGGAACCGGTCGGCCTCGCCACGAGCCGCACCGACCTGACGCCGAAGGACCGGTCCCGCGTCCTTGCCGTTACCAGGCCAACCCAGGATTTCTCCAAGCCCGAATCCTTCGAAATGATGCAAGGCGGCGCCGGCACGTCGCGCAAGCAGGTCAACCGCGACGCCTTCTCGCAACCCTCTGAAAACATCACCTTCGAGGAACAGGGCAATTTCAAGCTCGGCAATGCGCTTTTCCGCAAGAACTGGGTGTCGTCGCCATCGTCGACCCAGGCCTCGGATGGTCTCGGACCGCTGTTCAACGAGCGCGCCTGCCAGAATTGCCATTTGAAGGATGGCCGCGGCCGACCGCCGGCCGCCGACCGCCGCACCACGTCGATGTTCCTGCGGCTGGCGCGCGATGCGAGCACGGCCGAGGAAAAAGCCGAGATTGCCGTGCACAAGGTGCTGAACTTCCCCGATCCGGTCTACGGCGCGCAGTTGCAGGAACTGGCGGTGCCCGGCCTCAAGGGCGAAGGCCGCATGTATGTCGATTATCGCGAGGAAAAGGTCACGCTCGGCGACGGTAGCATCGTTTCGCTGCGCAAGCCGAGCTATTCGCTCGACGGGCTTGGCTACGGCCCGCTTGACCCGCGCACCACGCTGTCGCCACGTCTGACCCCGCCCATGATCGGCCTTGGCCTGATCGAACAGATCGCGCCGGCCGACATCCTTGCCCATGCCGATCCCGACGACCGCGACGGCATTTCCGGCAAGCCCAACATGGTGCGTGACCTCAGCAGCGGGCAACTGACGCTTGGCCGCTTCGGTTGGAAGGCGCAGACCGCATCGATCCGCCAGCAGGCGGCGGACGCCTTTGCCGGCGATATCGGCATTTCGACGCCGGAAGAGCCCAGCCACTGGGGCGATTGCACCGCAGCCGAAGAGGCCTGCTTAGCCATGCCCAATGGCGTGCAGAAGCGGCTCGGCCCGGTCGAGGCGCCACCACCGGTGATGGACCTCGTCACCTTCTATTCACAGAACCTTGCGGTGCCGGCGCGGCGCGATGTCGGCGCACCCGCCGTGCTCGCCGGCAAGAAGCTGTTCTACGAGATGGGCTGCATTGCCTGCCATACGCCGAAATTCGTCACCATGCGCGGGAACAAGGCGCAGGCGTTCCAACTGATCTGGCCCTATTCCGACTTTCTGCTGCACGACATGGGGCCTGGCCTTGCCGACGGCCAGGCGGTGGGCGATGCCACGGGCAGTGAATGGCGCACCCCGCCGCTATGGGGCATCGGCCTGACAAAGACCGTCAACGGCAACGCTTTCTTCCTGCATGACGGGCGTGCGCGCACGCTTGCCGAAGCGATCCTGTGGCATGGCGGCGAGGGGCAGAAGGCGCGCGATCGCTTTGCCGCCGCCAATACGGCCGACCGCGATGCTCTCATCAAATTCCTGGAGTCATTCTGATGCTCAAGCGGGTTTTGCCTGTTCTACTCCTCCCATTGGCTCTGTTCGGTGCGTCCCCGGCATCGGCCTCGGTGAAAGCCTCCGATGTCATTCAAAGAGCGATCGACGGATTTGTCCGCCCCGCCTATGCCAGCCTGCATGGCCATGCCGGCACCTTGGCGAAGGCCATGGACGCGCTCTGCCAGGCGCCGTCGCAGGGCAACCTCGATGCCGCGCATGCCGGATTCTCGGCCACGGTCGCGGCCTGGTCGTCGGCTGAAATCATCGGCTTCGGGCCAATCAAGGAGAACAACCGGCTGGAGCGCATGCTCTACTGGCCGGACCGAAAGAGCATCGGCCTGAAGCAGGTGCAGGCGGCGCTGGCCGGCAAGGATCCGACCGCCACCGATCCGGCGCAGCTGGCGGGCAAGAGTGTCGCGATGCAGGGATTAGGGGCGCTTGAGTTCGTGCTTTACGGCGATGGCGCCGAGACGCTCGTCGGCAAGGACGAGCCCTATCGCTGCGCCTATGGCGCGGCAGTCGCCAAGAACATCGAGACCATGGCGGCCGATGTCGACGCGGCCTGGAAAAAACCGGACGGTTTTGCAGCCTTGTGGGCTAATCCTGGACCCGACAATGCGCTTTACCGCGACGGCACCGAAGCGGTGACCGAACTGGTCGGCGTCTTCATCAACGAGCTGGAAATGGTCCGCGACGTGCGCCTCAAAGGTTTTTTCGGCGCCAAGCCGGAGGCTGACAAGCCAAGGCAGGCGATCTACTGGCGGTCGCAAAACACCGGCCTGTCATTAGCCGGCAACCTCTCCGGCATTGATGCGCTGTTCCAGGCCTCGAAGCTCGGCGACGCGCTGCCCGAGGATAGCAGATGGATGGCGGAATCCATCCATATCCAGCTCATCAATGGCGTTGCCACTGCCAAATCCATCCAGGGTCCGATCGACAAGACGCTGGCCGATCCCGCGGAGCGCGGAAAACTCGAGCATTTCGCGCTGATCACCTCCAGCCTGTCGGGCCTGATCGGCACCAGGCTGACCGCCGAGTTCGGCCTGACCGCCGGCTTCTCCTCGCTCGACGGAGACTGATCATGAGGACGCCGCTGATCGACCGCCGCGATTTTCTCAGGGCTGCCGGCGCCGGCTTCGTCGCGGCAATGGCGCCGCGGGCCTGGGCGGACACGCTCGCCGCCGATGCCGTCTTTGCCACCGCCTTCGTCAAGCGTGACGGCAGCTTTGGCGCCGCTGTGTTGTCGGACGACGGCAAAGTACTGCATGCGATCGATCTGCCCGACCGTGGCCACGATGTCACCTTCGATCCGGTATCGAAGCGCTCCGTGGTCTTCGCCAGGCAGCCCGGCACCTTCGCCGTGGTCTTCGACCACACCGGCCGCGAGGCGCCGCAGACCATCGCCAGCATCACCGGCCGGCATTTCTTCGGCCATGGCGTGTTTTCCGCAGACGGCGCGCTGCTCTACGCCACCGAGAATGACTTCGACAATGCCGCCGGCGTCGTCGGGATCTACGACGCACGGGCCAAGTTCAGCCGCATCGGCGAGTTTCCGACCTATGGCATGGGGCCGCACGAGCTCTTGCTGCTCGGAGACGGCCGGACGATCGCCATCGCCAATGGCGGCATCGAGACCCATCCCGACTATGGCCGCGCCGAACTCAACATCGCGACGATGAAGCCGTCCTATGTACTGGTCGATCGCACAACCGGCGATCTCAACGAAAAGCACGAACTGCCGCCGGCTCTGCACCAGCTGTCGATTCGCCACATGGATGCCGACCCCACAGGCACCGTCTGGTTCGGCTGCCAGTATCGCGGGCCAGGCACCGATCGCCCGCTGCTAATCGGCCGCGCCACGCGCGGCAAGGGGCTGCAGCTGCTCGACATGCCGCAGGACGTGCTATCCGGCTTCCGGAACTACAT
Organism: Mesorhizobium sp. M0037; assembly: GCF_040323635.1. Taxonomy (NCBI): domain Bacteria; kingdom Pseudomonadati; phylum Pseudomonadota; class Alphaproteobacteria; order Hyphomicrobiales; family Phyllobacteriaceae; genus Mesorhizobium; species Mesorhizobium sp. M0037. Next base: position 166,594 of record NZ_JAMYVB010000004.1, on the reverse strand, counting down.
CGGCTCGGTCGCCACCAACCCGATTGCCGGCACGGTCGCGGTGTCTTCGCCGGAAGGCAATTCGCTGGCCGTGATCGACGCCGCCAGCGGCAAGATCGTCGCCACCAAGGCGCTGGTCGAGGTCTGCGGCCTGGCGCCCGACGGCCCGGGCTTCATGGCAACCACGGGTGCCGGCGAAATCATCGAAGGCAGCGGCGCGACGCGCTCCGAGCCCGACTATGTCTGGGACAACCACATGCTGCGCATCGCGCCGGCGGCGTAAGTCGTCCGGCCTGCACCGAGCGAAGCCGCTTAACAATTTACGCGCTGGCTCTTGCGGCGGCGCGCCGTGGCGGGCAGAGGGAGACTGTTTTTCGAACCGGTCGCCCATGAAACTGCTCGCCATCGACTGTGCCGCCAATCTCTGCGCCGCTTGCGTCTATGACGCATCGGGCGGCAGAGAGCTCGGCCGCTCGGTACTCGATCTCGGCAAAGGCCACGCCGAACACCTGATGGCCGTCATTGACGAAGCGTTGAAAGCGGACGGCACCGATTATGCCGGCCTTGGCGCCGTTGCGGTCTCCATCGGTCCGGGTTCCTTCACCGGCCTGCGGGTGGGCGTCTCGGCGGCGCGCGGCCTGGCGCTGGCGCTGAAGATCCCGGCGATCGGGGTAACGACACTGGAGGCGCTGGCGGCCGAGGCGAGGGCGGCATTTCCGGGCCGCCCGATCCTGGCCGCTCTCGATGCAGGCCGCGAGGAGATCCATGCCGCGTTTTACGATGCGGAAGCGATTTTGCGCTATGGTCCGGCTGTGACCACACTTGCCCAAGCCGCGGGAATGGCGGCGGACAATCGTCCGGTGCTTGCCGGCACGGCCGCCGTGCAGATCGCAGCCGCGGCCGGTCGCGATTTCGATATCGGCCCGACGGCTGCCACCGCCGACATTGCCGTCTACGCCCGGCTCGCCGCTGCAAAAGGTGAGGGCGACAAGCCGAAGCCACTCTATCTGCGCGGCGCCGATGCCAAGCCGCAGGCCGGGTTCATCCTGTCGAGGCAGGAAAAGTGATGCGCATCCCTTTCCTCCAGCCGCGCCGCAGGGACTATGCGCTCGAGCCGCTGACCATCGCCGACAGCCCGGCAGCGTCGGTGCTGCATCGCGAGGATTTCGTCCGGCCCTGGACCGATGGCGAATTCGCCGCGTTGCTCCAACAGGAAACCGTGTTCGGCTATGCCGCGCGCGAAATCGGCCAGGGCGCCAAGCCGCCGGTCGGCTTCGTGCTGGCCAGGCTTGCAGCCGGCGAGGGCGAAATTCTGACCGTGGCGGTGGCGCGCTCGCATCGCCGCCAGGGGCTCGGCTGGCAGTTGATGGACGCGGTACTGCGCGAATTGCATGCGCAGCGCGCCGAGGCGCTGTTCCTTGAGGTCGACGAGACCAATGTCGCTGCCATCGCCCTTTACCGGCGGCTCGGCTTCCGCCAGGTCGGCCACCGCGCCAATTATTACCGCTCGACCGAACATGGTCCTACCGGCGCGCTTGTCATGCGCCGCGATCTTCGCTAGCCAAAGTTTTGGGGCAGGGCCAAGCTGCATGATCGGAAAAATCAGGATTTTCCTGGCGCTGAGCCTCGTTGTCGTCGGTTCGCTGGTCCTTGTGCCTTTGCAGCTGCTGTCGATGAAGACCGGAATCTGGCGCGAGACGGTCATTCTGAAGGTCTGGCACAGCCTCATCGTCCGGACGCTCGGCCTGCGCATCCATGTCAAAGGCGCACTGTCCAGTCAGCGCCCGCTGCTGGTCGCCTCGAACCATATCTCCTGGACCGACATCATGGTGCTCGGCTCTTTTGCCGATGTCACCTTCATCGCCCGGGCGGACATGGAGGGATGGCCGCTGATCGGCTGGCTGTCGAAACTGCAGCGTACGGTCTTCATCGAACGCGAGCGCAAGCGGACAGCTGGCGACCAGGCCAGCGAGATCGCCAGCCGCATGGCCAAGGGCGACGCCATGGTGCTGTTTGCCGAGGGCTCTACCGGCGACGGCAACACCATCCTGCCGTTCAAGAGCACCTTGTTCGGCGCCGCCTCGATGGCGATTTCGGAAGGCGCGGCCGAGCAGGTCTTCATCCAGCCGCTGGCGATTGCCTACACGCGGGTGCACGGCGTGCCTCTCGGCCGCCGGCACCGGCCGCTCGCTGCCTGGATCGGCGATCAGGACCTGATGCCGCATCTCAAGGTGCTGATGGCCGAAGGCGCCATTGACGTCGAGGTGCATTTCGGCGAGCCCATCGCCTTTTCCAAGGGCTCGAACCGCAAGGAGACGTCGAGGATGATGGAAAGCCAGGTGCGCGCCATGATGCAGGCCGCGCTCGCCGATCCCCGACCGAGCCGCTAGCGCAGGCCGAGCGCCTACGAGACGATGCCCGAGAATCGTCTGTTTTTTGTCACGGAAAGGCGTTAGAAGCCGCCGGATGGATTTGAACACGATAGAGCGGAACGACCCCGACAGCGTCGCGCAAAACGCGGCTGCGGCATCCGCCCCGGCCAAAAAGGTCTTCGTCAAGACCTATGGCTGCCAGATGAATGTCTATGACTCACAGCGCATGACCGATGCGCTGGCCGCCGACGGCTACACCGCGACCGATGTCATCGCCGACGCCGATCTGGTGCTGCTCAACACCTGCCATATCAGGGAGAAGGCGGCGGAAAAGGTCTATTCCGAGCTCGGCCGCATCCGCGACATGAAGGCTGAACGCGCAGCAGTTGGGCGCGAAATGCTGATCGGCGTCGCCGGTTGCGTTGCGCAGGCCGAAGGCGCGGAAATCATACGCCGTTCGCCTGCTGTCGATCTGGTCATCGGCCCGCAGACCTATCACCGGCTGCCCGATGTGCTGGCCCGGGTGCGCGGCGGCGAGAAGATCGTCGAGACCGAATACGCCATCGAGGACAAGTTCGAGCATCTGCCGCAGCCGAAGCGTGCCGAAATGATCAAGCGCGGCGTCACCGCCTTCCTCACGGTGCAGGAAGGCTGCGACAAATTCTGCACCTTCTGCGTCGTGCCCTATACCAGGGGCTCGGAAGTGTCGCGGCCGGTGGCGCAGATCGTCGCCGAAGCCGAGCGGCTGGCCGATGCCGGTGTGCGCGAGGTGACGCTGCTGGGGCAGAACGTCAATGCATGGCACGGCAAGGGTGAGGATGGCATGGAATGGGGGCTTGGTCGCCTGCTGTTCCGGCTGGCCGAAATTCCTGGCCTGGCGCGGCTGCGCTACACCACCAGCCATCCGCGCGACATGGACGACGAATTGATCGCTGCCCATCGCGATCTCCCGGCTTTGATGCCTTATCTGCACCTGCCGGTGCAATCCGGGTCAGACCGCATCCTCAAGGCGATGAACCGCAGGCACACGGCCAAGGACTATCTGGCGCTGCTCGAGCGCATCCGCGCTGCGCGCGGCGACATCGCGCTGTCCGGTGACTTCATCGTCGGCTTCCCCGGCGAAACCGAGGCGGATTTCGAGGCGACGATGGGTCTGGTGCGCCAGGTGAACTACGCCTCGGCCTTCTCGTTCAAATATTCGCCGCGTCCCGGCACGCCGGGCGCCGATATGCCCGATCACGTGCCGGAAGCGGTCAAGGATGAACGTTTGCAACAGCTGCAGGCATTGTTGCTCAAGCAGCAGCAGGATTTCGGCCTGGGCCTGGTCGGCAGCACCATCGACACGCTGATCGAGAAGCCCGGCCGTCAGGCCGGCCAGAAGGTCGGCCGCTCGCCCTGGCTGCAGCCGGTTATTGTTGATGAAAAGGCCGGCGAAATCGGTGACATTATCCGGGTGCGAATCACGAAGACGGGCTACAATAGCCTGTTCGCCGAGTTGGCTTGATGGCCTCGGCAGATGAGGAGAGACGGTTGAGCGCTGCTGAAGTGAAGACTCTGCCCCAGAACCAGACATCCGGGGCCTCTGACATGGCGCACATCGTTCTGACTTTCGACAACAACAAGCTTGCCAGCGCCCTGTACGGCCAGTTCGACGAGAACCTGGCCCGGCTCGAGCAGAAGCTCGGCGTCGACATCCGCTCGCGCGGCAACCAGTTGACCATCAAGGGCTCGGCCTCGGCGGCCGAACAGGCGCGCCGCGCACTCGACAATCTCTACGGCATTCTCCAGAAGGGCACCGATATCGGCCAGTCCGACGTCGATGGCGCCGTGCGCATGGCGATTGCCGCCGACGACCAGCTGACGCTGCCGACGCTGGAACGCAAGGGCAAGGTTTCGGCCGCCCAGATCTCCACCCGCAAGAAGACGATCTATGCCCGTTCGCTCAACCAGGACGCCTATATGCGGGCGCTGGAGCGTTCGGAACTTGTCTTCGGCATTGGCCCCGCCGGCACCGGCAAGACCTATCTGGCGGTGGCGCATGCGGCGATGCTGCTCGAGCGCGGCATGGTCGAGCGCATCATCCTGTCACGGCCGGCGGTCGAGGCCGGCGAGCGGCTGGGTTTTCTGCCCGGCGATATGAAGGAAAAGGTCGATCCGTACCTGCGGCCGCTCTATGACGCGCTTTACGACATGATGCCGGCCGACAAGGTCGAGCGCGCCATTGCCGCCGAGGTCATCGAGATCGCGCCGCTGGCCTTCATGCGCGGCCGCACGCTGGCGCATGCCGCCGTCATCCTCGACGAGGCGCAGAACACCACGCCGATGCAGATGAAGATGTTTTTGACCCGCCTCGGCGAGAATTCGCGCATGATCGTCACCGGCGATCCGACGCAGATCGATCTGCCTCCAAGCACCAAGTCGGGCCTCGTCGAAGCCTTGCGTGTCCTTGACGGCGTGGCCGGCGCGGTAACCGTGCGCTTCAACGATGTCGACGTTGTGCGCCACCCGCTGGTGGCCGAAATCGTCAGGGCCTATGACCGCGACGCCAAGCTGGCGCGCGGCCTAGGCGCCGAGAGCTGATGTGACGATGCGGGCTCATGCCTGAAGACATAAGACCTGGCGGCGGGGACAGTTCGGTTCCCGTCGAGATCGATATGTCGGTCGAGGCCGGCGACTGGCCCGATGAGGCGGCGCTGACGCGTCTGGTCGATCGCGCCGTGTCGGCTGCCTTTGCCGAAACCGCTGCTGCCGGTCCTTCCGAACTCAGCATCGTCTTTTCCAACGATGCCCATATCCGTACCCTCAATGCCGGCTGGCGCGGCAAGGACAAGGCGACCAACGTCTTGTCTTTCCCGGCTTTTCCGTTCCCCAGGGGTGGCAAGCTGCCGCCCATGCTGGGTGACATCGTGCTGGCCGCCGAGACGGTGGCGCGCGAAGCAGCCCTGGAAGACAAGCCCTTCGAGAACCATATCACCCATCTCGTCATCCACGGCCTGCTGCATTTGCTGGGCTACGATCACGAGACCGATGCAGAGGCCGAGGAGATGGAAGCCATCGAGCGCTCAGCGCTCGCAAGGCTTGCCATTCCCGATCCCTACACGTAATGACAAAAGACCAATTGACCGGACGACGATGAACGACAAACCAGAAACTGCCGCCCGCCCCGAGGCTGGCAGTGCGACAAAGCCTTCCGATACGACGGAAGAGGGATCGAGTCCGAGTCCCAGTTCCGGCAGCCCCGCTTCTGGTAGCATTGCCAGCGAGCCATCGCCTGCCGGTCCGTCCCTGTTCGACCGCGTCTTGGGCCTTTTCAGGCAGCGGAACGGCACCAGTCTGCGCGAGGAAATCGCCGGCGCGCTTGCCGAAACGACCAGCGATGCCGGGTCTTTCTCGCCTGGCGAACGCGCCATGCTCAACAACATATTGCGCCTGCGCGAGGTACGCGTCGAGGACGTCATGGTGCCGCGCGCCGATATTGAGGCCGTCGAGATCACCACGACGTTGGGCGATCTGCTCGGTCTGTTCGAGCAGTCCGGCCATTCCCGCATGCCGGTCTATTCCGAGACGCTCGACGATCCGCGCGGCATGGTTCACATCCGCGACGTGCTGGCCCACATCACCAAGGTCGCCCGGGTCAAGAAGGGCAGAACATCCAGGAAGACGCCGGCAACGACGCTTCTCGACCTCGCCCAGGTCGATCTCGGCCGCACCATCGGCGACCTCAATCTGATCCGCCCGGTGCTGTTCGTGCCGCCCTCAATGCTTGCCTCCGACCTGATGGGCCATATGCAGACGACGCGAACCCAGATGGCGCTGGTCATCGACGAATATGGCGGCACCGATGGTCTCGCCTCGCTGGAAGACATCGTCGAGATGGTCGTCGGCGATATCGAGGACGAGCATGACGAGGACGAGCCGCTGATCACCCAGACCGGCGAGGGCGTGTTCGTCGTCGACGGCAAGGCCGAGATCGACGAGGTCGCCAAGATGATCGGCGAGGACTTTGCCGCTGGTGAGCATGGTGAATATGTCGACACGATCGGCGGCATGATTTTCAACACGCTCGGTCGCGTGCCCGCGCGTGGTGAGGTTGTGCAAGCCATCCCCGGCTTCGAATTCCACGTGCTCGACGCCGATCCGCGCCGCGTCAAGCGGGTGCGCATCGTCCAGAACCAGAAGGGCGAGCGTCGCCGCCGCGTGACCGCCCCCCGCACCGAGCAGGCCTAGGACAGAACGTTGCCCGGCCGATGACGATCGACGATCCCTTCAAGCACTCAACCTTTGGCTCGGGTGTCTTCTACAAGGACCCGCGAGCCGCATTGAAATGGCTCGAAACGGCCTTCGGCTTCGAGCCGAGCATGGTGGTCAGCGACGCCGACGGACGGCTGGTCCATGCCGAAATGCGCTTTGGCGACGGCTACATCATCGTCGATTCCGAATGGGCCGATCATATTGCCAGTCCGGTAAGCGTCGCCGGCAAGAACACTCAGTCGGTCTGTGTGCGTCTGAAAGACGGCCTGGACGTGCATTGTGGGCGGGCAATGGCGGCTGGAGCCCAAATCGTCGAGGAGCCTGCCGACCATTTCTACGGCGAACGGCAGTATCGGGCGCGCGACCCCGAAGGGCATGTCTGGACCTTCACCCAGACCTTGCGCACGGTGCCGCGCGAGGAGGCCGAGCACCTGAGCGGGCTCACCATCGAGGGATGGCACCGATAGCGCAGCGATCGGCCGGTTCGCGTTTCAATAAATCTGATAAATCTTGGCTCCTGATTCGCGCGACCTGGGAAGTCTGTATGGAGCGCCTTGCCGGCCGGATAATTCTGCTTTGGGGCTGGCGGCGCGCGCTGGTTGCGTTTCTTGCCGGGGCGCTGGCGGTGCTCGCCCAGGCGCCTTACGATTTCTTCGCCGTCTGTTTCGTCTCGTTTCCACTGCTGGTCTGGCTGCTCGACGGCGCCACCGGCGAGGCTTCCGACGGCTGGCTCAGGCGCCTGCGGCCGGCTTTTGCCATCGGCTGGTGGTTCGGCTTCGGCTATTTCCTCGCCGGCCTGTGGTGGATCGGTGAGGCGCTTCTGGTCGAGGCCGACAGTTTCGCCTGGGCCTTACCCTTCGCGGTCGTCGGCATTCCTTTGGCGCTGGCATTTTTCTACGGCTTCGCCACCGTCGTCGCGCGGCTGTTATGGACCAACGACATTGGCCGCATTGCCGCCCTTGCCTTTGCTTTTGGCCTGACGGAATGGCTGCGCGGCTTCCTGTTCACCGGCTTTCCCTGGAATGCCGTCGGTTATGCGGCGATGCCCGTGCCGCTGTTGATGCAAAGCGTGTCGGTGACCGGCATGGTCGGCATGAACGCGCTGGCGGTATTTGTCTTCGCCATGCCGGCCTTGCTTGCAGCACGCCGGCATGTCCGTCTCGGTGTGGTCCTGCTTGCCATTCTCGTCGCCGCCCATGCTGGCTTCGGCTATGTCAGGCTCGCGACCCCCGACAAGCCGACAACCCGCACTCTCGATGTCCGTATCGTGCAACCGGATGTCGACCTCAGCGAAAAATGGGACGCCTCGGTGCGCGACCGCATCTTCGCCACGATGATGGGCCTGTCGGCCGCAGCGCCCGATCCCGGCAATAGCAAACCGCAGTTGATCCTGTGGCCGGAGACCTCGGTACCCTTCCTGTTCACTGAGCGTCCGGACGCGCTGACCGCGCTCGGCGACATGCTGCAGCCTGGTCAGATGCTGATTGCCGGCGTCGTGCGCGAGGAGCGCGGATCCGGGGCGGATGCCGACAGCCGCTACTACAATTCGGTGGTGGCGATCGATGACAAGGGCGAAATCGCTGATGCCGTCGACAAGGTCCATCTGGTGCCGTTCGGCGAGTATCTGCCGTTTTCCGGTCTGCTCAGCCGCTTCGGCATCGGACAGCTCGTCGCCGGGCCGATGAACTTCGCCGCCGGCAACGAGCGCCATCCGATCGCTCTGCCCGGCGGCATCAGCGCCTTGCCGTTTATTTGCTACGAGGTGATCTTTCCTGATCTGGTGGCTGTTGACGCAACGTCATCCCAGCTTATTGTGAACGTCACCAACGACGCATGGTTCGGCGACACGCCCGGGCCGTACCAGCATTTCAGGCAGGCTCAGATTCGCGCGGTGGAAAACGGATTGCCACTGTTGCGCGCCGCCAACAACGGCATTTCCGCCGTTGTCGATACGCGCGGACGCATCGTCGACGCATTGGCGGTCGATGCACGTGGCGCCATCGACGTGCGGGTGCCGATCTCCGGCCAAGCCTTCATCTCCGCCGCGGGGCGGCGCATTAACGGAATGCTGATCATGTTGGTGTTTGCCGCAATCGCCCTCAGCTTGAACGTAAGGCAACGGCTACGGGTGAATTGACAGTCGACACATTAGAAACTCATACTGTTACCGCCTAATTTTCTCGAAGTCGGTTGGTGTTTCTGTTGGGGCAGTTGGCTCCGGCTTCGTTTGGGCGAGAAAAATAGAAAAGGCCGGAAAAATTCGGCGAGGAAAAAATGACAGAAGAAAACAAGAAGAAACCGAATCCGATCGACATCCATGTCGGAAGTCGCGTCCGCCTTCGGCGCAATATGCTTGGAATGAGCCAGGAAAAGCTTGGTGAAAATCTCGGTATTACGTTTCAGCAGATCCAAAAATATGAAAAAGGAACGAACCGCGTCGGCGCCAGCCGTCTGCAGGCAATAGCCTCGATACTCAGCGTGCCTGTCGCCTTCTTTTTCGAGGATGCGCCAGGGCAGGAGCCGGTGGGTAATAGAGGATTTGCCGAGGACACTTCGATGGCTTTCGCCGTCGAATTCTGCGGCAGTCCGGAAGGGCTTCAGCTCAACCGCGCGTTCGTCAAGATCGCGGATGTGAAGGTGCGCCGCCGGATTATCGACCTTGTGAAGTCCCTTTCTGCCGAAGATGCCGAGTGATTCGGTGGGTCGATTGACCCATTGGCCCCAGTAATCCCCTGGGCCCGAGTAGCCCAGAGGCTCGACTGCCGGCGGCGCCAAGCCGCCGGTGGTACAAGATATATTGCTGCGACACTCATGCCAGAACCGCGGCACCGCTTGACGAGCGGCGTCCGGCACCGTTAACACGTGGCGCGCCAAAATCGGCAGCCCTGCCGATCGTTTTTTCAAGAGGGGACACCCGTGACGCGGCAGAACTACTTCTTCACCTCGGAATCCGTGGCCGAGGGTCATCCCGACAAAGTCTGTGACCGCATCTCGGACGAGATCGTCGATCTGGTCTATCGCGAGGCCAAGAAGACCGGCATGGACCCGTGGAAAGTCCGCGTCGCCTGCGAGACGCTCGCCACCACCAACCGCGTCGTCATCGCCGGCGAAGTAAGGGTTCCCGATACTCTGCTGAAGCGGGACAAAGCCGGCAACATCCTCAAGGACGCCGCCGGGCATTCGGTCGTCAACCCGGCCAAGTTCAAGTCGGTCGCCCGCAAGGCGATCCGCGAAATCGGCTACGAGCAGGCCGGCTTCCACTGGAAGACGGCAAAGATCGAGGTTCTGCTGCACGGCCAGTCGCCCGACATCGGCCAGGGCGTCGACAACGCCGCCGACCGCCAGGGCGAAGAGGGTGCCGGCGACCAGGGCATCATGTTCGGCTATGCCTGCCGCGAGACCCCGGACCTGATGCCGGCGCCGATCTATTACAGCCACAAGATTCTCGAACTGCTCGCCGCTGCCCGTCACGAAAACAACGGCGAAGCCGGCAAGCTCGGGCCTGACGCCAAGAGCCAGGTCACCGTTCGCTATGTCGATGGCAAGGCCGCCGAAGCGACTCAGATCGTGCTGTCGACGCAGCATCTCGACGCGACCTGGGATTCCAAGAAGGTCCGCAAGGTCGTTGAGCCTTACATCCGTGAGGCGCTCGGCGACCTCAAGATCGCCGACGATTGCATGTGGTACATCAACCCGACCGGCAAGTTCGTCATCGGTGGGCCGGACGGCGACGCCGGCCTGACCGGCCGCAAGATCATCGTCGACACCTACGGTGGTGCTGCCCCGCACGGCGGCGGCGCCTTCTCCGGCAAGGACACCACCAAGGTCGACCGCTCTGCCGCCTATGCGGCGCGCTATCTCGCCAAAAATGTAGTGGCGGCCAAGCTCGCCGACCGCTGCACCATCCAGCTGTCCTACGCCATCGGCGTTGCCCAGCCGCTGTCGGTCTATGTCGACCTGCACGGCACCGGCAAGGTCGACGAGGCCAAGCTCGAGGAAGCGCTGCGCACGGTGATGGATTTGTCGCCATCCGGCATCCGCAGGCATCTCGACCTCAACAAGCCGATCTACGCAAAGACCTCGTCCTACGGCCATTTCGGCCGCAAGGCCGGCCGAGACGGGTCCTTCTCCTGGGAAAAGACCGATCTGGCCAAGGCGCTCAAGGACGCGATCGCTGCTTAGGCATGATTCCAAAAAGTGGGTACCGGTTTTTTGGAAAAGATCATGCTCCAACAAAGGATTAGATTGAGATGAGATTTCAGCCAAATCTCATCTCAATCCCAAATCTCATCTCAATCTAAGCGCGGCGCGCGAACCAAGCCATGGATCCACAGGACAGGCGGAGCCGGGCGACCGAAGGGTTCTTCGGCCGCCGGCACGGCAAGACCATTCGCCCGCAGCAGGCGGCGGCGCTGGAAAGCGGTCTTGGGGCCTATGGCCTCGACCTCTCCGTCCAGGCACCGGCAGAATTGCGCGCGCTATTCTCAGCGGATGTTTCAACGGTTCGGCTGGAAATCGGCTTCGGCGGCGGTGAGCATCTGCTGCACCGTGCCACGGAGGCACCGGCGACCGGCTTCATCGGTGTCGAGCCGTTCGTCAACGGCATGGCCAAGCTGATGATGGCGGTGCGGGAAAAGCCGCTTGCCAATCTTCGCGTTTATGACGACGACGCCACGCGCCTGCTCGATTGGTTGCCGCAGACGTCGCTCGACGGCATCGATCTGCTCTACCCCGATCCCTGGCCGAAGAAAAAGCACTGGAAGCGGCGTTTTGTCAGCCCGCTCAACCTCGATCGGTTCGCGCGCGTGCTGAAGCCGGGCGGAAAATTCCGCTTCGCATCCGACATCGACACCTATGTGAACTGGACCTTGTTGCACTGTCGGGCGCATGGCGGGCTCCTCTGGCAGGTGCAAGATGGGGCCGACTGGCATCGGCCCTATGAAGGCTGGCCGGGCACACGCTACGAGGCAAAAGCCATTCGCGAGGGCCGACGGCCGGCCTATCTCACCTTCATCAGAAAATAGTTCGATGCGGGAAAGTGTCCCGCATCGACAGCCGGTCTGGCTTCAGAAACGGCCGATCTTGCCGAAAGCGGTCGGGTCCATGCCGAGCCGGCGCAGATCGTTGGCGCGCGGCTTGCGGCCGGCTTCGACGGCCCGCGAGGCGGCAACGGCGCTGCCGAACAGGGCAAAGGCGTCGCCTATGGCGGAAAACACGGTACGGTTGCTCATTGTCTTGACCTTTCGCGCGCCACCGCGCGCTCATCTTTGATTTGTGCAGTGCAACATAGATAGGGATGTGAAATCCGGGATCACAGGGCCGTTACCGCATAGCCGGCATGCGCCGCGCGCAATCCTGCCAGCCGTCCCCGGCTGCACTCTGCCCGGCCCGTCAACAGACTTGAAACACCGGCCGGGATCGTCTATATCAGCCTCAAATTCTTGGTCGGTATGACGAAGAGTGGGTCCACCCGGTCCCGCTCTTTTTTATTACCTGCCGGTCAGCCATCAGCAAAGAGATGGTTCGGGACGACGATCATCCTGATCCAGAGAACGACAGGAACCGCATGACTGCAACGGCAAGCGAAGCCGACGACCGCATCATCCGCGAAAGCGGTATCGATGCGCGCATCGCGCTGATCGTTCAGCCGGTGTTGCGAGGCATTGGCTTCCGCCTCGTGCGGGTGCATCTGTCGGGCCAGAACGGCCTGACGCTGCAGATCATGGCCGAACGCGAGGACGGCACCATGACCGTCGAGGATTGCGAAGAGGTCAGCCGCGCTGTGTCGCCGGCGCTCGACGTCGATGACCCGATCGAGAAGGCCTATCATCTCGAAGTGTCGTCGCCGGGCATCGACCGGCCGCTGGTACGCAAGTCGGATTTCGTCACCTGGACCGGCCATCTTGTGAAGATGGAAACCTCGGTGCCGGTCGCCGACCGCAAGCGCTTCAAGGGCAAGATCGCCGAAGCCGGCGAAGACGACATGCTGCTCGAGCGCGACAAGGCCGCCTACGGCGAAGAGCCGACGGTTCGCATTCCTTATGACGCGATCGCCGATGTGCGGCTGATCCTCACCGACGACCTTATTCGCGATGCCCTTTCGAAGGACAACCGGGAACGCAAGGAAGCCAAGAAACGCCGCGGCGAAGCTGATGATGCACCCGAAGGTGCTGAAGGCGGCGCGGAAGACGAAATCGAACAGGAACTATGATGAGCGGCCGGGCCTAAAAGCTCGGCAACAAGCTCGGGAGAAATAAGATGGTTGTAAGCGCCAACAGACTTGAACTGCTGCAGATCGCCGACGCGGTGGCGCGTGAAAAGTCGATCGACAAGTCGATCGTCATTGCCGCCATGGCTGATGCGATCCAGAAGGCCGCGCGCTCGCGCTACGGCCAGGAAACCAACATCCGCGCCGACATCAACGCCAACACCGGCGAGATGAAGCTGCAGCGGCTGATGGAAGTGGTCGAGAAGGTCGACGACTACGCCACCCAGATCGCCATTTCCTCGGCCCGCGAGCGCAATCCGGACGCCCAGCTTGGCGACTTCATCGCCGAACAGCTGCCGCCAATGGATTTCGGCCGCATCGCCGCCCAGTCAGCCAAGCAGGTCATCGTGCAGAAAGTGCGCGAGGCCGAGCGCGACCGCCAGTATGACGAATACAAGGACCGCATCGGCGAGATCGTCAACGGCACCGTCAAGCGCGTCGAATATGGCAACGTCATCGTCGATCTCGGCCGTGGCGAGGCGATTATCCGCCGCGACGAGCTGATCCCGCGTGAAAACTACAAGTACGGCGACCGCGTCCGCGCCTATGTCTACGACGTGCGCCGCGAACAGCGCGGCCCGCAGATATTCCTGTCGCGCACCCATCCGCAGTTCATGGCCAAGCTCTTCACCATGGAAGTGCCGGAAATCTATGACGGCATCATCGAGATCAAGTCGGTCGCCCGCGACCCAGGCTCGCGCGCTAAGATCGCCGTCATTTCGCGTGACTCGTCGATCGATCCGGTCGGCGCCTGCGTCGGTATGCGCGGCAGCCGCGTCCAGGCCGTGGTCGGCGAATTGCAGGGCGAAAAGATCGACATCATTCCGTGGTCGCCTTCGGCCGCCTCCTTCATCGTCAACGCGCTGCAGCCGGCGGAAGTCGCCAAGGTGGTGCTCGACGAGGATGCCGAGCGCATCGAAGTGGTGGTTCCCGACGACCAGCTGTCGCTGGCCATCGGCCGTCGCGGCCAGAACGTGCGTCTTGCCTCGCAGCTCACCGGCTGGGACATCGACATCCTGACCGAGGCCGAGGAGTCCGAGCGCCGCCAGAAGGAATTCGTCGAACGCTCGTCGCTGTTCATGGAAGCCCTTGATGTCGACGAGATGGTCGGCCAGGTGTTGGCCTCCGAAGGCTTCACCAGCGTCGAGGAAGTTGCCTATGTCGATTCGGGCGAGATCGCCTCGATCGACGGTTTCGACGAAGACACCGCTTCGGAGATCCAGACCCGCGCCCGCGAATATCTGGAGAAGATCGAAGCCGAGCATGACGACAAGCGCAAGGCGCTGGGCGTCACCGACGAACTGCGCGAGATCCCTGGCGTCACCACCGCCATGATGGTGACGCTCGGCGAGGATGGCGTGAAGACGATCGAGGATTTCGCCGGCTATGCCGCCGACGACCTGACCGGCTGGAAGGAACGCAAGGACGGCGAGACCAAGGTATTCCCGGGTGTGCTCGCCAATCACGGCGTGTCGCGCGCCGACGCCGAGCAGATGGTTCTGGCAGCCCGCCTCAAGGCCGGCTGGATCACCGAAGACGAGCTTGCAGCCGAACAGGTCCCGGCTGACGAAGCCGTTGGTGCGTGAGGTGAAACCGCATCGCACACAACCCGCCCCAGGACGAGATGAACGATCGCACCTGCATCGTCACGCGCAAGCAAGCCGAGCCGGATGAGCTGATCCGTTTCGTCGTCGGCCCGGATTCGGCCGTCGTTCCTGACCTGAAGAGAAATCTGCCCGGCCGTGGTTGTTGGGTGAGCGCCGACCGCCTACATATCGACAAGGCGGCGGCGAAGAACCTGTTTGCCCGCGCCTTCAAGGCGCAGGTCGTCGTGCCGCCCGATCTCGGCGGCATGGTCGACGGACTGCTTGCACGATCCGCTTTGGGTATGCTTGGCCTTGCCCGCAAGGCTGGCTCGATCGCACTCGGCGCAACCAAGGTCGAGAGCGCGGTGCGCTCGGGGTTGGCGCTTTTCGTGCTCCACGCGACCGAGGCATCCGACGATGGCGTGCGCAAGATCAGTCAGGCGCGGCGGGCAACTGTCCACCTCGGCGGGCCGGCAGTCCTTGCCTACAAACTTTTCTCCGAGGCCGAGTTGAGCTTGGCATTGGGGGGTACAAATGTGATACATGCTGCCGTTCTCGCGGGAGACGCGGGCAAGGCGGTTGAGAGGCGCATGGTTGCGCTCGACCGATATCGGGGCGGAACCCCCGACGATCTGGCAATGCTTGCGGCCGTTGCTGACGAAGATGATGCTGCAGAGGATATGGAATGAGCGATACGAAATCGGGCGACGACAAGACGTTGAGTGTTACACCGAAGAAGACCTTGACGCTGAAGCGCCCCGGTACCGAGCAGAGCGTCGTGCGACAGAATTTCTCGCATGGCCGCACCAAGCAGGTCCAGGTCGAGATCAAGAAGCGCAAATTCTCCATGCCCGGCGACAAGCCGGAGCCGGTGGCTGCACCCGTATTTACGCCCAAGCCCGCGGTAGTGGCAGCCCCCGTCGTGCAGGAAGCGCCCAAGGCGCCGCCTCCGCCGCCGCCGGCCGAACGCGGCGGCATGGTGCTGAACGAACTGTCGCGCAATGAAATGGAAGCGCGCCGCAGGGCGCTCGAAGGCTCCAAGGTTCGCGACGTCGAGGACCGCCAACGCGCCATCGAAGAGGCCAAGCGCCGCAACGAGGATGAGGAACGCCGCAAGCGCGAGCGCGAGGAATCCGCGCGCCGTCAGGCCGAGGAAGAAGCCCGCCTGCAGACCGAGGCCGAGTCCCGCCGCCGCGCCGAGGAAGAAGCGCGCCGCCGCGCGCCGCAGGCTGCCGAGCTTGTGGCATCGGACGACGAGGAAGAGGTCAAGCCGAAGCGCACCGCCGCCGGCGCCCCGGTACGCCGTCCGGTTACGCCCGAAGTGGCGCGCCCGGCCAAGCCGACCAAGGCCGAGGAAGACCGTCGTCGCGGCAAGCTGACCCTCAACACGGCGCTTTCCGACGAGGACGCGCGCGCCCGCTCGCTGTCGTCGATGCGTCGCCGCCAGGAAAAATTCAAGCGCGCGATGCATAATGAGCCGCGCGAGAAGGTTATGCGCGAAGTGATCCTGCCTGAAACGATCACCATCCAGGAACTGGCGCAGCGCATGTCCGAGCGCGCTGTCGATGTGGTTAAGTACTTCATGAAGCAGGGCCAGATCCTGAAGCCGGGCGACATCATCGACGCCGACACGGCCGAGCTGGTCGCCACCGAATTCGGCCACACGGTCCGCCGCGTCGCCGAGTCCGACATCGAGGAAGGCCTGTTCAACATTGCCGACAATGCCGAGGACCTGGTATCGCGGCCGCCTGTCGTGACCATCATGGGCCATGTCGACCACGGCAAGACCTCGCTGCTCGACGCCATCCGCAATGCCAATGTCGTCTCCGGCGAAGCCGGCGGCATCACCCAGCATATCGGCGCCTACCAGGTCGAGAAGAACGGTCAGAAGATCACCTTCATCGACACGCCCGGTCACGCCGCCTTCACGGCGATGCGCGCCCGCGGCGCTCAGGCGACCGACATCGCCATCCTGGTGGTGGCGGCCGACGACAGCGTCATGCCGCAGACCATCGAATCGATCAGCCATGCCAAGGCGGCCGGCGTTCCGATCATCGTGGCGATCAACAAGATCGACAAGCATGATGCCGATCCGCAGAAGGTGCGGTCGGAACTGCTGCGCCATGAGGTGTTCGTCGAATCGATGGGCGGTGAAGTGCTGGACGTCGAAGTGTCGGCGACCAAGGGCACCAACCTCGACAAGCTGCTCGAGGCGATCCTGCTGCAGGCCGAAATCCTCGACCTCAAGGCCAATCCGGACCGTACCGCCGAGGGCGTGGTCATCGAAGCCCAGCTCGACAAGGGCCGTGGCCCCGTCGCCACCGTACTGGTGCAGACCGGCACTTTGATGCCGGGCGACATCCTCGTCGCCGGCAACGAATGGGGCCGGGTGCGCGCGCTGGTCAACGACCATGGCGAGCAGATCAAGGAGGCGCCGCCGGCAATGCCGGTCGAGGTGCTCGGCCTGCAAGGCACGCCGCAAGCCGGCGACCGCTTCGCTGTCGTCAACAACGAGGCCCGCGCCCGTGAGATCACCGAATATCGCCAGCGTCTGGCGCGCGAGAAGGCAGTGGCTCGCCATGCCGGCCAGCGCGGCTCGCTCGAACAGATGATGTCGCAGCTGCAGACGAGCGGGTTGAAGGAATTCCCGCTGGTCATCAAGGGCGACGTGCAGGGATCGATCGAGGCGATCAACGCCGCTCTCGACAAGCTTGGCACCGACGAGGTGCGTGCGCGCATCGTTCATGCCGGCGCCGGCGCCATCACCGAAAGCGACGTGTCGCTGGCGGAGACCTCGGGGGCCGCGATCATCGGCTTCAACGTCCGTGCCAACGTGCAGGCACGTGCGGCCGCGGCGGCCGCGGGCATCGAAATCCGCTACTACTCGATCATCTACAACCTCGTCGACGATGTGAAGGCAGCACTTTCCGGCCTGCTGTCGCCGGAACGCCGCGAGACCTTCATCGGCAATGCCGAGATCCTCGAGATCTTTGACATCACCAAGGTCGGCAAGATCGCCGGCTGCCGTGTCACCGAAGGCAAGGTCGAGCGTGGAGCGGGCGTGCGCCTGATCCGCGACAACGTCGTCATCCACGAAGGTACGCTGAAGACCCTCAAGCGCTTCAAGGATGAAGTCGCGGAAGTTCCGGGCGGCCAGGAGTGCGGCATGGCCTTCCAGAACTACGAGGACATGCGCGTCGGCGACATCATCGAGTGCTTCCGCGTCGAGATGGTGACCCGGACGCTCTGAGTTCGTATACTGTCGATACGACCGGGCGGTGGTCGAAAGACCGCCGCCCTAACTTTAATGCCTGTCGCCCAAAAGTGCGGGATAAACGACATGCATAGAACAAATATGAGACATGGCGGCACGGTCCCATCCCGCGCCTCACGCTTTCCGGATTGAGAAAAATGCCCCGTCCAACCGCCTCCAGCCCATCCCAGCGCATGCTTCGCGTCGCCGAACAGGTGCGCCATGCGCTGTCGGAAACCTTGCAGCGCGGCGAGATTATCGACCCGCTGATCGAGAACACCGTGGTTTCGGTCTCGGAAGTGCGCATGTCCACTGATCTGAGGGTCGCAACGGCCTTCGTTTCGCCGCTCGGCGCCAAGGACACGGGTGCGGTCATCGACGCGCTCAACAAGCACGCGAAGTTCGTGCGTGGCCGCGTCTCCGGCGCGCTCCGCCAGATGAAGTTCATGCCGGAGTTCCGCTTCAAGCTCGATACGTCCTTCGACAATTTCGCCAGGATCAACGATTTGCTGAAATCGCCGGAAGTCGCGCGAGACTTGGGTACCGATGGCGAAGACAACGACAAGGACGAGAAATAGTGGGGCGCCGCGGCAAGAAGAAGGGCCGGCCGATCTCCGGCTGGGTGGTGCTGGACAAGCCGGTTGGCATGGGTTCGACCGAAGCCGTCTCCAAGATCAAATGGCTTTTCCAGGCCGAAAAGGCCGGCCATGCCGGCACGCTCGACCCGCTGGCCTCTGGCATGCTGCCGATCGCGCTGGGCGAGGCAACCAAGACCGTGCCTTATGTGCAGGACGGCGCCAAAATCTACCGGTTCACCGTCGCTTGGGGCGAGGAGCGTTCGACCGACGATCTCGAAGGCCCGGTGACGCAAAGTTCCGACCGCCGTCCGGCGGAAGAAGATGTCAGGGCGCTGCTGCCGAACTACACCGGCGTCATCATGCAGACACCGCCGCAATTCTCGGCCATCAAGATATCAGGCGAACGCGCCTACGATCTCGCCCGTGGGGGCGAGACAGTCGACATCCCCGCGCGCGAGATCGAGATCGGCCGTCTGGACATCGTCGAGCACGCTGCCGACCACACCTTGTTCGAGGTCGAATGCGGCAAAGGCACCTATGTGCGCTCGCTGGCCCGCGACATGGGCCGCGACCTCGGCTGCTTCGGCCACATCGCCGAATTGCGCAGGGTCGAGGTCGAGCCGTTCACCCAGGAGGATTTCGTCACCGTCGCCGAACTGGAAGCCGCCCGTTTCGGCGAACAGCGCGAAGCTGACGAAGAGGGCGACGCCGATGTTGCCGACGCGCCGATCGACTTTGGCGCAATCGATGCGCTGCTCGTCGACACGGCCGCCGCGCTCGACTGCCTGCCGCAGATTGCCATCAGCGACGAAGCGGCGACCAAGATCCGCCTTGGCAATCCCGTCATCATCCGCGGCCGCGACGCGCCCGTGGAAGCCGAGGAAGCCTGCGCCACCGCGCGCGGCAAGCTTGTCGCCATCGGCGCCATCGAGCAAGGCATGTTCAAGCCGAAGCGGGTCTTTGCCGGCTGACCACTCTCGTCTAGTCTTACGTCGACGTCACATCCGAGGGGCACATGGCAAAGGCTGAGG
Organism: Mesorhizobium sp. M0037; assembly: GCF_040323635.1. Taxonomy (NCBI): domain Bacteria; kingdom Pseudomonadati; phylum Pseudomonadota; class Alphaproteobacteria; order Hyphomicrobiales; family Phyllobacteriaceae; genus Mesorhizobium; species Mesorhizobium sp. M0037. The sequence continues at coordinate 147,276 of NZ_JAMYVB010000004.1, read as the reverse complement.
CGGTGAAGAAGCGGGCGCCGGTGACAACGCGCCGGCCGCCGGTTGGCGCCTCGCCCGGCACGCTGATCGCCGATCCGGCGGCGCGACGGTCCGAGCTGCGGCTGACGCTGATTTCGCCTGAAAAATTCAAGACCATCAACGATGCCAGCATCGACGATCTCAACACCCATTGCGACAACTGGCCGGTCGTCTGGCTGGACTGCACCGGTCTCGCCAACATCCAGCTGATCGAGGAGATCGGCCGGATCTTCAACCTGCATCCACTGGCTCTGGAAGATGTCGTCAACACCGGCCAGCGGCCGAAGGTCGACTTCTTCGAGGACCACGCCTTCGTCGTCATGCGCATGATCGACGACGTCAAGGTGCATCGCTATGAGCAGATCGCGGTGTTCTTCGGCAAGAAATTCGTCGTCACCTTCCAGGAGCGCGAAGGCGATCCGTTCGACCCCGTGCGCAAGCGCATCGCCGCAGCGTTGCCCAACCGCTTGCGGATGCGCGGCGCCGACTATCTGGCCTATGCGCTCATCGATTCCATCGTCGACAGCTATTTTCCGCCGATTGAGGCCGCTAGCGAGGAGGTCGATGGCATCGAGGACGAGATGCTCAACACGCCTCACAAGCATCAGATGCGCCAGCTGCACGAATTGCGGCGCGACGCCAATGTGCTCAAGGGCGTGCTGTGGCCGATGCGCGACGCGCTGGCGACGCTGATCCGCAACGACGTGCCCTATGTGAAGCCGGAGACGAAAATCTTCTTCAACGACACGCTCGACCACGCATTGCGGCTGATCGAGCTGGTCGAGAACCAGCGTGATATGCTGACCGGCTTGATCGAAATGCATTTGTCGCTGAGCCAGGCGCGCACCAACGACGTCATCTCTTATCTCACCATCGTCTCGGTGATCTTCATGCCGCTAACCTTCCTGGTCGGTATCTGGGGGATGAATTTCGATCCCGAGATCTCGCCGTGGAACATGCCGGAACTGAAAGCCTACTATGGCTACCCGGCTTCGCTGCTGTTCATGCTGGCCGTTGCTGTCGGGCTGATCGTCTTCTTCAAAAGCAAGAAGTGGCTGTAAGGTTTCGGTGTCAGGGGAATCCTGGATTCCCGAGCAAAGGGCTGCGACAAGCCGGCTTTATGAATGGGCTGGTGTTTTCCGGGGAATTGCCCTATATGCGCCGCAGCATCGCGCCATGTCGCTTTGCTTGCACCGGCCCCTGCTGGACGACATCCCGGCTGAGGGCGACCCGTTTCCTCAAACAGATAAGGAAAAACACGATGTCGATTACTGCCGAGCGCAAACAGGAATTGATGGGTGAATTCGCAACCGCCAAGGGCGATACCGGGTCTCCGGAAGTCCAGGTGGCCATCCTTTCCGAGCGCATCAAGAACCTGACCGACCACTTCAAGGACCACAAGAAGGATAACCATTCCCGCCGTGGTCTGCTCGCTCTCGTCTCCCAGCGCCGCAGCCTGCTTGATTATCTCAAGCGCAAGGATGACGCGCGCTATCAGACGTTAATCGAGAAGCTCGGTCTGCGCCGTTGACGAATTGACCGGCGGGCTTTCGAAGGAGAGCCCGCCGGTCGCGCATTCTGCCAGTCGCATCGATTGGCCAGACCCGGTTTCGAGCGCGCAGAGGCCACTCGAAACCGCCCATGGACGGTCATGGGGCAGGATTGCAGGACGCTCGTGCGCTAACCAGCGCCGAAATCTACCCGAGCTTCCCGTTGTCTTGCCCGTGGCTGCCCGAGAAAGGAAGCCAGGGAAAGGGCATCCGCGCACCGTGAAACGGCGCGGCCCTTTCCGCTTATTAAGGACAAGATATGTTCAACTACCACAAAGTGGAAATCGAATGGGGCGGCCGTCCGCTCATCCTGGAAACCGGCAAGATCGCACGTCAGGCTGACGGCGCGGTGCTTGCGACCTATGGCGAAACCAAGGTTCTCGCCACCGTCGTTTCGATGAAGGAGCCGAAGCCAGGCCTCGATTTCTTCCCGCTGACCGTCAACTACCAGGAAAAGACCTACGCCGCCGGCAAGATCCCGGGCGGCTACTTCAAGCGCGAGGGACGTCCGAGCGAAAAGGAAACGCTGGTTTCCCGCCTGATCGACCGCCCGATCCGCCCGCTCTTCGCCGACGGCTACAAGAACGACACCCAGATCGTCGTCACCGTCGTCCAGCATGACCTCGAGAACGATCCCGATATCCTGTCGATCGTCGCCACCTCGGCCGCTTTGACGCTGTCGGGCGTTCCCTTCATGGGCCCGATCGGCGGCGCTCGCGTCGGCTACATCAACGGCGAATACGTGCTCAACCCGCATGTCGACGAGATGCAGGAATCCAGGCTCGACCTCATTGTCGCCGGCACCGCCGACGCCGTGCTGATGGTCGAGTCCGAAGCCAAGGAACTCGGCGAAGAGCTGATGCTCGGCGCCGTCATGTTCGGCCACAGGGGCTTCCAGCCGGTGATTGACGCCATCATCAAGCTGGCCGAAGTTGCCGCCAAGGAGCCGCGCGATTTCACGGCACCGGACTACTCCGCGCTCGAAGCCGAAATGCTGAAGATCGTCGGCGACGAGCTCAGCAATGCCTACAAGAACGTCGACAAGCAGAAGCGTTACGCCGCCGTCGACGCCGTCAAGGCGAAGGTCAAGGCAGCGTTCGCTCCGGCCGAAGGCGAAGACGCCAAGTACACCTCCGAGCAGATCGGTTCGGTGTTCAAGGAACTCCAGGCCAAGGTCGTGCGCTGGAACATTCTCGACACCGGTTCGCGCATCGATGGCCGTGACCTCAAGACTGTCCGCAAGATCGTCTCGGAAGTCGGGGTCCTGCCGCGCACGCACGGTTCGGCGCTGTTCACCCGCGGCGAGACCCAGGCGCTGGTCGTTGCCACGCTGGGCACCGGAGAGGACGAGCAGTATGTCGATTCGCTAACCGGCATGTACAAGGAGAAGTTCCTCCTTCACTACAACTTCCCTCCCTACTCCGTCGGCGAGACCGGCCGCATGGGTTCGCCGGGCCGCCGGGAAATCGGCCACGGCAAGCTCGCCTGGCGCGCTATCCGTCCGATGCTCCCGAGCGCGGACCAGTTCCCCTACACGCTGCGCGTCGTCTCGGAGATCACCGAGTCCAACGGTTCGTCGTCGATGGCCACCGTCTGCGGCACATCGCTGGCGCTGATGGATGCCGGCGTTCCGCTGGCCAAGCCGGTTGCTGGTATCGCGATGGGGCTGATCAAGGAAGGCGAGCGCTTCGCGGTTCTGTCCGACATCCTGGGTGACGAAGATCACCTCGGCGACATGGACTTCAAGGTTGCCGGTACCGAAGGCGGCATCACCTCGCTGCAGATGGACATCAAGATCGAGGGCATCACCGAGGAGATCATGAAGATCGCGCTGGACCAGGCCAAGGATGGCCGCCAGCATATCCTCAGCGAGATGGCGCATGCTCTGACCGGCGCCCGCCCCGAACTCGGTGAGTTCGCACCGCGCATCGAGGTCATGCACATCCCGACCGACAAGATCCGCGACGTGATCGGCTCCGGCGGCAAGGTTATCCGCGAGATCGTCGAGAAGACCGGCGCCAAGATCAACATCGAGGACGACGGCACGGTCAAGATCGCTTCGTCGAACGCCAAGGAGATCGAGGCGGCCAAGAAGTGGATCCATACCATCGTCGCCGAGCCGGAAGTCGGCGAAATCTACGAAGGCACGGTCGTCAAGACCGCCGACTTCGGCGCTTTCGTCAACTTCTTCGGTCCGCGTGACGGCCTCGTCCACATCTCGCAGCTTGCCAACGACCGGGTCGCCAAGACCTCGGACGTCGTCAAGGAAGGCGACAAGGTCTGGGTCAAGCTGATGGGCTTCGACGAGCGCGGCAAGGTCCGCCTGTCGATGAAGGTCGTCGACCAGGCCACCGGCAAGGAAATCGCCCGCGACAAGAAGGCCGAAGGCGAAGAAAACGCCGCCTGAGTGGTCTGACAATAGAGTTGAACGGGCGCGGCTTATGTCGCGCCCGTTTTCGTTTAATACCCGTCTACGAGTGAGAATCGAAGAATGGCCGCTGAGCCGCTGAAGACACTGTTCCATCCCTTCGAGGCCGAGGGGCTCCCTCTGGCGCAAAAGGGCGAGCGTGTGTTGTTCCTGGGTGCGGAGCCCGGCTTCCGCTTGCCGGAAGGCTTCGAGGCAGAGCTCCATCTTGCACAGGGTTTCCGGCCGCATCTCCGAGCGCTGGAGCGTGCCGGTCACAAGGTAACGCCGCGCGCGGAAGGCGATGCATTCGATGCAGCGCTCGTGCTTGCCGGCCGCCATCGTGGGCTAAACGAGATGCGTATTGCCGAGGCGATCGAACGCGTCACGCCGGGCGGTCTGATCATTGTCGCCGGCGGTAAGGACGAAGGCATCGCCAGCCTGCGCAAGCGCATCGACGAGCTTGTCCCCATCGAAGGGCATCTGCCGAAATATCACGGCATCGCCTTCTGGCTTCGCCGTCCGGCCGATCTGGCGCCTGCGGAAAAACTGCGCGTCGCCAATCCCGCCTTGGTCGTAGAGGACCGCTTCCGTACCGCGCCTGGCATGTTCTCCTCCGACCGGATCGACGTCGGCTCGAAACTTCTGGTCGACAACCTGCCCAAAGACCTGCGCGGCAACATTGCTGATTTCTGCGCCGGCTGGGGTTATGTCGCCGCCGAGGTCGCGGCACGTTCATCCGGCATAACGGGGCTCGACCTTTACGAAGCGGATTTCGACGCGCTTGAGGCGGCCAAGGGCAATATCGGCCAGACAGGCTTCGAGCCCGGCTTCTTCTGGACCGATCTGCTGAGCGAGCCGGTCGAGCGGCGCTATGATGCCATCGTCATGAACCCGCCCTTCCATCGCAGCCGGGCGGCCGAGCCGGAAATCGGCGCCGGCATGATCCAGGCGGCGGGCAAGGCGCTGAAGCCGGGGGGGCGGCTGTTCATGGTGGCGAACCGTCAGCTGCCTTACGAACCGGTTCTGAAGGCCGTCTTCTCCAGCCATGCCGAGCTCGCCCGCGACGGCATGTTCAAGGTTTTCTCCGCGCGCCGATAGGACGGTGCCGGTCGCCTCAATGCATGCTGACGATGCGCGCCGGCTCGTGGACGGGAATGGTCGGTCTGATATCGCCAGGCTTGATCTTGAGCGGCGCCGGCCTGCCGAACAGATAGCCCTGCACCATCTCGCAACCAGCTGCTCGCAAAAGCGTCGCCTGGTTCTCGGTCTCGACGCCTTCGGCGATGATGCCGACGCCGAGCGCCCGCGACAGGCCGACGATGGTAGAGACGACGGCGCCCGAATTGGAATCGGTGTCGATGCGGCTGACGAAGGAGCGGTCGATCTTCAGCTTGCCGAAGGCGAAGTCGATCAGGTAGCTGAGATTGGAATAGCCGGTGCCGAAATCGTCGACGGCCACCGAAATGCCCATGTCGGCAAGCTGCTGCAGGATGGTGGCGGCGCGGTCGCGGTCCTGCATCATCGCCGTCTCGGTCACTTCGAGCTCCAGCCGCGACGGCTTGATGCCGGTGCTGGCCATCGTATCGCGCACGATGCCGACGAAATCCTTGGTCATGAACTGGACCGGCGAGATGTTGACGGCAACGAAGCAGTCCTCGGGGAAATGACGGGCATCGCTGCAGGCCTTGTTCAGCACCCAATTGCCGATCGGGTGGATCATGCCGGTCTCTTCGGCGATCGGAATGAATTCCATCGGCGGGATCATGCCGCGTTCCGGGTGCTTCCAGCGGATCAGCGCCTCGTAGCCGACGATACGGCCGGTCGGCAGGTCGAGCTGCGGCTGGTAGTGAAGGTCGAAATCGCCACGGACGAAGGCGATGTGCAGTTCGGATTCGATCCAGTGGCGGTAGTCGGCGACCTGGCCCATGTCGGAATGGAAGACCGACCAGTTGCCCACGCCGCCGGCGCGGGCATTCTGCAGCGCCAGGTTGGAGTGGCGCAGGATGAGGACCGGATCGACGCCATCCTTTGGCATCGCCACGATGCCGACCGACAGGCCGACCGACTGCAGGTGGGAATCGAGCTGGTACGGCTTCAGCATCTCCTCGATCATGGTTTCGACGGTGCTTTCCATGGACCTTTGGAGTTGGTGTTCCCAGACAAGGATAGCGAACTCGCCGGCGCCGATGCGCCCCATCACCGCGCCTTCGGGCATGCAGGCCTTCAACCGCTTGGTGAAGCCGCGGATCAGTTCGTCGCCATGGCTGTAGCCGATCGCGTCGTTGATCTGCTTGAAGCGGTCGATGTCGATGTCGATGAGGAACACCGGCTCACCGGTCCTGATCGTCGCGGACGCCGCGTCGGCAATCCTGCCGACCATCGCCGGCCGCGCAAAAAGCCCGGTCAGCTTGTCAAAATGGGTTTCGTTGAAAACGTAGTCCACCGATTCATCGACGCCGGCGAAGAAGGACAAGGCAGCACCGGCGGCGGCCAGCGCGCACAGCGCCGACGCGATGCCGATCATGGTTTCCGCCTGCATGCCGGCAAAGCCGTCCCCGAAACCATGCCGGAGGCCCCAAAGCCCAAGGATGAAACTGCCAAGGCCCGAACTGGCGACGGTGAGCAGCCGGAACACAGGTGTCCGCTTCGGGTTGCTGACAGCAGGCATTGCTCAGTCCCTGTCGCATGATCCCGAAATCAACTCGACTTTCGGGAATATCAAGCGCAAATTCATAAAGGCTAAAGCATCCTTTGCGCCCAGCAAGAACGCGCAGAGCCCAAGCCTATAGGACTTCTAGCGGATATCTCCTTAAAATGAGTTTCCGCCGATGCATCTAATTTTACTGGTGAGTTAATCGCGTACGCTGTCGGTCTGCTTCAACTCATCCAGGGTTGGCATCGACACGATGTGATAGCCGGAATCCACATAATGGATTTCGCCGGTGACGCCTGACGAGAGGTCGGACAAAAGATAGAGCGCCGAGCCGCCGACCTCGTCGATGGTCACCGTGCGGCGCAGCGGCGAGTTGCGCTGCTGGTAGGAGTACATGTGGCGGGCGTCCGAGATTCCGGCGCCGGCCAAAGTACGCACCGGTCCCGCCGATATGCCGTTCACCCGGATGCCGCGCGGGCCATAATCGTTGGCGAGATACCGCACGCTGGCTTCCAGCCCGGCCTTGGCGACGCCCATGACGTTGTAGTTCGGCATGACGCGGACAGAGCCGGCATAGGTCAGCGTGATCATCGCGCCGCCTTCGCTCATCAGCGGGGCGGCATGGCGGGCGACCTCGGTGAAGGAGTAGCAGGAGATGACCATGGTGCGGACGAAATTGTCGCGGCTGGTGTCGGCGTAGAGCCCTTTGAGCTCGTTCTTGTCGGAAAAGCCGATGGCGTGGACGACGAAGTCGAGCCCGCCCCATTCCTTGCCGAGCGTCTCGAAGGTGGCGGCGACCGATGCGCTGTCCTCGACGTCACAGGGCACCACCAGAGACGCGCCAAGCTTCTCGGCAAGCGGCTTGACGCGGCGCCCGAATGCGTCGCCCTGATAGGTGAAGGCAAGCTCCGCTCCGTGTTCGGACAATTTCCTGGCGATGCCCCAGGCGATCGAATGATCGTTGGCGACGCCCATGACAAGCCCGCGCTTGCCCTTCATCAGTCCGTCCATGGCCGGCAATCCCCCTACAAAAAAAACGCTGGCCTTATGCGGAATAGCGCTGGAAAATCAGCGTTGCGTTGGTGCCACCGAAGCCGAACGAGTTGGACAAAACCGTGTCGATCCTGGCGTCGTCGATGCGCTTGCGCACGATCGGCATGCCCTCGAATTCGGGATCGAGGTTTTCGATATGGGCGCTCTCGCCGATGAAGCCGCCTTGCATCATCAGGATCGAGTAGATCGATTCCTGTACGCCGGCGGCACCCAGCGAATGGCCGGTCAGCGACTTGGTCGAGGTGATGAACGGCATCTTCTCGCCGAACACCTCTCGGATGGCGCCCATTTCCCGGGAATCGCCGACCGGCGTCGAGGTGCCGTGGGTGTTGATGTAGTCGACCGGCGTGGACACCGTCGCCAGAGCCTGGCGCATGCAGCGCACCGCGCCTTCGCCCGACGGCGCCACCATGTCGTAACCGTCCGACGTCGCGCCATAGCCGACGATCTCAGCGTAGATCTTGGCCCCGCGCGCCTTGGCGTGTTCGAGCTCCTCCAGGATGAGGACGCCCGCGCCACCCGCGATGACGAAGCCATCGCGATTGGCGTCATACGCGCGTGACGCTGTTGACGCCTTGTCGTTATACTTCGACGACATCGCCCCCATGGCATCGAACAGGTCCGACATCGTCCAGTCGAGGTCCTCATGGCCGCCGGCAAACATCACATCCTGCTTGCCCCACTGGATCAGTTCGTAGGCGTTGCCGATGCAATGCGCCGAGGTCGAGCAGGCCGACGAGATCGAATAGTTGACGCCGTGGATCTTGAACCAGGTGGCGAGCGTCGCCGACGCGGTCGACGACATCGCCTTCGGCACCGCGAACGGACCGATGCGCTTGGGGCTGTTGTTCTTGAGCGTGGTCTCGGCCGCCTCGACGATGGTGCGGGTCGAGGGGCCACCCGAGCCCATGACGATGCCGGTGCGCTCATTGGTGATGTCGCTTTCGCCAAGCCCGGCGTCGGCGATCGCCTGGTCCATCGCGACATGGTTCCAGGCCGCGCCCTGGCTCAGGAAGCGCATGGCGCGCCGGTCGATCATAGGGGTCGGGTCGAGCGTCGGCGCACCCCAGACCTGGCAGCGGAAGCCGTGTTCGGCGAAGGAATCTGAGAAGCTGATGCCTGATTTGGCATCATGGAGCGAGGATTGCACCTCGTTGGCGTTGTTGCCGATCGACGATACGATGCCGAGGCCTGTGACGACGACCCTTCTCATTCGCAACTCCTTCCAGCGGATGATCCCGAAACCCTAGTCGGTTTTCGCCGGCGATCATACGCAAAATCAAAATGCCGCAGCGGCGTTGCGTCTCGGAAGAACGCGCCGCTGCAGTGGCGCCGGTCAGGCGGCCGATTGCTTGGACAGCCCCACCTTGAGGTCCGTCGCAGCGTATATGGGTTCGCCGTCGGCCTTAAGCCAGCCATCGGCGATACCGAGCACCAGGCGTCCACGCATGACGCGCTTGAAATCGATGCCGTATTCCACCTTCTTGACCGAAGGCGTCACCATGCCCTTGAACTTGACCTCGCCGGTCGACAGCGCCATGCCCTTGCCCGGCTCGCCGAGCCAGCCGAGGTAAAAACCCGTCAATTGCCACATGGCGTCAAGGCCCAGGCACCCCGGCATGATCGGATTGCCGATGAAATGGCAGGCGAAGAACCACAGGTCCGGCTTGATGTCGAATTCGGCACGGATGAAGCCCTTGTCGTAGGCGCCGCCGGTCTCGCTGATCTCGGTGATGCGGTCGAACATCAGCATGGGCGGGTAGGGTAGCTGGGCGTTGCCGGGCCCGAACAGCTCGCCGCGGGCGCAGGCGAGCAATTCCTCATAACCGTAGCTGGATTTCGAACCCGCCATATGTCTCGTCCCCATAATCGTCCCGGGCGGTGGGGCGCCCTTGTCGTTGGTTTCCTAACACAATCCCATTCGGGCCGGAAACCGGCGTTTGCGCTTAACCCGCCCGTCTGCCCGGGTCAATGCGCGCTCTCGCATCGGCCTGGAAATCGATTCCGATTTCCAGAAAGCACGATGCTACGCCAAAAGTGATAGAGCGCATTTGGTGCGTCCAACTGGCCGCACGTCGCTCTATTGATCGTATTCCGCCAACAGAATATATGTCGGGAGGTATCCAGTTTCGGCCGATGACGTTTTTTCGCCACTCTGGGCGTGTCTTGAGGCAGAACTGTGGGCTTGGACGGATAGATGGATCGGGGCTGCCGGAAGGAAAATGTCGCTGTGGACAAGCGGGTTCGCGAAGCCGGCCTCAGGCCGACACGCCAACGCATTGCGCTGGCCGATCTGCTGTTTGCCAAGGGCGACCGCCACCTTTCGGCCGAGGAACTGCATGAAGAGGCGGTCGCCGCCGGCGTGCCGGTCTCGCTCGCCACCGTCTACAACGCGCTTCACCAGTTCACCCAGGCCGGCCTGCTGCGCATCCTGGCAGTCGAGGGGTCCAAGACCTATTTCGACACCAACACCTCCGATCACCATCATTTTTACATCGAAGGCGAAAACAGGATCTTCGATATAGAAAGCGGTCCGGTGACCGTCTCCAACCTGCCGGAGCCACCCGCAGGCATGGAGATCGCCAATGTCGACATCGTGGTGAGGCTGCGCCCGAAGCGCAGCGTTTAAGCCCCAACCCGTGAAACCTGTCGATTTTGCAATCCGGCTCGAATGGGTTGCGGTCGCGGTCGTGGCTATAGTCGCCTATGCCGCGTCAGGCGTTTCCTGGTGGCTGTTCGCCCTGCTTATCCTGGCGCCCGACCTGGCGATGCTGGGCTATCTCGCCGGGGCACGGATCGGCGCTGTCGCTTACAACGCGTTGCACATATTGATCGTCCCGCTGTTGCTGGCCCTCGCCGGATATTTTCTGGCCAATTCGACGGCGACCGCGATTGGTCTGATCTGGATCATCCACATCGCCGTCGACCGCGCGCTCGGCTACGGTCTCAAACTGTCGACCGGTTTTCAGGACACCCATCTCGGCCGTATCGGCCGTTAGGCCTCCAGCAATCTCAATTCTTGACGTGCTCGCCGGGATAGGCGCCCCACACCTGCGACTGGGCGATCCAGCCGGTGTGGCCGTCGAAGGTCATTTCGCACCACTGGCCATCGCAGGTTTTGATCGTGCCCGTAACGCCCGGCTCGATGATGGCGATGACGCTGGCGTCCTTATCGGCATCGTCGAGCAGATTGATTCGGCCACCTTTGGTGCGTTGCCAAGGGGCGACGATCGCGGTCCGTCGGCCCGACAGCAGCGACTGGTTGATCCAACCCTCCGAGCCATCGGCATCGCGCACCCGCCGCCAGGTATCGAATTCCTGGATGATTTCCATCGGCAGGCCGGCCTTTGTGTACATCCAGTCGACGGAATAGTTGGCGCCGGGGCCAACGCGCGAGTTGACGCGAGCCGATTTCAGGCTGACGAAACGCGGCAGCGGCAGGCCGCTCGGCCCGAGCGTGACCGTCTGCACAGGTGCGGCGGCACCTTGCGCCGCGGCTTGCGGGGAATGCAGGAGAGCGCCGAGAAGCGCTGCGCTGAGGATCAGGCGAAGCGACGCGAAACCAGACACTTTCATTCCTTTCGGCGCGTGCCCTTTGGCCCGGGCGCCCCTTTTTCTTTGTCTTCGGCGGCACCGCTTGTTACAGGAGTGGCAGGCACCGCGACCGGTATTCAGTTTCGCCTGTCTTGGTTAAAGAGGTCTCAACGAGATCGGGTTCGAGGAAACAATGGCAGGCAAAAAACGGCCTCTCGTCGTCATCACGCGCAAGCTGCCCGATCCGGTCGAGACCCGCATGCGCGAACTCTTCGACGCCAGGCTGAATGTCGAGGACCGCCCGATGACGCAGCCGGAGCTGGTCGCGGCGATCAAGGAAGCCGATGTGCTGGTGCCGACCATCACCGACCAGATCGATGCGGCGCTGATTGCCCAGGCCGGCGACAATCTCAAGCTGATCGCCAATTTCGGCAATGGCGTCGACAAGATCGACGTGGCGGCGGCGGCCAAGAAAGGCATCACCGTCACCAACACGCCGAACGTGCTGACCGAAGATACGGCCGACATGACCATGGCGCTGATGCTGGCCGGCCCGCGGCGGCTGGCCGAAGGCGCCAATGTGCTCACCAGCGACAAGAAATGGGCCGGTTGGTCGCCGACCTGGATGCTCGGCCGGCGCATCTGGGGCAAGCGCCTCGGCATTGTCGGCATGGGCCGCATCGGCACCGCTGTTGCCAAGCGCGCAAAGGCTTTCGGCCTGTCCATCCACTACCATAACCGCCATCGCGTGCTGCCGGCGGTCGAGGAAGGGCTGGAGGCGACCTACTGGGAAAGCCTCGACCAGATGCTTGCCCGCATGGACATCATCTCGGTCAATTGCCCGTCGACGCCGGCGACCTTTCATCTGCTTTCGGCGCGGCGCCTGGCTCTGCTTCAGCCCACCGCCTATTTGGTCAACACCGCGCGCGGCGACATCATCGACGAGGAAGCGCTGGTCAAGCTTATCCAGGACGGCAAGATCGCCGGTGCCGGCCTCGACGTCTACGAGCACGAACCGGCGCTGAACTCGAAACTGCTGAAGCTTGCCGCCAAGAACAAGGTCGTGCTTTTGCCGCATATGGGCTCGGCCACGATCGAGGGCCGCATCGACATGGGCGAGAAGGTGATCATCAACATCCGCGCCTTCTTCGACGGCCACCGGCCGCCGGACCGCGTGCTGCCGCTACGGACTTGAAGCGGGCCGCGTTCAGGCTGCGGTTGTGAGGGCCCCATCCGCCGCGACACTCACACGCTTGCCGCGATAGGCCTCAAAAGCGTCGCGCCTGAGCCTGAGCGCTACCGGCGTCCGCCAGCCCATTTCCCTGGCCACAATCAAGCCAAGCAGCAGGATCGCGTCCGGCTCGTGCAGCACGAGTGCCGTCGGCGCATGGCCATTGTGGACGAGTTCCATCAGCACGGCTGACGCTGAGGACGAGCCGATCGTGCCGGGCAGGAACAGCACACGCCCGGAAATGGTCTCGCCATGCTGCGGGTGACGGACATCGGCGATGCGGCCACTCTTCGGGTCGACGCCGCCCCAGAAGCTGATCGGCGCGGTCAGCACCAAGGCCAGCCCTTCGCCTCCGCTGCCCGGCACCAGGATTTCATCGACGGCGCTCATGCGGCGAATCCGTAAACCTCGGCTTACCCAAAACGGCGCTTTCGACGCAGTCGGCCAGCGAGCCGTAAAGCACGGCGTAGCCGGTATTGCCCGGCGCGTAGTGCGCGAACTTTCCCGAATTGGTCATCAGCACGCCGTCGGCCAGATCCGGCAGGATCGGCGTCACCACCACGCAGGTGTCGGCGACGATGATGACGCCGCTGGCTTCGAGCATCTTGCGGTTGCCGTTCTGCTCCAGCCTGGTGAGCACGTGGCGGCCGGTGCAGGCGTAAATCGGCACGCTGAGCCGCCGCCCACCAATCAGCCGCTCAAGTGCATCGAATTCGGCCAAAGACAGATGCGGACTGCCGATCGCCACCGCATCGATGGCGGTCTGCGTGGCTGCCGTGGACAGGCCTGCGCGGGCCTTCATGGCCATCTCCGGCGTTACGCGGATCATCGTTTCCGGCCTGCCGCCCACCAGGATGGTCTCGGCGTCGGGCGCCTCGGGCGTCACGCCGGCAATGTGGAACAGGCCGACGGCGCCCGACGATGCCGCCGCCGCGCCGAAGGCCTTCAGCGCATCCTCGCCGGGATGGCTGGATATGCCGGTGACGACGCCGACCGCATTGCCGACCTCACGGCCGTAGAGGTTGCCCAGCACCGGCCAGGCGATCTCGGATCCAAGGAACGAGGCGGAGAGGCCGGACACATCGAACACCAGCCGTGCCTGCCGGTTCTCGGGGCGATGCAGGCCGTAATCCGGCGCGCGCCCCGATATGGCGCACGCGATGTCGAGGAAGTCGCCATAGCGGTTGGTGCGTGCCCCCAGCACCGAATTGCAGAACACCACCGCGTTGGATTCACCCCAGGCGACATCGCTGCCAAGCGCCGGCCTGTGGCCGGCCTGATAGGGCGCGCAGGTCCAGCTCTGCTCGCAGCCAAGTTTGCGGTAGGCCTCCATCATTCGTCGCGCCATGCCGCGCGCCGGCTCTTCGAGGCGCACGCGCGAGCAGCCCATCAGGTCGAGCGCGCCGACATTGAGCGTCGAGCGCACCGCGACCCTGGCGCCGCCATCGACCAGCCTTTCGGCAAACAGCGTGCCGGAATCGCCGTGATAGAGCGCGCCGTCTATATGCGTCGAGGCGATCGGGATCAGTCGCGGCGCGCCGAGCAGCGCAGCGCTTTCGGCAACGATGCGCATCGCCATCGCCGCCCCGTCATGGCCGGAGGCGATTGTCTGCTCCTGTGCGCTGAGGGCGAGGCTCACGCGAACTCCTTGCGCATGGTGATCGAGGTCGGCCGGTCATAACCGTCATGCGCCGTGCGCGCGGTTTCGCGGAAGCCGAGACGCGCAAAGGTTGCGTGATTTGCCGTGAGCTCGACCCGCGTCTGCAGTTCGATGGCGGGTTTGTTGCGGTTGCGGGCAAGATCCTCGACAGCCTGCATCAATCGTCTGCCGATGCCTTGGCCCTGAAGCCCGAGTTCGACGGCGAGCTTGCCGACATAGAAATCATCGGGTCTCTCCAGCGCAAAAACGCAGCCTGCGATCTGGCCGCCCTGCAGAGCCACGAACACCGTTTCCCGCCCAGCCTTGTCCCTCAGGCTTTCGACGCTCAGCAGATGCGCAGAGGAGGGCGGATCGATGACGCCGTCCATCGGCGCAAAGGAATGCATGATCAGGCTGAGCAGTTCATCCCAGCGCTCGAAATCGGAGGCGAGCTGCGTAACAAGGACGCTGGTGGACTGATCCATGCGGTCAGTTTTTCTTGTAGCGGATCGTGTCGAAGCGCGCCGACAGCGCATCGTAGAGCAGCAGCCGGCCGACCAGTGGTTCGCCGATGCCGGTGATCAGCTTGATGGCTTCCATCGCCTGCAGCGTGCCGACGACGCCGGTCAGCGCACCGACGACCCCGGCCACCGCGCAGGACGGCACCAGCCCCTCTGGCGGCGCTTCGGGAAAGAGGTCGCGATATCCAGGGTTCGGTCTGCCGTCGGCGCCGGTGCCGAACGGCATCAACACCGTCACCGAGCCGTCGAAGCGGCCGACGGCGGCATGCACGAGCGGCCGCTTTTCCGCCGCGCAGGCATCAGCCACCACATAGCGCGTCTCGAAATTGTCGGAGCCGTCGACGACCACGTCGTAGCGCGTGACGAGGACGGCAGCATTGTCGGCCGTCAGCCTGAAACCGTGCAATTCCACCGCGACATGGGGATTGATCCGGGCGACCGCTGCTTTGGCGCTCTCGGTCTTCGCCGTGCCGACCGTATCGGTGGCGTGGATCACTTGCCGCTGCAGATTGGACAGCGAGACAATGTCGTCATCAACGATGCCAAGCGTGCCGACGCCCGCGGCAGCGAGATATTCCAGCACCGGCGCGCCGAGCCCGCCGGCGCCGATGACCAGTACCCGGGCCCGCTTCAGCCTCTGCTGGCCGGCGCCGCCGATCTCGGGCAGCACGATGTGGCGGGCATAGCGTTCGAGTTCTTCGTCGGTGAGGGCGGCAGGGGTCATTGCCCGACCATATAGCGGAGCAAAAACCTTGTCAGGTCTCTTCGGTTGGCCCAACCGTGCCGTGGTCGACGGTGAGGAACTGCGCGCGTCCCCTCAGGCTGGAAAACAGCGCGGCGTCGGTTCCGGTCATGAAGGCCTGGCAGTTCAGCTCCTCCAGGATCGAGAACAGCGCGGCGCGCCGGCCGGCATCGAGATGCGCGGCAATCTCGTCGAGCAACAGGATCGGCGTCATCGCCGACATCTCGCCGGTCAGCCTTGCGTGCGACAACACGATGCCGACCAGCAGCGCCTTCTGCTCTCCGGTCGAGCAGAGTTCGGCCGGCATCGCCTTGGGGCGGTGGCGCACCAGCAGATCCGAACGGTGCGGGCCGTCGAGCGTGCGTCCGGCGGCGCGGTCGCGCTCGCGGCCGTCGGCAAGGGCGTCGCGATAGCGTTGCTCGACATCCACAGCGGGTGCTGAGGCGACATGGCTTTCAAGGTCGCCGAAGAGGCTGATGTCGGCCTGCGGAAACGGCCCGCTGGACGGCAACCTGTCGATCATGGCGGCCAGCAGGCGCACCAGCTCGGCGCGCGCCGCGGCAATCGCCACGCCGGTTTCGACCATCTGCATCTCGATGGCGTCGAACCATGCGCCGTCTCGCGAACCTTCCGTAAGCAATCGGTTACGTCCGCGCATCGCCTTCTCATAGTCGAGCGCGCGCTGGCCGTGGCCGGGATCGATCGCAAGCACCAGCCTGTCGAGAAAGCGCCGCCGGTCCGCGGCAGGCCCCGGGAACAGGCCGTCCATGGCCGGCGTCAGCCAGACCACGCGCAGCCATTCCAGCATGGCGTCGGCCGACCGTGCCGGCGCGCCATTGATGCGCACCTTGCGACCGCCCTCGCCGGCCGCTTCACCCCCGGTGATGCCGGTGCCGATCTCGACCTGCCCCTCCGGCCCGTCGAGCCTTGCGTGGAGCGCAAAGCCGCCATCGCCGCCTTCGCGGGCCACGTCGACATAGGGCGCCCGGCGCAGGCCGCGGCCAGGCGTCAGCAGCGAGATGGCTTCCAGGAGATTGGTCTTGCCGGCGCCATTGTCGCCGGAAAACACCACCGCGCCGGGTGAAAAGCCGATCGACAACGCCGCATAATTGCGGAAATTCGTAAGTGTGAGCTTACTTATGTGATTTTGTTCCGGCAACCGCTATCCGCCTGTAGAAGTCGCCGCAATCACTATGCTGCAGTGTGCCGCAGTGCGGCTACACCCGCATCGGCATCAGCACATAGAGCGCGGTCTCATCGGCCATGTCGTGGATCAGCGTCGGCGAGCCGGCATCGGCCAGCATGAACTTGGCTTCCGTGCCGGTGAGTTGAGCAGCGACGTCGAGCAGATATTTGGCGTTGAAGCCAATCTCGATCGGGTCGGACGAATAGTCGGCCGCCAGCTCCTCGGTGGCGCTGCCCGAATCCGGATTGTTGACGGCAAGCGTCACCTGGCCTTCGGTGATCGAAAGCTTCACCGCGCGGCCGCGCTCGGAGGAAATGGTCGAGACGCGATCGACGGCGGCGGCGAAGCTCTGGCGGTCGATGATCAGCTTCTTGTCGTTGCCGGTCGGAATGACGCGCTGGTAGTCCGGGAAAGTGCCGTCGATCAGCTTCGAGGTCAGAACCACGCTGCCGATGGTGAAGCGGATCTTGGTGTCGGACAATTCGGTGGTCACCGCGACATCGGGATCGTCGACCAGCTTCTGCAACTCGCTGACCGTCTTGCGCGGAATGATGATGCCCGGCATGCCTTCGGACCCGGCCGGAGCGTCGATCTCGGCGCGCGCCAGGCGGTGACCGTCGGTCGCCACCGAACGCAGCTTCAGCTTGCCGCCAGTTTCATGCGTGTGCAGGTAGATGCCGTTGAGATAGTAGCGCGTCTCTTCGGTGGAGATGGCGAACTGGGTCTTTTCGATCAGGCCTCTCAGGGCGACGGAATCGAGCCGGAAGATGTGTGAGAAGGACCCCGCCGAAAGCTCCGGGAAATCGGACTGCGGCAGGCACTGCAGGCGAAAGCTCGAGCGGCCCGACGTTACCGTCATGGCGTTGCCGTCCTCGTCGGTCTTCAGCATCACTTCGGCGCCGTCGGCCAGCTTGCGCACGATGTCGTAGAGCAGGTGCGCCGGAACCGTCGTCGCCCCGCCGCGCTCGACCTTTGCCGGCGTCGCTTCGGTCACTTCGAGGTCGAGGTCGGTGGCTTTCATTTCAAGGCTGGCGCCCTCGGCGCTGAGCAGCACGTTCGACAGGATCGGTATGGTATTGCGCCGCTCGACCACGCGATGAACGTGGTTGAGCGACTTCAGGAGATTGGACCGTTCCAGGATAACACGCATGACGAAACAGGCTCGCTTGAATGAATGGACGGGTCACCAGTGGGCGGCGCCCCGCGAAAGGTCTGAACAGGCTCAGAATCTATGCAAACTGACAGGAAAAAGCCAGCAAACGCAAGTCCGGGCCACCGGTTCGCGCCGGTTAAGCGGGCTTTCTGGGGATAAAGCGGACGTTGGCCGGCAACCGATGCATGTCGCCGAAAACTGCGCAGCGGTTTTGGGACAACGACATGCATCAAAACAAGAAAATTTAAAGCGCGACGACCGAATACTCTAACCCGGCGCGCTCCGTTTGCCGCGCCGATCAGGCTTGGTCGTTGATCAGCCTGCGCAACAGTTCCAGTTCCTGCGCCAGCGTGTTGTCGACGCCGGAAAGGTCCTCGATCTTGCGCACCGCATGCAGCACCGTGGTGTGGTCGCGGCCGCCGAACCGCCGGCCGATCTCCGGCAGCGAGCGCGGCGTCAATACCTTCGACAGGTACATGGCGACCTGCCTGGGCTTCACGATGGTGCGCGTGCGCCGGTTGGACAGCAACTCGGTCTTCGACACATTGTAGTGGCGCGCCACGATGCGCTGGATGTCCTCGATGCGCACCCGCTTCGGCTCGCCAGAGCGATAGATGTGCCCCAGGATCTCGTCGATGCGGTCGATGGTGATCGCCGGCTCGAACGACTGACGAAACAGCAGTTGGTTGAACGCGCCCTCCAGCTCACGACCGCTGCCGGTCACCGTGCGGGCGACATGGTTGAGGATCTCCTCCGAAATATTGAGCGATGCATCGTCAACCTTGGCGGTGGCAAGCCGAAGTTTGAGCATGCCGATGCGCATGGCGAAGTCCGGCGCCGACATTTCCAGCGCGACACCGCCATTGAGGCGCGAGCGCACCCGCGGTTCCAGCGATTCCAGTTCCGACGGCGGCCTGTCAGCGGCAACCACCACTTGCTTGGCACTGTCGAGCAGCATGTTGATGAGATGGCAGAATTCGTGCTGGATCGACTTGCCCTGCAGGAACTGCATGTCGTCGATGATCAAGAGGTCGATGTCGCGCAGCTGTTCCTTCAGCGTCAGCGCATTGTTGTCGCGGATCGCGGTGGCGAAGCGCCACATGAAATATTCGGCCGTCAGATAGACGACGCGCGATTTCGGGTTCTGTTTCAGGGATTCGGCCGCAATCGCCTGCAAAAGGTGCGTCTTGCCGAGCCCGACGGTCGCATGAAGGAACAGCGGGTTGAAGCGCACCGCGCTCGACTGCGATTCCGCCACGGCTTTGGCTGCGGCGAAAGCCACCCGGTTCGACGGGCCTTCGATGAAGGAGCCGAACGTGTAGCGCGGGTCGAGCGGCGACCCCAGCACATTGTGCCGGAATTCGCTCTCGATCGGCGTGCCGGGACGAGGGGCGGGCGCCCGCTCCACCCTGCCGGGGCCGACCGTGCCGGCCGCCAATGCGGTCTGCGTATGCTTGGTCATCTTGCGCGCCGGCACGGCCTCGGGTTCGACGCCATTGCGGGCAGGACGGGTCGCGGTGCGCACGACCATCTCGATCTTGAGGATTTCGGGATCCTCGTGCTTCCACAGATCGGCGATGAGATCGAGATAATGGCCATTGATCCACGAGCGCAGGAAGGCCGTGGGCACCGAGATGCGTACAATGCCCCGGGAAGCCTCAGCCACCTTCATACGGCCGAACCAGCTCGAATAGACCTCGGTTCCCAGGCGCGCCTTCAACTGGGCCTTGACCCGGTCGAACTTCTGTTCCGCGTCGCTGGAAGCCGCCATATCGTGCGCTCCGACCAATGTTCCGGGAAATGGCAGGTCGCCCGTAAGCTCCCGCTCGATGCCGCTCTGCATGATTGTGCGTCCCTTTTCCTTTGTACCTTTTTTCCGCCGGGAGTGCGCCTCCTGCACCCATGTTTCCGGCGACCGTATCTTCGCTACAACACCACCGCCGCCGCCGGCGGATGACGTTGCCTCGTCAGAATGGGATCGGTCCCGGCTGCTTAAGGCCAGTCCGTCTGACATGTTCGGGCAAAGCGGTGCTACCCGGCGAAAACGCCGGTGCGCCATCAAGCTGCCATGTACAATTACGCCAGTCCCCTATCGTATCGAAAAGGCAAGCCATACCCGTTCGCGGAATTGATCCACGTCATGAATTCTGCCACTGTTAGCTGGCCGATTCAGGCTGGGTTAAGGGCTAATGGCCCGTCCCTTTCGATAGATCGACATTACCGAAATCGCTGTGGATAGGGCAAGGCCACCTCTAACGGATTTTTAAGAAATCTGGTTAGTGAACAACGGTTCGGGCTCCGTGCTGGAAGCGCATATTTTGACAAAGCCATTGGGATTCAAACCCTTTTGCCGCGAATATGAAAATGGCTGTGCGGTTTGAAATTTTCTGAAATAATTCGCTTGACACCAACTTGCTGCCTATCGCCCACAGGCGATGTGAACAAGCTGTGGATCACTTCCAGCAAGTCGTTGAAAAATATCAGCAATTTGTGACAGCCAAATTTATTGGCGTGGGCCGTTTCGGCGGATTGGAATATCAGTGGGAGTGTATGTGCCGGCAAAGCATTCCAGACTCTGGAATGCGGCTCGGGCGTGCTTTGCGGCCGTTCTTTTTAAGTGCTTGCCGGCAAACGAAAAAACCCGGCGCGATTGGCCGGGTTTGAAAGAACGACAGTTCAGGAACGGTCGATCAGGCCGACAGCACCTTGAGGCGGTGAGCCAGACGCGACACCTTGCGCGATGCCGTATTCTTATGGATCACGCCCTTGGTCGCGGCGCGCATCAATTCCGGCTCTGCGGTCTTGAAGGCTTCCAGCGCGGCTGCCTTGTCGCCGGCAGCCAGTGCCTCTTCGACCTGGCGAACATAGGTACGCACGCGCGAGCGGCGGTTCTTGTTGATCGCTGCGCGGCGGGCGATCTTGCGCGTTGCCTTTTTGGCCGAGGATGTATTGGCCATGATGCCTCTCTTCTGATCTGGTGGGCGCATGCGGGATGCCGCAGGGCGCAAAAAACAAACGGGCAGCCAACGGCCGCCTCGGTTGGAGCGGCTTATAGTTCAGCTTTTCCGGCGCGTCAACGCCGCTTTGGCTTCTTTTTGGTCCTCGCCGCCGCCACTCTAGCGATTGGTGAAATTCGGCTTCCGCTTCTCGGCAAAGGCGGCCATCCCTTCCTTCTGGTCATCGAGCGCAAACAGCGAGTGGAACAGCCGGCGTTCGAAGCGCAGTCCCTCGGCCAGCGTCGTCTCGTAGGCGCGGTTGACTGCCTCCTTGGCCATCATCACCGATGGCAGCGAAAACTCTGATATCCTGGCCGCGGCCTTCATCGCCTCCTCGATCAACTCGCTGGCCGGTACGACGCGCGACGCCAGGCCGCTGCGCTCGGCTTCGGCGGCATCCATCATCCGTCCGGTCAGGCACATGTCCATGGCCTTCGATTTGCCGACAAAGCGGGTCAGCCGTTGCGACCCGCCCATGCCGGGAATGACGCCGAGCGTGATTTCGGGCTGGCCGAATTTCGCCGTGTCGGCGGCAATGATGAAATCGCACATCATCGCCAGTTCGCAGCCGCCGCCCAGGGCATAGCCGGCGACCGCCGCGATCATCGGCTTGCGCGCGCGGGTAAACTCTTCCCAGCCGACGAAAAAATCCTGCACATAGGCTTCGGCGTAGGTGACGGCCTGCATTTCCTTGATGTCGGCGCCCGCCGCAAAAGCCTTCTCGGAACCGGTGATGACCATGGCGCCGATGCCGGGATCGGCGTCGAACCCCTTTGCCGCCGTCAGCAAATCCGCCAGCACCTGCGCGTTCAGCGCGTTGAGCGCCTTGGGCCGGTTCAGCGTGATCAGGCCGACCTTGCCGCGCGTCTCGACGATGATGGTTTCATAGCTCATGGGCTGGCCTCCTGATTGCGGCACTGAAGGACCTGTCTAGCTTACCGCTGACAGGTCCGGCAATAAAAGGTCGAGCGGCCGCTTTGCACGATGCGCTCGATGTGGCCGCGACAGCCGGGCGTCGGACAGGGCCCGCCTTCGCGATCGTAGACCGCGAAGGAATGCTGGAAATAGCCCAGCGACCCGTCTGTGCGCACATAGTCGCGCAGCGAAGACCCGCCGGCGGCGATCGCATCGGCGATCACCGAACGGATTGCCTCGGCCAGTCGTTCGCTCTGTTCCTTGGCCTTCTTGCTGGTCCCGGCGATGGTGCCTGCCTCGCGCAATGGCGAAAGGCCGGCGCGCCACAGCGCTTCCGACACATAGATATTGCCGAGCCCGGCAATCAGCTTCTGGTCGAGCAGCGCCGCCTTCAACGGCGATCTGCGGCCCTTCAGCAGCGAGGCGAGCAGGGCGCCTTCCAGCGCATTGCCGGTCGGCTCGACGCCCAGTCCCGCCAGCATCGGATGCGCGTCAGCCAGGCCTTCCGCAAACAGCATGAAGCCGAAGCGACGCGGGTCGTTGAAGACCACGCGAGACTGGACGCCGACAGGCGACACGACATGGAACACCACATGGTCGTGCTTGGCATCCTTCGAGCGCTCTTGATAGAACGTGCCGGGCGTCTCTTTGTCATCAGCGGTCTCAATGCGGAACGAGCCCGACATGCCGAGATGGCAGATCAGCACCGGGCCACCGTCCAGGTGTATGGTGAGATATTTGGCGCGGCGGCCAAGCGCGGTGACGGTCTTGCCGGTCAGCCGCTGCGCAAATTTCGCCGGAAACGGAAATCTGAGATCGGGCCGGCGCGCCTCGACGCGCACGATCCGCGCGCTTTCCAGAACCGGCTGCAGGCCGCGCCGGACGGTTTCGACCTCGGGCAGTTCAGGCATGGCCGCCTATCGCCGCATGGAAGGAAGCGCCGTGGCGGCCGCGCGCCAGCTTGAGGTGTTCGGCGACCGTCTCGCCGATATCGGCGAAGGTGGTCCTGAGCCCGATGTCGCCGCCCGTGAGACCCGGTGCGATGCCGATGACCGGGATGCGTTCGCGCGTGTGGTCGGTGCCACGCCATGTCGGATCGTTGCCATGGTCGGCGGTGAGGATGAGCAGATCGCCCGGCTTCAGCTTTGCCAGTGCCTCGGGCAGCCGGCGGTCGAAGGCTTCGAGCGCCGCGGCATAGCCGGCGACGTCGCGGCGATGGCCGAACTCGGTGTCGAAGTCGACGAAATTGGCGAACACCAGGTCGCCGTCGCCGGCATCGTCCATCGCGCCCAGCGCCTTGTCGAACATTGCCATATTGCCGGGCGCCTTGCGTACTTCCGAGATACCGCGGTGGGCGAAGATGTCGCCGATCTTGCCGACCGCGATCACCCGGCTGCCGCGCCCGGTCAAGCGGTCGAGCAGCGTCGGCTCAGGCGGCGGCACGGCGTAGTCATGGCGGTTGTAGGTGCGCTCGAACGTGGCTGATGTTTCGCCCAGGAAAGGCCGTGCGATCACCCGTCCGATCTTCAGCGGGTCGACCAGCCGGCGTACCGTCTTGCAGAACTCGTAGAGCCGCTCCAGGCCGAAATGAACTTCGTGCGCTGCTATCTGCAGGACGGAATCGACCGAGGTGTAGCAGATCGGCTGGCCGGTGCGGATATGCTCCTCGCCAAAGCGCTCGATGATCTCGGTGCCGGGTGCATGGCAGTTGCCGAGAATGCCCGGCACCTTGCCCTCGCGGATCATCGCTTCGGTCAGTTCGGCAGGGAAGGCGGGCACCTTATCGGGGAAATAGCCCCAGTCGAACCGCACGGGCAGCCCGGCGATTTCCCAGTGACCCGACGGCGTATCCTTGCCGCTCGAAATCTCCTGCGCGGCGCCGTGGAAAGCGGAGGCTGAAACAGCGGCTTTGCTGTCGAATTGGAAGCCGGTTGCGGTTTCTGCTGCGCGGCCGAGACCGAGCGAAACCATGGTGGGCACCTTCAGCGGTCCCTCGCGCAGGCCCTCGCGATCGGCGCGGGCTTCCGCGCAGGCCAGCGCGATATGTCCGAATGTGTTCGAGCCGGCGTCGCCATAGCGTTCGGCATCGGCGGCGCCGCCAATGCCGAAAGAATCGAGAACGAAGAGGAAAGCGCGTGCCATCGGTGCCGTCATTGCCAGTCTGGTTGACCAGACATAAGGTCCCGTCGCGGCATTGGCAAATCGTAAACCAGGCGGCAACGGCCTGGCGCGATAGTCGCGAAGTCGGGCAGGCGTGGTGTACGCATCCTTGAGACATGCGATGCGCTTCAAGGAACGGCGTGCGGGGCATGGATCGATGAGACGGGCTGACCTCGGTTGGAGTGCACTGGCGACCACTGTAGCGCTGCTGGCCTCGCAGCTCGCCGCGCACGCCGACTGGCGCGACCAGATCGGCACGTTTCGGATCGGCATCGTTGCCGAGCCGGGCGCTGGCAACACGGTTCCGGGTCTGGCCTTGCTGACTGACGCCTACGGCAAGGCGCTCGGCATGAAGGTGGAATTCGTCGTCGCGCATGACTATGCGGCGCTGATAGAGGCACAGGCCAATGGCCGGATTCAGTACGCGGTCTATTCGGCGACCGCCTACGCCACCGCCTCGGAGCGCTGCGGCTGCGTCGAACCTCTTGTGGCGCCGGTCGATGCCGACGGTGCCACGGGCATCCGCTCCGTGCTTTTGACGCGCGACGGCAGGCTTTCCGATCTCGCGGCCCTGGAAACGCACAGCATCGCCATGGCGCCTTCCGACAATGTCGGCGGTTCGCTTCTACCGCTCGCCGGGCTGGCGGCCGACGGCATCAAGATCAGCCAGGATGCGCCATTCCTCGCTCATGCCGGCTCGGCTGCCGCCGCAGAAACTATGCTGGTCGATGGCCAGGCCGATGCCGTGTTCGGCTGGGAGCGGGCCACGGCGGAAAACTGGACGGCGATTGCTGGCGATCAGCCGGCTGATCCGGACGGCACGGCGGCGCGACTGGAGGCGGCGGGCATTCCAGAAGCCGCGCTCCAGATCATCTGGACCTCCGGCGTGCTCAGATACGGCCCTCACGCCGTCCGCAGCGATCTTGACCCCGAAGCCAAACGCCGACTGACGGTCTTCCTCACCAATCTCAGATCGCAGTCGCCGGAAATCTACGATTTCGTGGAATCGAAACATGCGGGAGGGTTCACGCTCGCCGCTGCGAGTGACTATGCGATGGCCGCTTCCATCGTGCGCCTGGTGTCGGGCAGCACGGACAGCAGCGCGCAATGACCCGGGTTGAATGGGTAGAACTGCTTCAGCAATTGCTGCAGGGGATCGAGGTGGCCCGGCGCGGCCTGAGATAGTAGGTTTCGCTCATCGTTATTTTGCCTTCGTTGAAGGCCGAGATAAATCCGAGCGGCTTTTCGGCGCTTTCCGACCAGGAGATGATCGGTTCATATTTGAGAGTGGTTTTGACACGAATAAGGAAAGTCCCCGCAACGTTGAGCGTCGCCGGAACAGTTGTGGAGCTTGTCGGGTTGGAGTCGCGGCTCGTGACCCCATTCAGCACGCGCCAGGACCACGCCACCTTCGCCTTCGGTGTCGGTTTGCCCGGATCGGCTTCGATGTCGATTGCTGTGATGAAGATATCGGCGACTGAGCGGTTATAAGGCTGAAGGCTGGAGTTTCCGATTTTCATAATGTCGGTGAGATCTGCATTGACCACCGACGTTTGCTGCGTGACGAGGTCGGCAACCATGGAGCTGATGCGGCTGACCTTCTTGCTGGTCTCGATGGCTTGCGAGGCCTCCATGGTAACGAAATACATGATCAGCAAGACGGGCACGATGAGGGCAAACTCGACCGCCGCTATGCCCCGCCGATCGGCACAAAACCGCGCCGCTCTCTTCCAGATAACCGATATCCACGGATGTGCCCCCGCACGAGACATGCCCTTTTCCTTTGCTACACGTGCCTCAGTTGTCGAATGGCTCGTTTTGCCACGTTGCCGTTGCGTAATGCAGCGTCTTGCCGCCATCCATATTCGACATGTATTGAGCCATGAAATCGGTCATGACCGGCCAAGGGTAGAAAACCCGCAGCATGTTCTTTGATTCTGCCGGACCTATTGTGGGGGTCCCGAAAGCCGGGTCCTTGCCTGTATCCGGATCCTTGCCCGTCAGCGTGATGGTCGAGCCGGAAATCTTGAAACCCGCACTGGCTGCCCCGGCAAAGGTCTTGAACGGGCGCAGATCAACCAGCAAACCGGGGCAACCCTTGGCGACAATGATCTCGAGTCTGGCGCAGACCCTACCCTTTAGCTTCTCTTCCGTCACATCGGCTTGCCTCAACTGGCCAGTACGCAATTGACGGGCGATATCATCGGTGATGTTGGCCATCACCTCCTGTCCGGCAAATGAAATGCAGCTCTCGAGGATGGCGAAGACGAGAGCCGCAAACGGTAACGCAAGCATGGCGAATTCTATCGCCGTGCCGCCGCGCCGATCACCAAGGAAACGACGGGCAAACGTCACGCGCCCTGCCTTGGCCTTGCAGATCTTGCGTCTTGAATCCTCGTCCAAAACGTCGCCCATATCCCGTTCCTGCCGATCCTGATGCGGTACCGTCGGCACCACTATCAAGAACCCATTTAGCTCCGGTTTGAATGACCGTTAAATTCGACCAGGCGACATTAACCGGCCGCTAACCGACGCGGCTCTCCCCCAGACAATCAAGTCACCTGAGGCGCTTACTGCCCAGCGCTCATCTCGGCCTCGGACGACTTTTCCGAGTCGCTCTTATACGAGCTTTCGCAATAGGGCGTGCAGGACATGGTCTGGACCGAGGCGCGCCTGTAGATACGCACCGACGACGCGTCCTGGCGCACCACGGTCACCTGCTCGTCGACGATCGGGCTGCCATCGTGGTCGAGGACAACCAGATTGGTCACGCCGAACCCCTTGCCCGTCAGCACGATCGTCGATGCATCCTGGACGGAGGCGTCGGCGATCGCCGGATTGCCGACGACGATGGTGTCGGCGGGGCGTGTCAGTTTGACGATCTTGGCCTGGTTCATCGTCACTTCGATGCCGGCTCCGGCCTTGGCCGGCAGCACGAAAGCCGGGACGGCGAGAAGCGCGACAAGCAGGAATGACGATTTCATGGCGGTCATCGAGGCGCTCCACAGCGGCAAAACTTGTTCACGGAACATGAAGGAGATTGGTGAACCAACGGTTAAACCCTTGACCGGCGCCGGGTATTCGCTCCAATCTTGCTGCCAGCTAATATAACAATGCGTCCTGCCGATAGCCGTGAAATTACAGCTTTTCACGGGCAGGCGAGCTACTGTCCAGCGTTTAGTTTACGGTTAACCACGCAAGCTGTTCGAAGCGGGAAAGGAATCGGTAAGGCTGTTTATTAAGCCGATTGAAAGAGCTTCTCCGTAGATTAGCAGCATCCGATCAACCACCACAGAAGTTGACGGAAGTGCTGTAACACGTGGAGTAGGAGCTCTCGAATGTCTAATCTCATCGCACGTTTCGCGAAGGACGAATCCGGCGCGACCGCTATCGAATACGGTCTGATCGCCGCTCTCATCGCGCTTGCCATCATTTTTGGCGCTGGTCAGCTCGGCAACGCCCTGAACAACAAGTTCATCGCCATCGCCGGTAAGGTGAGTGGTTCGTAATACCCTGGTTGCCTTAGAGATAGGGGCCGCCTGACTGGCGGCCCTTATTTCATCGCGTCGGGTGGTTTTGAGTAACCCAGTCTCATCGATCGTTAATCATATATGTCTAGGCTGAGGCTGGATACAGTTGGCAACAGGGTGTCGCGCCCATGCTCGAAGCGTTGATCTTCGTCATCTTTCCTTTTTGCATGCTCTTCGCCGCGATCTCCGACATGCTGTCGATGACGATCGCCAACCGCGTACCGGTGCTGCTGCTGGCGGTGTTTGCGCTGGTTGCGCCGCTGACGGCCATGGACTGGGCAACCTATGGCTGGCATTTCGCCGCCGGCGGCCTGGTGCTGGCCGTGACGTTCGGTCTGTTTGCACTCGGCGGCATGGGTGGCGGCGACGCCAAGCTGCTCGCCGGCACCGCCGTCTGGATGGGGTTCAACATTCACCTTGTCGAGTATCTCGTGATATCGACGTTCATCGGCGGACTGCTGACGCTCGCCATCCTTCTCTACCGGAAATCGCCGCTGGCGATTTACACCAGCCACAATCTATTCCTGCGCCATTTCGCCGACGACACGACTGGCGTTCCCTACGGCATTGCACTCGGCATTGGCGGGCTGCTGACCTATCCGGATTCACCCCTGATGGTTTGGGCACTGGCAAAGCTGGCGAACTGAAACAGCAAGCAACCTTTGCCGCTCCGACATCGGTCTGAAAAGAGGCCGCTGGTCGCCCTTTCTGTCGTCGGAGCACGGGTCCGTCCAATTTATGTAAACCTTAAATTAATCACGATCGTAAGCATTGCATTAACCTTGTTTTGACGATTGCCGCTGCAAAGTCCGGCCTGGCTAGGTGGTTGCCTAAAGGCGAGGGTTCGGACAGATGCCAGCATCCCGACTGATTATTCTGGGCGTGGCGGTGGCTGCGGCGGGTGGTGCAGGTTATGTCGCCAAGAATATGGTGGCGGTCCCGCCCCAGCAGGTCGTCGCCGATGCCCCGCAGGCGCCGGCCATTGCCTTGCAGGATGTGCTCGTGCTTTCCGGCGACGTGCCGATGGGCAGCCCACTTGAGAACAATCTCAGCTGGGAGTCCTGGCCGTCCGATGGCATCAATGCGAATTTCATCACCCGTGCCGCCGAACCCGAAGCGCGGGAGAAACTGAAGGGCTCCGTCGCCCGCATGGCGATGTACACCGGTGAGCCGCTGCGGCGCTCCAAGCTGATCGGCGAGGGGCAAAGCTTCATGTCTTCGATCCTGCCCACCGGCATGCGTGCCGTCGCCACCGCGATCTCGGCTGACACGTCGGCAGGCGGGTTCATCCTGCCCAACGATTTTGTCGACGTCATCATGACCCGCAGATCCGACACCGGCAACGGCGGCAGCGGATTCACCACCGAGACCATCCTCAAGAACATCCGCGTCCTGGCGATCGATCAGACCATCCAGGAGGACGAGGAAGGCAAGAAGACCAGGGTCGGACAGACGGCGACGCTGGAGCTGACGCCGCAGCAGGCCGAGATCATAACCGTCGCCCAGCAGATGGCCGATCGCCTGACGCTGGCGCTGCGCTCGATCACCGACAACAAGGAAAAGGGTACCGATGAAGCCGACTACCTCGTTTCCGGCAGTGGGCGGCGCGGAACGGTGCGGTTGATCAAATCGGGCGAAGTTTCCGAAGTAGGGGCAAGGAAATGAGGTTAGTCGCTAAACTGCCGGTCACCATGGCTGCAGCCGTCGGCCTGCTTTTCCTCGGAGCCCATGCAAGTGGCCTCGGCGACGCCAAGGCCGCCGGAAAGAGCGTCGGGGTCACGGCCTCGACCGCCACGCAACGTGTCAAGCTCGGCCTCAACAAATCGGTCGTCATCGATCTGCCGAGCGACGCCTACGACATCCTTGTCGCCAATCCCGCGGTCGCCGATGCGGTGACCCGCACCGCAAGGCGCATCTATCTGTTCGGCAAGTCGGTGGGCGAAACCAACATCTTCGTCTTCGGTCCCAATGGCGAGCAGATTGCCAGCCTGGATCTGGCCGTCGAACGCGACGTCGCCGGATTGGAAGACTACCTCAAGCGCTTCCTTCCGAATGCCGAGATCAAGGTCGAATTGCTGAACGACAACGTCGTCCTGACCGGGACGGTGGATACGCCGCTCGATGCCAAGCGCGCCGTTGATCTGGCAACCATCTTCGTGTCCGGAGGTGAAGCGACGACGGGCCAGTATTCGCAGACCGCGGCCGGCGGCAATGCCAATGGCGGCGTCGACATCAACAACCCGGATGCCGAACGCCGGGTCTCGAAGATCGTCAACCTGCTACAGATCATCGGCGACGACCAGGTGACGCTGAAGGTGACCGTGGCCGAAGTCAGCCGCTCGGTGATGAAGCAGCTCGGCGTCAACATGGTTGGCAGCGGCAGCATGGACGGCATCGCCTACGGTGCGCTGAGTTCGCCCAACTACGGTTTGGGAAAGCCGCTTTCGCAGAATTCAGGCTTTAACTTGGGCGGCAGTGGCCTCAAAGCCTACATCAATGCCATGGAGCAAAGCGGCGTCATGAAGACGCTTGCAGAACCGACCCTCACCGCGGTTTCGGGCGAGAAGGCAACGTTCAGGGTCGGCGGCGAATTCAATCTCATCACGGCACGTACGAACAACGTTTCGACCGACAACCAGACCGGCCAGGTCACCTACACCAACGAAAAGCTGGAATACGGCATAGGCCTCGAGTTCCAGCCCGTTGTGCTGTCGGCGGGTCGGATCAGCCTCAAGGTCAGAACATCGGTTTCGGAGCCGACCTCGGAAGGTGCTACCACCCTGGAAGGCGGCGGCAGCTTGCCCGGCCTGACGCTTCTGTCGATCCGCAAGAGACTTGCCGACACCACCGTCGAATTGCCGTCGGGCGGTTCGATGATGATTGCCGGCCTCGTTCGCGACGACGTCCGCCAGGCTGTATCGGGCTTGCCCGGCCTGACCAAGATCCCGGTGCTCGGCACGCTATTCCGCAGCCGCGATTTCGTCCGCAATGAAACTGAACTGGTCATCATCATCACGCCTTATCTGGCTCGGCCGGTGGCGCGCAACGACCTGGCTAAGCCGGACGACAATTTCAATGCCGCCGGCGATGGTCCGGCCATGTTCCTTGGCCGCGTCAACCGCGTCTACGGCACCATGCAGACCGACAAGCCCAACGGCCGCTACCACGGCGTTGTCGGCTTCATCTACAAGTAAGCGGGGAAGCGGACATGTCTCAGTCAGCATCAAAGGTACTGGCGATTGCCGCAACGGCATGGTCTGGCCGTGGCCGGATCCGCCGATCGGCAATGCCGATCCTGGCGGTCGCGATCGCCGCCTCGCTTGCCGGTTGCGCTAAGCGCGACAGCATCACGGTTGGGGCAATTCCCGATGATTATCGCACCACGCATCCGATCGTAATTGCTGAGAAGAACCAGAAGCTCGACCTCCCGGTCGGCGCCGGCGATCGCGGCATGACCGGCTCGCAGCGCGACACGCTTCTGGGCTTCCTCGACGGTTACGACAAGAGCGCTGCCCCGGCGCTGACGATCGCAACCCCGATCGGCTCGGCTAATGAGGTCGCGGCGACTGCCGCGGCGCGCGATTTCGCAAGGCTGGCGGTTGCCAGCGGCATCAAGCTAAACCGGATCGTGGTGACCTCCTACCAGTCGGTTTCCCCGGAAGCGTCGGCGCCTATCCGCGTTTCCTATATTTCGGTGAGAGCCCAGACCGACAAATGCGGGCGCTGGCCCGAAGACATCCTCGAAACCTCCGAAAACAAGCACTACGCCGATTACGGCTGCTCGTCTCAAAACAACCTCGCCGCGCAACTCGCCAATCCGACCGATCTGCTCGGGCCAAGAAAGTCGTCCGACATCGACGCCGAGAACCGCGGCGCGGTGATCGACGTCTACCGCGGCAGAGGTATT
Organism: Mesorhizobium sp. M0037; assembly: GCF_040323635.1. NCBI lineage: Bacteria > Pseudomonadati > Pseudomonadota > Alphaproteobacteria > Hyphomicrobiales > Phyllobacteriaceae > Mesorhizobium > Mesorhizobium sp. M0037. The sequence goes on along the minus strand of NZ_JAMYVB010000004.1, from coordinate 116,081 downwards.
TCGGACGAGTTCCTCGGCAATTCGGAAGTGACGTACTAGGAGCGCCGGTCCCGCGTAGAGACCGAAAGAGAAGTCACGGAAAAGAGCATGACAATGAGCAATCTTGCCTACGATACGCCCGTAGACGGCGGCGACAGCTCGCAATTGGATATTGCCGCGATGCAGGCGCTGCGGCCGGTTCCGCGTATTTCCATCCAGGCATTTTGCGAGACGGAAGGTGTCGCGCATCCGGTGGAGCGGGCCGGCGAGGATCGCCGCATGGCCAAGGCGCATCTGAAAGTGCATATGGGCGGCATCGCCACGGCGATCGAATTCTACCAATCCGCGCCTACGCCGAACCTCATCCTTCTGGAGTCGCGCAGCGAACCGAAGCAGTTGCTGGAGCAGCTTGCCCAGCTTTCAGAATATTGCGATCCCTCCTCTAAAGTCGTGGTGATCGGCCACTACAACGATGTCGGTCTTTACCGCGAACTCATCCGCTTCGGTATTTCCGAATACGTCATCGCGCCCGTGTCGATGGCCGATATTGTCTCGGTGGTTTCGTCGATCTTCGTCGATCCGGAAGCCGAGCCGATCGGCCGCTCGATCGCCTTCGTCGGCGCCAAGGGTGGCGTCGGCTCCTCGACCATCGCCCACAATGTGGCGTGGGCGATGTCATCGCTGTTCAAGTCGGAAGTGGTCGTCGCCGATCTCGACCTGGCTTTCGGGACGGCCAACATAAACTTCGACCAGGACCCTGCGCAAGGCATCGCCGAGGCCGTGTTTTCGCCCGAACGCGTCGACGAGGTTTATCTCGACCGTCTGCTTGCCCAGTGCGCCGAACACCTGTCGCTGCTCGCCGCGCCCTCCACCCTCGAACGTGTCTATGATTTCGATCCCGATGCCTTCACGCAACTCATCGATACCGCCCAGCGCAGCGTGCCGCTGCTGGTGCTCGACGTCCCCCATATCTGGACGGGCTGGACCAAGAACACACTGATCAAGGCCGACGAGATCGTCATCACTGCGACGCCGGAATTGGCCAATCTGCGCAACACCAAGAATCTGGTCGATATGCTGACGCGGCTTCGCCCGAACGATCCGCCGCCGAAACTGATCATCAATCAGGCCGGCGTGCCGAAACGGCCCGAGATTTCCGCTTCCGACTTCGCCGAGCCGCTCAGCCTCACGCCGATGTCGGTCATCGCCTTCGACCCGTTGTTGTTTGGAAATGCCGCGAACAACGGCCGCATGCTGGGCGAGATGGATCCCAAGAGCCCGGTCGTCGGCATGATCAACGAAATCGCGCACGTGCTGACCGGTCGCAGCGAAATCAAGGCCAGGAAGAAGGCAGGCCTTGGCGGCCTCCTCGGCAAGCTCTCGCGTAACAAGAAATGACGCTTCTCAAGCGAAATTGGTAGTCGATCATGTTTGGAAAAAGAGGCTCCGACGACGGCGGCCGGTTCACCCCGGAGTTCCGTCAGCCAGCGTCAGCGGCGCCGGCTGCTGCAACGCCTGCGGACATGGCGGTACTTGCCCGACCCCCGGCAGCGCCGCCGCCGGGAGCGCTGGCAACTCCGCCAACTCGCCGTGCCGTTGAGGCGCCGTCGATGGCGCCGGAGCCGCCAAAAAAGATCCAGCGCGAAAAAAGCGAAACCTACTACGACACCAAGAGCCAGGTCTTCTCCGCGCTCATCGACACCATTGACCTGTCGCAACTTGCGAAACTCGATCCCGAGAGCGCGCGCGAGGAAATCCGCGATATCGTCAACGACATCATCGCCATCAAAAATTTCGCAATGTCGATCGCCGAGCAGGAAGAGTTGCTCGACGACATCTGCAACGATGTGCTAGGCTACGGGCCGCTGGAGCCGCTGCTCGCCCGCGACGATATCGCCGACATCATGGTCAACGGCTCCAAGAACGTCTACATCGAAGTCAACGGCAAGGTCGAACAGACCGGCATCCGCTTCCGCGACAATCAGCAGCTGCTCAACATCTGCCAGCGCATCGTCAGCCAGGTTGGCCGCCGCGTCGACGAATCGAGCCCGATCTGTGACGCCCGTCTTCCTGACGGGTCTCGCGTCAACGTGATCGCGCCGCCGCTCTCCATCGACGGCACCGCGCTCACCATCCGCAAGTTCAAGAAGGACAAGCTGACGCTCGATCAGCTGGTCAAGTTCGGCGCCATCTCGCCGCAGGGCGCCGAGATACTCAAGATTATCGGCCGCGTCCGCTGCAACATCGTCATCTCCGGCGGTACCGGCTCCGGCAAGACGACGCTGCTCAACTGCTTGACCAACTATATCGACCGCGAGGAACGCGTCATCACCTGCGAGGACTCGGCCGAACTGCAACTGCAGCAGCCGCACGTGGTACGTCTCGAAACCCGCCCGCCCAATCTCGAGGGCGAAGGCGAGGTGACCATGCGCGACCTGGTCAAGAACTGCTTGCGCATGCGGCCCGAACGCATCATCGTCGGCGAAGTGCGCGGACCGGAGGTTTTCGACCTGCTGCAGGCGATGAACACCGGCCATGACGGGTCGATGGGAACGATCCACTCCAACAGCCCGCGCGAATGCCTGAACCGTATCGAATCGATGATCGCCATGGGCGGCTATTCGCTGCCGCAGAAGACCGTGCGTGAAATCGTCGTCGGCTCCGTCGATGTCATCATCCAGGCAGCACGCCTTCGCGACGGCTCGCGCCGCATCACCCACATCACCGAGGTGATCGGCATGGAAGGTGACGTCATCATCACGCAGGACATCGTGCTCTACAACATCAAGGGCGAGGACTCGAACGGAAGGCTGCTTGGCGAGCATGTGTCGACCGGCATCGGCCGTCCGCATTTCTGGGATCGCGCCCGCTACTATGGCGAGGAACAGCGCCTCGCCAACGCTCTGGAATCGATGGAGAAACGCGCTGACTAACGCATATCGAGGCGTGGGGACTGAGGTCGATGTTCGGAATTGATACCACCGTACTGGCGTTCATCGTGCTCGCCGGCTTCAGCGCCGGTGCGGTCGCCTATGCCTTCCTGTTCACCAAGATGAGCAACGAGAAGCAGGCCGGCAAGCGGCTCGAGACGATCAAGGCCGCCGAGACCGATCGTTCGGTCGTCAAGGCTTCGCGCGACCGTGTCGCGGAGGCGGTCAAGCGGCGTAAATCTGTCCAGGACACGCTGAAACAGCTCGACGAAAAGCAGAAAACCAACGAACTCGCCGTCAAGAAGCCGCCGTTGAAGGCCCAGATTCGTCAGGCCGGCATGCAGGTCTCGATCGAGCGTTTCTATATCTACTCCGTCATTTGCGGCATCGCGCTGACGGTGCTCGCCTATCTCGCCGGCGCGCCGCTACTTGTCCTGCCGGGTACGCTTCTGGCCGGCGCGCTCGGCCTGCCACGCTGGTTCGTCTCGTTTCGCCGCGCGCGCCGGGTCAAGGCGTTCCTCAACGAATTTCCCAACTCCCTCGACATCATCGTGCGCGCCGTCAAATCCGGCCTGCCGCTCAACGACGCCATTCGCCTGATCGCCAATGAATCGCCGGAGCCGGTCAAGACCGAGTTCCGCCGGATCGTCGATTCGCAGCAGGTTGGCATGTCCATCCCCGACGCCACCTTGCGCATGGCTGAGACCATGCCGTGCAGCGAGGCAAGTTTCTTCGGAATCGTTATCCAGATCCAGTCACAGGCCGGCGGTAATCTCTCCGAGGCGCTAGGCAACCTTTCGCGCGTGCTTCGCGATCGCAAGAAAATGAAGGCCAAGGTCCAGGCGCTGTCCATGGAAGCGAAGGCGTCGGCCGTCATCATCGGCGCGCTGCCTATTGTCGTCGCCCTTCTCGTCTATCTGTCGAGCCCGAACTACATCATGCCGCTGTTCACCACCAGCACCGGCAATCTGATCCTTGGCTGTTCCGGCGTGTGGATGTCGATCGGCATTCTGGTGATGCGCAAGATGATGAACTTTGAAGTTTAGGCCCACCTTGGAAAGCTCGAACGAAAAGACTGAAAACGGATGACCGACCAAGTCGTAAAATCGCTGACCGATCCTGCCTTCCTGATCGCATTGCTGGTCGGCGTTGCGGTGTTCGCGACCGTCTTCACGTTGCTGCCGGCGCTTGGCGGCAATCAGCTCAAGGCGCGCATGAAATCGGTGGCGCTGGAGCGTGACGAATTGCGCGCCAAGCAGCGCTCGCGGCTTGCCAACGAAGCCGATCGCCGCCGCAAGGGGCTGCGCGAAGAGCAGTCGATCGGCATGCGCAACATCGTCGACAGGCTCGACCTGCGGCGTGCGTTGGCCGATGAAGGCACGTTGCAGAAGCTCAAGGTGGCGGGCTTTCGTGGCCAAAACCCGCTGACGCGCTTCCTGTTTTTCCGCCTGATCCTGCCGTTTGTGGGTTTCGCGCTGGCAGCGATCTATCTGTTCGTGCTCGGCGGACTGCCTGACCGGCCGGCCTTCGTGAAACTGTTCGTCTGCATCCTTGTCGCCTACGCCGGTTTCTACGCGCCGATCCTTTACGTCAACAATCGTGCCGCCAAGCGCAAGCAGTCGATCCAGGCGGCGTGGCCGGATGCGCTCGACCTGATGCTGATCTGCGTCGAATCGGGCATGTCGGTCGAGGCCGCCTTGCGCAAGGTCTCCGAGGAGATCGGTTCGCAGTCGGTGGCGCTGGCGGAGGAATTCGTGCTGACCAACGCCGAACTCTCTTATCTGCAGGAGCGCAAGCAGGCTTATGAAAACCTCTCGGCTCGTACCGGCCTGGAGTCGGTGAAGTCAGTGTCCCAGGCGCTGGTCCAGGCCGAACGCTACGGCACACCCGTGGCGCACGCATTGCGCGTGCTGGCCTCGGAAAGCCGTGACATGCGCATGAATGCCGCCGAGAAGAAGGCCGCCGCCCTGCCGCCGAAGCTTACCGTGCCGATGATCCTGTTCTTCCTGCCGGTTTTGTTCGCTATCATTCTGGGCCCAGCCGGCATTCAGGTCAGTCAGCGCGGCATCTTCGGCGACCAGCACAATTCCTCAAGCCAGTAGGCCTCGTTGCAGCCATACAAAAGAGCCGCACTGCCAATGCAGTGCGGCTCTTGTTTTCAGCTTTGAGATGTGGACGGATTTTGCGCTGTGCGGAGCCGGCGCCCATGCGGCGCTCAGTTGGTCGCCGGCTTTGCCTTGTCCTGATCCTTGAGCTGACTCCAGGCGTTCTGCTGGGCAAGCATCTGGCGAAGATAGGCTACATTGGCTTGCGCCTGTTCGGGTGAAAGCTCCTGCGACGCGATCTTCTCGGCCTCGTCGAAGCGGCCCTGCAGTCCCACGACCAGCGCAAGGTTCTGGCGCACCCGGCTGTCGGCATTCGGTTGCTGGGCTGCCGAGCGCATATAGGTCTCGGCGGTGCGCAGATCGCCTTCCAGCACATAGGACATACCGAGATTGGAAAGGATCGAGGGTTCGTTCGGCTTTAGGTCCAGCGCCTTGCGGTAGTTCTGGCGCGCTTCATCCTTCTGGCCAAGCTGGTCGAGAATGGCGGCCTCGGCCGACATCAGCCGCCAGTCCGGATATTCCGGCGTCTGCGCCCGGCGCACGGCGTCGAGCGCCGGCTCGAACTGGCCGTTGGCGGCCAGCGCCTTGCCGTAGGCGGCAAGCACGTCGCGATCCTTGGGGTAGGCGATCGCCAGCTTGCGCATCACGGCAAGCGACTGGTCGGCATCGCCGTCCATCTGGAGCGCCGCCGCAAAATTTGTCGCCAGCCGCTTGTCGTTGGGGTTCTTTGCGTAGGATTCGCCCAGCCGCCCGGTCGCCCCGTGCAACTCGCTGGCCGACATGGTTTCCAGCGGTTTGCCGCTGGTGCGCCCGATCGAGCCGGTCGTGAGCTTGCTGGTTCCGCACCCGGCAACACCGGCCGCCAGCGCCATCAGCAGTGCCGTGGTGACCAACCGTTTGCCCGTGACGTTCATCCTGCGGTTGGTGGGCATCGGCACGGGGCTCTCCATTCCTGCGCGTGGCCATTCACGTGGCCATCTTCATCCCCGCAGAAATATTCTGTTAACCCTAACGGACAGTTAAAAAGTGAGCCGTCGGATCGGTGAACGGCCCGCCGGAAGCCTTTGGCCTGGCACGTCCCATGCCCGGCCCCTGTGCATAGATGTTGAAATCATTCGACGTCCCTGTCACTTGACTGAGGACGACCTGCAAGCCTCCCGGAGACCATCAAATGCCCGTCGAACTCATCGAGACACTAAACACTGCCTTGCCGGTCCATCTGGTCGCGAGGGATGGACTGGAGGCCTTGGGACTTTCGCCTTCCATGACCGCATGGGCGGCCGCCAACGGCTTTTCCGGCGAAGCCGGCAGGACGCTCGCCGTCCCCGGCGACAACGGTTCCCTTGCCGGCGCCTTGTTCGGCGTCGGTGATGGCGAGGGCGCGCTGGCCGTCGGCATGCTGGCGAGAGCCTTGCCGGAAGGCGACTGGCATTTTGCCGCCGCTCCAGCCGAGCCGGAACTCGCGGCCATAGGCTTGGTGCTCGGCGGCTATGTCTTCACTCGCTACGGCAAGAAATCAGGCAAGGCGTTGCGTTTTGCGCTGCCGTCCGGCGCCGATGCGGGTCGTGTCCGGCGCATCGCCGACGGCGTCTTCCTGGCGCGCGACCTCGTCAACACGCCGACCAGCGACATGGGACCGGACGAGTTGGAGAAGGCCGTACGGACCCTGGCGGCCACTCACAAGGCCGAGGTATCGGTGATCAAGGGGGATGATCTCCTGAAGCAGAATTTCCCGATGATCCATGCGGTCGGCCGGGCCTCGGTCGGAGTGCCGCGCCTGATCGATATGGTTTGGGGACCGGAAGGCGCGCCGAAGGTGACGCTGGTCGGCAAGGGTGTCTGTTTCGACACTGGCGGCCTCGACATCAAGCCGTCCTCGGGCATGCTCTTGATGAAGAAGGATATGGGCGGCGCCGCCAATGTGCTGGGCCTGGCCTCGATGATCATGGCTGCCGGGCTGAAGGTGCGGCTGCGCGTCCTGATCCCGGCGGTCGAGAATTCGATTGCCGGCAACGCTTTCCGGCCTGGAGATGTACTGACCAGCCGCAAGGGCATTACCGTCGAGATCGGCAACACCGACGCCGAAGGGCGGTTGGTGCTGGCCGACGCGCTGGCGCTGGCCGATGACGAGGAGCCGGAACTGCTGATCGACATGGCGACGCTGACCGGGGCAGCGCGTGTCGCGCTCGGGCCCGATCTGCCGCCTTTCTACACTGGCGACGAAGCGCTGGCGTCCGAACTGGCTGCGGCCTCGGTGGCCGTCGAGGATCCGTTGTGGCGCATGCCGTTGTGGCGGCCCTATGACGCCAGGCTGGCGTCGAAGATCGCCGACATCAACAACGTCACCACCGACGGCTTCGCCGGTTCGGTCACCGCGGCGCTTTTCCTCAAGCGCTTTGTCGAACGGACAACGGGCTGGGCGCACTTCGACATCTTCGCCTGGAACCCGTCCGATCGCCCCTACGGACCCGCCGGCGGAGAGGCGCAAGGCATCCGTGCACTGGAGCGGGTCATTTCGAGGCGCTATGCCTGACGCCCTGAGACGGCCACCAAAACTGAAACGGAACCGAAACAATTTGCCGTCATGCTCGGGCGATGTCGATTTCGATGCGTCCGAGCCAGGCGATGCGGCTGTGGCAGCAGGTGATGCTGTCGCAGGTGCGCGCCGGCGCGCCAGATCTCACCATGCGCCAGACGGCGATCCTGTTCACCATCTATCTCGACCCGCCGCCGCACACGGTGCGCGGTCTAGCCGCCCGCCTCAATGTCACCAAGCCGGTTATCACCCGGGCGCTCGACACGATGGGTGCGCTGAAACTGGTGTCACGCCATCGCGACGAGCTCGACAAGCGCAATGTGCTGATCCGGCGCACGGTCGAAGGCGCGCTCTTTGTCGAGCGCTTCGGGGATGGTATCGTTGCCAGGGCTCATGAACTGCCCATCTGATCAATCCATGAATTAGAACGAGTACCGATTTGACTGCCAGGGATGCCCGCCTCCACGCCTTCCGTTCCGACCTCGCCGATGCCAGGCTGAAAGGGGAGGTTTCGGCCGATCGCTTCGTCACCGGCCGTCCGGCCCGGATCACAGCCTCCGTGGCTGACCTGCGTAAGGCACCGCGCCCGGATGCCGGCGTCAACACGCAAATTCTGTTCGGCGACGATGTGCTTGTCTTCGAGGAAGCCGAGGGATGGGCCTGGGTCCAGGCCGAACGCGACGGCTATGTCGGCTACGTCGGCGCCACCATGCTGGGCGCACGCGAGCATGCGCCAACCCACATCGTCACGGCGCCGCGCACTTTTCTCTATCCCGGCCCGGATCTGCGCTTCCCGATCAGCGGCCAATTGTCGATGGGCTCGACGGTGACGGTGACCGGCGCTGCCGAAACGCGCGGCACGGACTATGCGCTGTTGCCCTCCGGCGAGGCGCTCATTGCCGGCCATGTGCGCCCGGTCAGTGATATCGCCGCCGACTATGTCTCGGTCGCCGAGATGTTTCTCGGCACGCCCTATCTCTGGGGCGGCACCTCCGGCTTCGGCATCGACTGTTCTGGCCTCGTGCAACTGGCCATGCGTATGGCCGGCCGCAATGTGCTGCGTGATTCCGACATGCAAGCGGCAGGCCTCGGCGAGCCGCTCGATCCGGGACCCGATTATGCCGGGCTGAAACGCGGTGACCTCGTGTTCTGGAAGGGGCATGTCGCGGTGATGACCGACGCCGAGACCATGATCCACGCCAACGGCCACACCATGCTGGTCTCGCGCGAAGGGCTGAAGGAGGCGATCGACCGGATTGGGTATCTCTATGGCGGGCCGACGGGGTTTCGGCGGCCCTAGCGCCTCTTCCTTCGCCCCGTTCACGGGGAAAGGTGCCCGAAGGGCGGATGAGGGGCGACGCCAGCGACTGAAAGGTCGCGCTGCGCCTCACCTGCCTGCCGGCATCCTCTCCCCCTAAATGCGGCGAGGGATAGCTCACCCGATCACCTTTTGTTCCGATTTTCCTTGGCGATCGCGCGCCGTCGCGCTACCTCTTTCGCGTGACCGAGCAGCCGCGCCTTGCCAAACAGAATGCCGCCGTCCTTCTGCCCGAGCCATTCATCAGATGGTTTGGCGAAAAAGGCTGGTCGCCGCGCGCTCACCAGATCGAGCTTCTGGCGAAGGCTCAAGCCGGGCAATCGGTGCTCTTGATCGCACCGACCGGCGCCGGCAAGACACTGGCCGGCTTCTTGCCATCGTTGACCGAACTGGCCAACCGCCCCAGACGCAAAGCCGGTATGGCACGGCGCGGCATCCATACGCTCTACATCTCGCCGCTGAAGGCGCTGGCCGTCGACATCGAGCGCAATCTCGGCAAGCCGGTGGAGCAGATCGGCCTGCCCGTCACCATCGAGACGCGCACCGGCGACACCCCTTCGCACAAGCGGCAGCGCCAGAAACTGGCGCCGCCCGACATCCTTTTGACCACGCCCGAGCAATTGGCGCTGCTGATCGCGGCCGGCGATGCCGGGCGCTTCTTCGAGGATCTGCGCTATGTCGTGCTCGACGAGTTGCATTCGCTGGTGACATCGAAACGCGGCCATCTGCTGGCGCTCGGGCTGGCGCGGCTGCGCAGCATCGTGCCCGGCCTGCAGACGATCGGTCTGTCGGCAACGGTGGCCGAGCCCGACGAGTTGCGGCGCTGGCTGGTGAGCCAGAATCCTCCGGGGGACATGTCTGAGCTCATCGTTGTCACCGGCGGTGCAAAGCCCGAAATTTCCATCCTCGATTCGGAGGAGCGCGTGCCTTGGGCCGGCCATTCGGCGCGCTACGCCACGCCGGAAATCTATCGCGAGATCAAGCGCCACAAGACCACGCTGCTGTTCGTCAACACCCGAAGCCAGGCCGAGCTGCTGTTTCAGGAATTATGGCGGGTCAACGAGGATACCTTGCCGATCGCGCTGCATCACGGCTCGCTCGATGTCGCCCAGCGCCGCCGCGTCGAGAAGGCGATGGGAGACAATGCCTTACGTGCCATCGTCGCCACCTCGACGCTCGATCTCGGCATCGATTGGGGCGACGTCGATCTGGTCGTGCATGTCGGGGCGCCCAAGGGCGCCAGCCGGCTGGCGCAGCGCATCGGCCGTGCCAACCACCGCATGGACGAGCCGTCGAAGGCGATCCTCATCCCGGCCAATCGTTTCGAGGTGCTGGAGTGCCGGGCAGCGCTGGACGCCAACTATCTGGGCGCCCAGGATACGCCGCCGCTGGTCAATGGCGGGCTCGATGTGCTGGCCCAGCATGTGCTGGGCTGCGCCTGCGGGGCGCCGTTTCGCGCCGACGATCTCTACGAGGAAGTGCTGACAGCAGCGCCCTATGCCAGCCTCGACCGGCCGACATTCGACCGCGTCATTGATTTCGTCGCCACCGGCGGCTACGCACTGAAGAACTACGAGCGCTACGCCCGAATCCGCCTCAACAAGGACGGCATGTGGCGGGTCTCCAATCCGCGCGTTGCCCAGCAATACCGGCTGAATGTCGGCACGATCATCGAGGTGCCGGCGCTCAATGTGCGTTACGTCAAGGCCGGCAGCAAAGGCTCGGCTTCGCACGGCGGCCGGGTTCTGGGCAAGATCGAGGAGGCCTTCCTCGAAACGCTGACGCATGGCGACACCTTCATGTTTGCCGGCAAAGTCCTGCGCTTCGAAGGCATCCGCGAGAACGAATGCTTCGTCTCGAATGCGCCGGGAAGCGACGCCAAGGTGCCTTATTATGGCGGCGGCAAATTTCCGCTCTCGACCTACCTCGCCGAGCAGGTGCGCGCCATGCTGGACGACCCGCAGCGCTGGAAGAAGCTGCCCGAGCAGGTGTCAGATTGGCTGCGTTACCAGGCCGACAAATCGGTATTGCCCAAACGCGACGACCTCTTGATCGAGACCTTTCCGCGCGGCAACCGTCACTATCTCGTCGCTTATCCTTTCGAGGGCAGGCTGGCGCACCAGACGCTCGGCATGCTGCTCACCCGCCGGCTGGACAGGGCCGGCGCCAGGCCGCTTGGCTTCGTCGCCACCGACTACGCATTGGCCATCTGGTCGCTGGGCGATATGGGCGCGATGTTCAAATCGCGGAAACCTTCGCTTGGCGCTCTGTTCGACCAGGACATGCTGGGCGACGACCTCGAGGCTTGGCTGGCCGACAGCTGGCTGCTCAAGCGCACCTTCCGCAACTGCGCGCTGATTTCAGGCCTGATCGAGAAGCGCCACCCGGGACAGGAGAAAAGCGGCCGTCAGGTCACCGTCTCGACCGATCTGATCTATGACGTGCTGCGCAGCCATGAGCCCGACCACATCCTGCTGCAGGCGACGCGCGCCGACGCGGCGACCGGTCTGCTCGATGTCAGCAGACTTGCCGACATGCTCTCGCGTATCCAGGGTCGAATCGTGCATAAGGCACTCGAACAGATATCGCCGCTGGCCGTGCCGATCATGCTCGAAATCGGCAAGATGCCGGTGAATGGCGAGGCCGACGAAACGCTGCTGATGGATGCCGCGACTTTGGTCGAGGAAGCCATGGGTCCTGGGATGGTTGAGGAATGAATTTTTCGCTGGCGCGGGCATCGCTGATCGCCGAGGCCGATTTTGTCGGCATCGCGGGCGAGCGCGCGGTCTGTGATTCGCGCGGCGTGCTCTATTTCCCCGATCTGAGGCTGCTCGCGGTCTCCGACCTGCATCTGGAAAAGGGCTCGTCCTTCGCCAGGCGCGGCGCACTGATCCCGCCCTACGATACCGGCGCCACTCTGCTCCGGCTGCAGGCGGTAATCGCGGACTACCAGCCGGCCATCGTCATCAGCCTGGGCGACTCCTTCCACGACGGCGGCGGCGCCGAGCGCATGCATCAAACCTTCCGAGATCGGCTGGAAGCATTGATGGCCGGCCGCGACTGGTTCTGGGTCGCCGGCAACCATGACCCGGAAGCGCCGGCGGATTTGCCCGGCGAGACGGTGCGCGAACTCGCCATCGGCTCGCTGCTGTTCCGCCACGAGCCGTCGAAGATAAGAACCGAGGGCGAAGTTGCCGGCCATCTTCACCCTTGCGCCCGCATCGTCCAGCAGGGCCGCTCGGTGCGGCGGCGCTGCTTTGCCGGCGATGGCGGCCGCATGATCATGCCGGCCTTCGGCGCTTATACCGGCTCGCTCAACGTGCTCGACCGCGCCTATGCCGGCCTGTTCCGCCGCGAGACGTTGATAGCTTATATGATGGGCGCCGCGCGCATCTTCGCCATTTCCGGTTCGATGCTGCGGCCGGGCTGAGTTTCTACGGTATAAGCACGGTTGCGCCTGTCGTCTGCCGTGCTTCGAGCCGGCGGTGCGCCTCCGCCACTTCGGCAAGCGGCATGCTTGTGTGCACCGGGATTTTCACTGCGCCGCTGAGGACGACGCTGAACAGATCCTCGCTCATGGCAACGACGTCCTCCCGCCTGGCGAGATGATGGAACAGCAACTGCCAGGTGGCGAACAGCGAACCCTTTTGCATCAAAAGCATGATGTCGAAGGGCGGGATCGGCCCCGACGCTGTGCCGTAGCTGACGAAGGTGCCGAACGGCTGCAGGCAGTCGAGCGAGGCGGGGAAGGTCGCGTTGCCGACGCCGTCATAGACGGCGTGGCAGCCTTCGCCGTTGGTGACCTCTTTCACCCGTGCGGCGAAATTCTCTTTGCTGTAGTCGATGACATGGTCGCAGCCATTGGCGCGCGCAAGTTCGGCCTTTTCGGGTGAACCGACCGTGCCGATGACGATGGCGCCGAGATGCTTTGCCCATTGCGTCAGGATGAGGCCGACGCCGCCCGCCGCGGCATGCACCAGGATTGTATGGCCCGCCTCGACGCGAAACGTGCGACGCAGCAGATATTGCGCCGTCAGCCCCTTCAGCATCATGGCCGCGCCCGTCTCGAAATCGATGGCGTCGGGCAGATGCACGACGAAATGCGCTGGCACGATGCGTTCTTCGGCATAGGCGCCGAGGGTCTCGACATAGGCGACTCGGTCGCCAGGCGCGAAGCCGCTGACGCCTTCACCGACGGCGACGATTTCGCCGGCGCCTTCATTGCCGGGAATGAATGGCAGAGCGGGCGGCGCGTATTCGCCGGTGCGAAAATAGATGTCGACGAAGTTGAGACCGACCGCCCGGTTGCGCACGCGCACCTCGCCCGGTCCGGGCTGGCCGATGTCGACATCTTCGTAGGCGAGCACATCTGGCCCGCCATGGCGGTGAACACGGATCGCTTTCATGGTTTTCTCCCCTGCGCTGTTCCCTTGAGTGTGAGATAGCGCGTGGCGGGATATCATTGTAGACTGATACCGGTGACATCAGAGTTCAAACAAAATGATATCTGAACAGATCGGCCTCGACCTTCTCCGCACCTATGTCGCGGTCTGCCGGCAGGGTAGCCTGAGCAGGGTCGCCGCGCAGACCGGTAAGACCCAATCGGCGCTGAGCATGCAGATGCGCCGGCTGGAGGGCCTGCTCCAACGGCACTTGTTCCAGCGCACCGGCCGCGGTGTCGTACCGACTGCGGAGGGAGAGCTCTTTCTGGGATACGCCACCCGCATCCTGGCTCTCGGCGATGAAGCGGTGGCGCGTCTGCAGCAGACCGGCATAGGCGGCGGCGTGCGAATCGGTCTCGCCGAGGAGGTCACGACGGCAGCGCTTTCGGCCGCGCTCGGGCGGCTGCATCGCACCTATCCCGACATCAGCCTTGGCGCGATGGTCGAGCACAGCGTCTCGCTCGGACGGCTATGGAGCGAGGACGCGCTGGATGTCATGATTGCCCCGACATCCGTCGTAACAGCCGATGCCCTGAGGACATGGAATGTCGAACTGCAGTGGGTCTGTGCCCAGGACTATGTGCTGGATCATGACCGGCCGCTCGATCTCGTCGCCTTTGGCGCAACCTGCCCTTGGCGCAGGCGTATGATAGAGGCGCTGGTTGCCGCCGGCCGGCAGCACAGGATCGCCTTGTCCTGCCAGAGCGTCACCGGCCTTCAGGCGGCGATCGAGAACGGACTGGGCGTTGGACTGCTTCCGCCCGAATCGGTGCGCACCGCTTCGATGCGGGTGCTGAAGACGTCAGCCGGTCTGCCCGAGCCGCTCACGGTCCAATACGGCCTTTACGCGCACGACCGCAGGACAGCTGTTGTCGATGCCGCGATCGAAATCCTCCTTAAGGATTTGCCCGTCGCGCCAGAAGCGCGAGCCGCCTGACGGCGGGACGCTCTACCGGCCGTAATAGAGGGTGACGGTGTGCTTCGCCTCGGCGAAGAACAGCCAGCGCTCGACCAGCATGCCGGCAAACTGGACGATTGCCGCAAGCACCGACAGCGCCGCTGCGAACGGCCAGGGCAAAGCGAACAGAACAGCAAGCAGCAGGGCAGGCAAGGCGAAAGCCAGCACCTGCGTGATACGACGCAGCCTGGCGCCGTGCTTGCGCGCGATGCGAAAGCCCATTTCCTTGAGCAGGTAGTTCTCTTCGGTGTGCGGCCATTCCAGTGAGCGCACTGTACCCCCGGCGAGCCCCGTTGCCGTGTTGGCGGTGCTCGCAATCTCCAGCGCGTCATTGTATCGCCACGTCGCCAGCTTCCAGCCCCAGCCGAGCAAGGTCAGCAGCAGGGCGGCTACCGCAACGGCGGTCGGGCTGATGGCGAAAGCCTGCAGCAGCGCGTTCAACAGCACGCTGCCGGTCATCGCCGAAAAGATGACATAGCCCGGCAGCGTATACGGGCTATGCCACTGCGCGATCGGCTTCAGCGAGGCATAGATCATGCCGGTGGTGCAGACGGTGACGATTGCGCCGATAGTTGCGAGAAACCCGGCGATGGCCATCCAGCCTCCGGTGCGGCCAAAAAACACCCAGCCGATGCCGAACAGCCCGGCGGGAATGAAGGTCGCGACCGAGGCCACGCCTTCGCGCGACAGCCAGGAACTGCGCCATTGCGAGAAGGCGCGCCATGCACGTTCGGGGCGGCCGAGATGGCCGGTCGAGGACAATAGGCCGGCGGCGATCAGGCCGAGCGACAGCCCCATGCCGATAAGGCCGAGCCAGAAATGGGCCGGGATAAAACCCAGTCCGCCAAGCACGCCAAGCAGCGCCAGCAGGCCGTAGCCCGCTCCTGTGGCAGTTGTGAAGAAGACGACGGAAAAGGCTGGATGCATTGGTCAGTTCGAAAGCATGCGGTCGATCCAGCCGAGAAAACCGCCTTCGGCCGTGACTGGCTCGAGCCTTGGCGCCGGCACCGATGCGGCGCGCTGGGCGCGCGGCGGCAGATATTTGTTGGTCGGTTTGTAGCCCATCTCCGGCATCAGGTCGACGCCGCCACGCTCCGCCACCAGTTGCGAGACAGCCGACGAGGGATCGCCGAGATCGCCGAAATGCCGGGCGCTGGTCGGGCAGGCGGCAACGCAGGCCGGCACGCGGTCTTCCTCGGCCAGATTGTCATTGTAGATGCGATCGACGCAAAGCGTGCATTTCTTCATCACGCCGACATCGGTGTCGAATTCGCGCGCGCCATAGGGGCACGCCCAGCTGCACAGTTTGCAGCCGATGCATTTGCTTTCGTCGATCAGCACGATGCCGTCCGACGCCCGCTTGTAGGACGCGCCGGTCGGGCAGACAGTGACGCAGGCAGGCGTCTCGCAATGCAGGCAGGAGCGCGGAAAGTTGACCGTGCGCCCGCCCGCCTCGGTCGTGTGCTCGTAGCTGTGCACGCGGTTGAACCAGACGCCGTCGACATGGCCGCCATAGGGGTCGATGTCGGTCAGCGGCGCCATGTGGCCGCCGGTGTTCCACTCCTTGCAGGCGGTGACGCAGGCCTGGCAGCCGACGCAGGTGTCGAGGTCGATGACCAGGCCAAGCTTCTTGTCTGTATGGGCGGGAAGGCAGGTCATTCCACGGCTTCCCTATTGACGCGGAACTCGGCGCCGAAGCGAAGGATGTCGGGCGAAGGCTCGACATTTGGCGGCTGGCTGAAACGCTCGAATTGCGGTTCGGTGAAGCCGGCTTCCTCATCAGAGCATTTGAGGATGCGTACCCTGAGGTCGAACCACGCCGCCTGGCCGGTCACCGGATCGGAATTCGAATAGCGTTTGCCTTTCGCGTCAGCCGATGTCTGGTCGCCGATAATGTGGTTGAGCAGGAAGCCGCGATTGCTCTCGGCAGCGTTGTCCTTAAGCCCCCAGCTGCCGCGCCTTTTGCCGATGGCGTTCCATGTCCAGACCGTATCCGCATTGACCCCGTCGACCAGCTTGATCTGCCCCTTCACCCGGCCATTGATGCTTTCGATCCACACCCAGTCGTCGTCGAAAAGGCCGAGGCCCGCCGCGGTCTTGTGGTGCACGAACAGGCGGTTCTGGCTGGTGATTTGCCGCAGCCACGCGTTCTGCGAACCCCAGGAATGATACATGTGCATCGGCCGCTGCGTCAGCGCATGCAGCGGATATTTCTGCGGATCGACGGCGGCCTCCTCGAACGGCGTAAACCAGAACGGCAGCGGGTCCATATAGGTCTCGATGCGCTGGCGCTCGCTCTCCGGCGGTTGGACGCGACCATGACCGCGCGCGGCGAGGCGAAAGCGCTGCATCGGTTCGCAATAGAGCTGGAACACGATCGGCTCGGCCTTGGGGATGAACCCCATCTGCTCTGCGAAGTCGAGATAGGAGCGGTTCGCCATCTTGTAATAGCGCTGGTCCTCAGCAAAATCCTGGTGCCAGAAGCCGCCATTGTCGATGTAGTGCTGCAACTGGTCGGGATTGACTTCGCCCTCGCCGACAGACGTGCCGTCCTTGCCGCGCCAGCCGGCGAGCGGCCCAATGCCGGGCGTGCGTTCGTGATTGACGATGTAGTCGGCATAGTCGGCATATCTGGCCGAGCTATCGTCCTCGACGAAGCCGGGCAGGCCAAGCCGAGCGCCAAGTTCGATCAGCACCGATTGGAACGGCCTGACATCTCGGTCCGGTTCGACCACCGGATGGCGGATCGCGTCGCCCGGCCCGTCGGCATGGCTGATCGGCCGGTCGAGCAGGCTGATGCAGTCGTGACGTTCGAGATAGGTGGTGTCGGGCAGCACCAGATCGGCGAACGGCACCGTCTCGGAATAATAGGCGTCGGAATAGATGATGAAGGGGATCTTGTAGTTACCCGCTTCGTCATGGTCGGTGAGCATGGCAATGGTCTCGACGGTGTTCATCGAGGAATTCCAAGCCATGTTCGACATGTACATCATCAGCGTGTCGATCGGGTACGGGTCACCGGCCCACGCATTTCGGATGACCGTATGCATCAGCCCATGCGCGGCGAGCGGCGCATCCCAGGAATAAGCCTTGTCGATGCGCAAAGGCGTGCCGGCCTCGTCGACCAGGAGATCGTCCGGCCCGCAGACGAAGCCGAGCGGCATGCCGTCGAGCGGCGTCATCGGCCTGACCACCTTGCCGGCCGGCTTCGGTCCCGGGGGCGCCGAGCGCGGGTAGGGGGGCTTGAAACGGAAGCCGCCGGGCACGTCCACCGTGCCGAGCAGCACCTGCAGCAGGTGGATGGCGCGGCAGGAGTGAAAGCCGTTGGAGTGGGCCGAGATGCCGCGCATGGCATGCATCGACACCGGCCGTCCCTTGATCGTCTCGTGCCGGCGTCCGGCCCAGTCGGTCCACGCAACCGGCAGTTCGACCGTCTGTTCGAAGGCGACGTGGGCGAGTTCGGCAGCGATCCGGCGGATGGTGTCGGCCGGAATGCCGCATCGTGCCGCGACCGCATCGGGTGCGTAGCTGTCGTCCATGTAGCGGTCGGCGATAAGCCGGAACACCGGCACGCAGCGGCGGCCGGCGAACGTGAAGCTGCCGGTCAGCGCCGGCTTCGCATCCGCATCGGCTGCGTTGACGGTTGTCTTCGCCACTCTGTCCCACGCGAGAAGATTGTTGTCGCTGTCGCGCAGGAATAGCCCGTCATCGACCGCGCCCGGCTCCTGGACGACCAGCACATGGGCGTTGGTGTAGCGCAGCAGATAATCGAGATCGACGCGGCCTGCCTTCAGCAGTTCATGGATTAGGGCGAAGACGAAGAGGCCGTCGGTGCCGGGCCGGATCCCGATCCAGTCGTCGGCAATGGCGTTGTAGCCGGTGCGACAGGGGTTGATCGACACCACCTTGGCGCCGCGCGCCTTGAGTTTACCCAAGCCGATCTTGATCGGGTTGGAATCATGGTCCTCGGCGACGCCGAACAGCATGAAGTATTTCGTATTGTCCCAGTCCGGCTCGCCGAACTCCCAGAACGAGCCGCCGATCGTGTAGAGCCCGCCGGCCGCCATGTTGACCGAGCAGAAGCCGCCATGGGCGGCGAAGTTCGGCGTGCCGAACTGGCTCGCCCACCAGCCGGTCAGCGACTGCGACTGGTCGCGCCCGGTGAAGAAGGCGAGCTTTTTCGGATCGGCCCGGCGGATATTCGATAGCCGCCCGGTCGCAATCGAAAACGCTTCCTCCCACTCGATCTCGCGGAATTCGCCCGAGCCGCGCAGGCCGCTGCGCAACAGCGGCTTCTTCAGCCGCGCCGGGCTGTAGTGCTGCATGATGCCGGAGCTGCCCTTGCCGCAGATTACGCCGCGGTTGACCGGATGGTCCTTGTTGCCGTTGATGTAGCGCACCTTGCCGTTCTTGATATGGACGTCGATGCCGCAGCGGCAGGCGCACATATAGCAGGTGGTCTTGGCGATGCTGTCGGAGACATCGGGCGAGGTGTCGACGCCGTCGCCTTCATCCGGCGCGCGCGTGTCGGCAAGCGGCCGTTGCGACGGTGCGGAATTGGCCCCGCGCGGCGCAGCTGGGTTCATGATGCCGGCGTGCTTTTGCTACCTGCGAATTTGGCCCGCGTCTTCGGTCCGGGGCCACGCATATAGTGTTCTTCAGGATGATAGCGGTCGCCGGCCAGCCGCCGCCTGAGGCCACGGGTCCAATGCGCAAACAGGGATCTGAACCGCCCGATCATTTTGTTGGCTGCGATTTGTTGGCGAATTTTTTCTAACTTCGGCAGAAAAAGTAGAATAAAGCTATCGATCCGTCTAATCAGTTGTTCTTGTAAATTCGATCGGAATTGGTTCTTAATGCACACATGACGCTGGACCAGTTGCGCATTTTCGTTGCCGTTGCCGAACGCGGCCATATGACCAAGGCGGCGGAGCTTTTGGGCATCTCCCAGTCGGCGGCGTCGGCCGCCATCCGCGCGCTCGAAGAGCAGCATGGCGTTCATCTGTTCAACCGTGTCGGCCGCAACATCGAGCTGGCTCAGACCGGCCACCGTTTCCTGCCCGAGGCCAAGGCGGTGCTGGAACGCGCCGCCGCCGCCCGAAATGTGCTGGAGCATGTCTCGCAGACGGTCGCCGGCAGTCTGTCCATCGCCGCCAGCCTGACCATCGCCAGCTACTGGCTGCCGCGCAGGCTGGCCTCTTTCCACGAGGCCTACCCGGCGGTGCGCTTAAGCGTCAGCATCGGCAACACCAGGCAGGTCGAGGCCAATGTGCTCGACGGCACCGCCGATCTCGGTCTGGTCGAGGGGCGCACCGAGTCAGACATCCTCCGCCGCACCAAGGTCGACGTCGACAGGTTGATGCTGGTCGTCGCCGCCTCGCATCCCGAAATCGCCGAGATCGCGCCGGGCCGCCCGGATATCAGAGGGCTGCGCTGGATCATCCGTGAGGGTGGTTCCGGCACGCGCGAGGTGCTGGAGGACCTGGCCCGCCGCGAGGGGATATCGCTTGGCGACCTGCAGATATTTCTGGTGCTGCCGAGCAACGAGGCGGTTCGCCAGGCGATCGAGGCCGGCGCCGGCGCCACCATCATCTCGGACCTCGTCGTCGGACGCGCCGTCGCCGAGGGCAGTCTCCGGTCGGTGCCGCTCGAACTGCCGAAGCGCGACTTCGCCATGATCACCCATCGTGACCGCCGGGCAAGCCTGGCCCAGATGGCGCTCAAGGCGCATCTCGGCGCTGAAGCGGGGAACGGCATCCCGGCATAGCCGTCCTCAGGGCATCTGATATCGGTCTAGGGTCGGGGTGAAATGGTGCGGCCTCGTTTGGGTATTTATGGTCATTGTGGGTAGCCGCAGTTATGTGTTCAGGAGAACTTCCGCTGCGCATCCAGCGCCAGGCCGAGGCCAACCGAGCCGAACATGTCGCCCTCGATAACGGCGGCTTGCGGCACCAGCGACAGGATTTCACGCCGTGCCAGCGGGATCGCGGTCGAACCGCCGGTGAGGAATACGGCGGTGATCGCAGACGCCGTTATGCCGGCATCGGCAATCGTCTGCCGCACCGTAGCGGACACCCGCTCGATGTCGGCGGCGATGGTCTCTTCCAGGCCGGTCCGCGTGATCTCGGCGGCAAAACCCGCGCCGGGCAGTGCCACCGTCACATCAGCCGAAGCCTGATCTGTCAGCGCGATCTTGGCTCGTTCGACGAGGCCGGCCAGCGCATGGCCGTAACGGTGCTCGACAATATGGATGAAGCGGTCGACAAGGTCGGCGCGGACGGCCTCGAAGCGGATTTGCCTCAGATGCGTCATCGCCTTGGCAGTATAGACGAGGTTGATGCGCTGCCACGTCGCGAGATCAATGAAATAGCTCGCCGGCAGGTTGCGCTTGCCGTCTTTTGTGGGCGTCAGGTAGCCGAGCTTGGGCATGACATGGGCAATGCTGAGCAGCCGGTCGAAATCGGTGCCGCCGATATGGATGCCGCGGTTGGCCAGGATATCGTCCTTGCGGTCGCGTGAGCGGGCGCGTTGCGGCGAAACCCGCACGATCGAGAAGTCGGACGTGCCGCCGCCCATGTCGACGATCAAGGCCAGTTCCTCGCGCTTCACGTCCTGCTCATAGTCGAGCGCTGCCGCGATCGGTTCGAACTGGAAGGCGATGTGCTTGAAGCCTTGCGCGCGCGCCGCCTTTTCAAGCTCGCTTTGCGCCTTGGCATCGGCTTCCACATCTTCGTCGACAAATTGCACCGGCCGGCCGAGCACAACGTTCTCCACCGGAGCGCCGGCATCTTCCTCAAGCCGCTTCTTCAAATGGCCGACGAACATGCCGACAATGTCGATGAAACCGATCTGCCGGGCCTTGATCCGCGTCTTCTCATGCGCCAGCGAACTGCCGAGCACGCTCTTCAGCGACCGCATCAGCCGGCCTTCGATGGCATCGGTGTAGTCGGCAATGGCGCGGCGGCCGAAATAGGTGTGACCGTCCTCGAAGTTGAAGAAAACCGCGCTTGGCAATGTCGGCTGTTCACCTTCCAGCGCCACCAGCCGTGCCTGGCCGTTGCGGATCACGCCCACCGTAGAATTGGACGTGCCGAAATCGATGCCGCCAAATGCCTGGTGCATTGCAGCCTCCTGTCATTGGGTCGTCGCTGTGGCGGGCGTCCGCAAGGCGCGCGCCGTCCAGAGGCCTGACCGTTCTGCCGAATGATTGTGCGTGTAACCCGAGGGTTGGGAGGCGGCGGTCTATCGCAAGACTGAGAAAAGGGGAACCCCTTTTCCCCGGAAATGGGTCCTGCGCGTCAATCCCTGCGGAAAATCAGCCTGCCCAGCCAGCCGGTGATCATGGCCAGCGACACGGAGAAGACGCCGTAGAGAAACGAGTAATCATGCGCGACGCGGAAGATCGACTGTTCGAAGCCCGATTTGCGGATTTCGAGCTGGGCCGAGCTTTCCTTGAGGAACAGACCGCTCTTGAACAGGAACGCGCGGGCTTTATGGGTTCCAACCGGGACGTTGGGCGCCAGCCGCACCGTGGCGCGAAACAGGTTCTGCGACAAGAACTGCACGCCGCCGACATTCTCGCTATAGAGGCCGGTCGCCGCCTTGCGCTCGCGCAGCGCCACGGTGAATTCCTCGATCGTCGCCGGACTGTCGGTTACCTCGGCCGGCTGCATGTAAAGGTTGGAGGCGCCGAGCGACAGCTGCTTGTAGCTGTTGGGTTCGGTGATGTCCTGCAGCGGCCGCGTCGTGGCGACGGAGTAGGATACCGGCACGTTCTCGAAGGTCTCGGATTCCAGATTGACCCAGACGCCGAGCACGCGGTCCTTGCGGCGCACCACCACCGGCCGCGGCGGGCCTTCGAGCACGACGATGACGTCGTAGCGCCCCTGTCGCGCGACCAGCGGGTCGGGATTTTCCAGCGAACCGAAAATGGTCAGGTCGGCGCCGGAAAACCCGGCGGTGATCGACACCGCGTCGGTGGAGAGACCGATCTGGATGCCTTCCGGCAAGGGGTTCGGCGATTGCGCTGCCGCCGGCAGAGCGAGGGCGAAAAGCAAAACGGCGGCCGAAAAAATCCCCCACCGCAGCATCAGTTCAGGCCCGCGGCGGTCAGCGAATAGAGGTTTGGCGGCGTGACGAAGAGATCGATGGCAAGCCGGATCGCGACCGCCAGCACCAGCAGCGCCAGCAGTGCCCTGAGCTGTTCGCCGCGCAGCTTCTGTCCTGCCTTGGCGCCATATTGCGCGCCGGCAACGCCGCCCGCCATCAGCAGGAAGGCAAGCATGACGTCGACCGTCTGGTTGGTGGTGGCGTGGACAAGCGTGGTGTAGGCCGAGGTGAAAATGATTTGGAACAGCGAGGTGCCGATGACGACGTTGGTCGGCACCTTCAAGAGATAGATCAGCGCCGGCACCATGATGAAGCCGCCGCCGACACCCATGATCGACGACAGGAAGCCGATGCCGGCGCCGAGCCCCAGCACCGGAATGACGCTGACGAACAGCTTCGAGGCCCTGAAGCGCATCTTCAGCGGCAGCCGGTGGATCCAGTTGTGCTGGCCGGATTTCTTCAAGACCGGCGCCGCACCGCTGCGCGTCGCGCGCAGCGCATTGACGCTCTCGACCAGCATCAGCCCGCCGACGGTGCCAAGCAGCACGACGTAGAGCAGCGAAATGAACAAATCGAGCTGGCCGAGCCGACGCAGGAAGGCAAAGACAAAGATACCGCCGGTCGAGCCGACAATGCCGCCGGCCAGCAGCACCCCGCCGAGCTTGAAGTCGAGCGTGCCGCGCTTCATGTGCGACAGCGCGCCGGAGAAGGAGGAGGCGATAACCTGGTTGGCGCCGGTAGCAACGGCGATTGCCGGCGGGATGTTGTAGAAGATCAAGAGCGGCGTGATCAGAAAGCCGCCACCGACCCCGAACATGCCCGACAGGAAACCCACCGCCGCGCCCATTGCCAGCAGCACGAAGACGTTGACGGAAATTTCCGCGATCGGGAGATAGATGCCCACCCGTCAGTCTCGATCAGTTTGCCTGTCGGCGATTGCAGCCATTCCAGGGCATTGTCGCACCGAAAAGCCAATTCTTTCTTGCACCGCCGGGGCAGTGGGATCAAACCCCGCCGCCCTACCGAAACAAAAAACATCTCAAGCAGTTAGCAGGCAAATGTATGGCAGGGCGTCGCGTTAGCGACGCATCTGCCGTTATTTGTGCGCCAGCAGCGCCTTCACCAGCTTTTCGTCGATTTCGCCGGTCGCCTGCATCTTGTTTTCGGTCTGGAAAGCCATGATTGCGGTCTTGGTCTTGCCGCCCATCACGCCATCGGCGCCGCCGGCATCGTAGCCGTTCTTGTTGAGGATGAGCTGGATGTTCTTGACCGCCTTCTTCATGTCGACGCTGGCGGTGGTCTGCGGCGTGCCTTCCTGCCAGGATTCAGGAATGTCGGCCGAGTTGGACGCCGGGTCGAGCGGCTTCGGCTTCCACAGTTCCGTGGCGGCGCGCGCCCGCTCCAGCTGTTCGGGGCGCAGCGCAGTGGCGACTTCGTCGCGCTTTGCAGCCGCATCCTTGTCGCCGGTCTTGGCGACGAGCGCGAACCATTTGTAGGATTCCTCCAGGCTCTGCTTCATGCCGACGCCCTTTGCCGCCAGGATGCCGAGATTGAACTGGCTGTCCTTGACGCCGACATCGGCCGCCGCCTGAAACCAGTGCGCGGCCGATTCATTGTCGGTCACGCCGTCGGCGGCCATGGCAAACAGAACGGCCAGATTGTGCATGGCGCTGGCATTACCCTGCGCGGCGGCGAGCTGGTAGAAGGTCTTTGCCTTCTTGACGTCGCGCGTGACGCCGATGCCCTTCTCGTAGAAATTGCCGATGCGGTATTCCGCCGGTGCGAAGCCGAGCTCGGCCGACTTTTCGTACCATTTGGCCGCTGCCGCCATGTCTTCCTTGACGCCGCGCGATTCAGCATAGCGCGAACCGAGCTCGAACAGCGCCTTGGCGTCGCCGCCGGCAGCCGCGTCGCGCAAGGCTTGCGGGCCGGCATCGGCCGGAACGTCTATCTTGGCCACGACAGGTGCTACCGCGGCATCAGCCGGCGGAATGGCGCCGGTAGTATCCGAGGCCGTCGTATCCGAGGCCGAGGGCGCCATGACGGCGGCCGCAGGCTGCGCGTCAGCAGCCGCCGGTTCCGCAGTGGCGGTCGTCGGCAGCATTGCATTTGGCGCGGGGGCCGGATCGGCCAGAGCCATCGGCGCTGGCGCGGGTTCCACGGCCGGCATTTCGGGCTCGGCGATCGAGGCCGCATTCATTGGCGCATCGTTGCCAACTGCCGGTTCCGTGGGCTCCGCCTGCCTGACGGTCCGGGCCGGCGCGTCCTGCACGGCCACCTGCGCGTCTGCCTTGGGTTGGCTGGCAGCGTTGACCGAAGCAGTCTCGACCGGCTGCGAGGCGACGATCGGCGCTGTATCGTTGCTTGCGACCTCGACCGGGTCGGCGAAGAAGGCCTTGCCGAGTTGCAGGCCGGCAAGCGCCAGCATG
The DNA here is from genome assembly GCF_040323635.1 of Mesorhizobium sp. M0037. NCBI lineage: Bacteria > Pseudomonadati > Pseudomonadota > Alphaproteobacteria > Hyphomicrobiales > Phyllobacteriaceae > Mesorhizobium > Mesorhizobium sp. M0037. The sequence goes on along the minus strand of NZ_JAMYVB010000004.1, from coordinate 91,275 downwards.
ATCGCGACCGCTCCCATCAGTATCGGCTTGCGCCGCGCCTTGAGCAGGTCGCCGATACGAAGCGCCTTGACCGGGCCCTTCATGGTGGACTGGCGTTTCAGCGCGTCGGCCTCGGCGGCCGCAGCCTGCGCCGCGCGCCTAGCAGCGGCAATGAAGTCGGATTTCGATGCATCGCCGGAGTTTTGGCGCACCGGTGGGCCACGTTCGTCGCGTACGCGCTTCATGATGGCGTTGAGGTCGGGCGCGCCGGAGCCCGGCTCCAACGGCCGGTTGGCGAGCTTCGGATCGAGCGGCTCGTCGAGATCGACGCTCGGCATGTCGACATTGGGCCCCGAGCCGGCAAGCGGCGGCATGTCAGCCGGCTTCTTGCCCCTGAAGGCGCGCGCCAATCCACCGAACAGCGACGTCTTGGCCGTGGCTTCGCCTTTCTCGGCAATCCTGTCGGAACCGAGCGCTGCCTGGGCAGCGGCCGCGGCAGCCTCGGCTGGCGAGCGCCGCACGGGTTCGCTGCCCATGACCGGGTCGCTACGCGTACCCGGGTCGCTACGCGTACCCGGGTCGGCGCGCATATCCGGCTCGCTGCGCATGATGGCGGCGGCGCGGCCGTCGAGATCGGCCATGTCTCCGGTCAGCGGCAGCGGCTGGTCGATATCCATCGACGGCGCGTCCTGCACCGAAATCTTGGAGGCGCGTGCAGCGCGGGCCCGCCGCGCCGGCTCGGCCTGGGCATCCAGAAGCTCGCTCACCGCCTCCGCCGGTTCGCTGGTCTCCAGCGAGCCCAGACGATCGACGATCTTGAGCAACGTGTCGTGGATAGCCTCGAATGTCCGTGAATTGCGCTCGTCCGAACGGCGCGTCAGCGCTTCCAGCGTCTTCAGATCCTGAGCAAGGCCGGTAACGGCCGCGGTGTTGGCGTTGGAATCTGCCAGCGAGCGCACGGCGCTCTCGGCTGCTTCGCGTGCCGCGCCCATGATGGATTCGCGGGTTCCGGCCAGCGACTTCTCGATTTCGTTGAGGCGCGGGCTGATGTCCTCGAATTCCGGCAGCGGCGTGCCGGGCTTCGACAGATGCGCCGATAGGCTGGAGACCTGCGCCTCAAGGCTGCGGATCAGTGCCGGATCGATGCCGGCGACCTGCGCGGCCGACGATTCCAGCCGGCTTGAAATGTCTTCGAGCCGGCTTTCCAGGCCGCGGATCGCCGCCTCGTTGGCAGGATCGGGAATGCGCGTCTCCATGCGTTGGGCGAGCGCGGTGAAGCGTGCGTCGATGGCGTCCATGATGCCGGCGCTGTCAGCCTGCGGCTGGCGCTGGTCCAGCCGGTCGGCAACCTCGTCCAGCCGCCGCTCGAGATCGCGAAACAGCATGTTGCCCTGTTCGATGGCGTCGCCCTGCCGACGTTCCATCATGCCCGACAGCACGTCGAAGCGCTGTTCCAGACCCTGGAAGATATAGTCGGCGTCGGGCATGGCCGGGGCGCGATCGATCTTGTCGGCGATCATCGCGATCTGCTTGCCGAGGCGCTCCATCGCCTGTTCCGGCAGATTGGCGCGGCCGGCAAGCTCGTCGACCCTGTTCGACAGCGTGCTGAGACGGTCGAGAACCTCGCCGCTCGGACGAACCTGCACGACTTCCTCGATCTGCTGCGCCAGCGAGGCGATCCGCTTCTCGATGCGTTCAAAGGGTTCGGGGTCGAAGGAATTGGCCTGTGCGGCGACGGTCGAGGCGACGATGGCGCGCGAAATCTCGTCGAGCCGTTCGTCGATCAGGCCAAGCGTGTCGCCGCCGCGGTTGCTCTGCTGGCTGACGAAATGATCGACGGCGCCGGCAAGCGTGCGGACCTTTTCTTCCATCGAGCGCAGCGACAGCGATTCCGGCAGATTGTGGACCGCATTGCTGATCTGTTCGAGCCGGTCGGTCAGGGCCGAAAATCCGGGGCCGTCGGCACGGTTGCGCTGGTCGGCGTCGACACGGTCCTCGAACGCGCTCCAGCGGCGGTCGAAATCGTCCCAGCGGCGGTCGACCTTCAGCACACTTTCCTCGCGCGCCAATGTGTCGAGCGCCGTCTTTACCTGCTCAAGCTCGAGCCGCAGCATGTTGACGCTTCGGTCGTCGCTCTTCTCGGCCAGCGTCTGGATGGCGCCGGACAGCCGCTCGAATTCGACGCCGAGTTCGGCGCTGCCCTTGCCGGGCAAGCCGCTTGCCTGACCACCCGATTGGTTGCTCGCCTGGAACGCCCGTTCGATGTCCTTGCGCAGCGCGGCGAATTCGCGCTGCAGGCCGGCGGTCATCTGATGGCGAAGTTCCTCGCGCAGGCCGCGCAATTCGCCGGCGATCTTGCCGACCACGGCGACGCTGTCTTCCTGGCCGCGCACGCGGTCGATGTCGCGCGCGATCGCCTGATAGTTCTGGTCGAAGCCGGCCGTCACAGGGCTTTTCGGCCGCGGCGCGGGCTGCGGGTCCTCGTACCAGCGCGGCGGCGGGGCGTAGGGCTGGGCACTTGCGTAGCGCGGCTCCGGAGCGGGCCGGCGCGGATCGAAGCGCTCGGCGGCGTCCTCGCGCTTGCGCTCCAGCCGCTGCTCCAGCGTTTCCAGCGAGCGGTTCAATTCATCAAGCGTAGTGTTCGGCCTGCGCGGCCTGCCGGCGTTGAGTGTATCGAGATAGGACCGCTTGCTGTTCATCGATGCGTCCGTTTTTCAGAATGGCCGGCTTGCTGCCAGTTTCCCCAGGTCCTTGTCGGGAACGAAGGCGGCCGCGCGGCACTGCTGCGGCGAAAGACGAGCTTCCCGGGCCATGCCCGCTCTCCGAAAAACCGTGAAAAATTCGCTACAGGATAAACACGGGTGACCGACATCCGCACATTTCACCCATCGTGGTAAACAAGGCGTTAACCAAGCTTAAGAAGTTACGGCATTGCTGGAAATACAGGCGGTGCCCGTTCGGACCCGGCGCCGGGGGTGCGGCATAAGGTTTCGCAATCCCAGAACGCCCTTGCGTCATGCGGCGGCTATCGTTATAGAATTGACGTAAACGTAAGAGGGGCGCCGTTCGTGCCTTTTGCGATGAATTAGTTGAAACCACGACTGGAAGCATGCCCCCGCTTCCACTCAGGCGTTGCAAGGTCCGAGACCGCGATGCCACGACAGGGGAAAGCCAGTGACTATGAAACTTGTTTCGCCCGGCGAAGCCGCGGCCAACACCAACAATATGTCTGCCGAAGCCGGCGAGGAGCTGGTGCGCATCGGCGAGATGGCCAAGAAATACGGCGTGACTCTGCGCACGCTGCGGTTCTATGAAGACAAGGGCCTGCTCAATCCAAAGCGCGATGGGGCGACGCGGCTCTACACGCGTCGCGACAAGGCGCGGCTGAAGCTGATCCTCCTCGGCCGCAAGGTCGGGTTCTCGCTACGCGACGTCAAGCAGATGATGGATCTCTACGATCCGACGGGATCCAACATCAAGCAATTGCGGCTGGCTCTCGACAAGTCGGAGAAGCAGCTTGCCCGCCTGCAGAAGCAGCGCGCGCTGATCGACGACGCCATCAACGAGTTGAGCGGCTCGATGTCGGCCGTGCGCCAGATGCTGTCCGAGCGTTCGGCCCCGGCCAGCGCCGCCAGCTGATTTCGCTCCGCAGTTCCCGGCGAAAGCTTTGAAGGTAAGAGCCGCGCGGCCCGCCTGCGTGGCTCTTTTTGCTTGACCACCCTCGCTTTGCGCAAAGCCATGCACCGCTCGTGCCGATAGGCTGGCATAAGTAAATTTTGTAGCGGCGACCAAATTGACGTTTACGCAAACGTCAATTTTTGCTATCCCGCTTTCAACATTGGCCCGCATGCCGCCCCCAACCTCATGTTTCGGGGCCCGATCTCGCGGCCAAGGCCCGCATGGTGGAGGAAACACATGCCGATCTACAGGGCGCCGGTCCAGGACACGCTGTTCGTGCTCAACGAGGTGCTGGGTTATCAGCGCTACTCCAACCTTCCCGGATTTGCCGACGCGACGCCCGACGTTGTCGAGGCGATCCTCGCCGAAGGCGCCAAGCTTGCCGAAAACGTTATGCATCCTCTGAACCGCGTCGGTGACATGGAAGGCTGCGTGCGCCATGAGGACGGCTCGGTGATGACGCCGAAGGGCTTCAAGGAAGCCTACGACCAGTATCGCGAAGGCGGCTGGATGGGACTGGCGGCGCCCGTCGAGTTCGGCGGCCAGGGGCTGCCCTATGCCGTGCACACCGCGGTTGCCGAATACATGGTTTCGGCCAACATGGCGCTGATGATGTATCCCGGCCTGACTCAAGGCGCTATCGCTGCGATCATCACACACGGCACCGACGAGCAGAAGGCGACATGGCTGCCGAAGCTGGTCGAGGGGTCCTGGACCGGTACCATGAACCTGACCGAGCCACATTGCGGCACCGATCTCGGCCTGCTGCGCACCAAGGCGGTGCCGAACGGCAACGGCACCTACAAGATCTCAGGCCAGAAGATCTTCATCTCGGCCGGCGAGCACGACATGTCGGAAAACATCGTCCATCTCGTGTTGGCCCGCATCGAAGGCGCGCCGGCGGGCGTGAAGGGCATCTCGTTGTTCATCGTGCCAAAGCTGAAGCTCGATGCCTCGGGCAATCCGGGCGAGAAGAACACGCTCTCCTGCGGGTCGATCGAGGAGAAGATGGGCATACACGGCAATTCGACTTGCGTCATGAATTATGACGAGGCCGAAGGCACGCTGCTCGGCGAGGCCAATGGCGGCCTGAAGGCGATGTTCACGATGATGAACGAAGCCCGCCTCGGCGTCGGCCTGCAGGGCCTGTCGCTGTCCGAGATCGCCTACCAGAACGCGGTCTCCTACGCCAAGGACCGGCTGCAGGGCCGCTCGCTGTCTGGCGCCAAGGCGCCGGACAGACAAGCCGATCCGATCATCGTCCATCCCGACATCCGCCGCTCGCTGATGACCATGAAGGCCTTCAACGAGGCCGGCCGCGCGCTGGCGCTGTGGACGGCGATCAAGTCCGACATCGCCCACCGCTCCGCCGACGACAAGGATCGCCAGGCGGCCGACGACTATACCGGCCTGCTGACGCCGGTGGTCAAGGGCGTGCTCACCGACAAGGGTTTTGACCATGCCGTCATGGCGCAGCAGGTGTTCGGCGGCCACGGCTACATCGAAGAGCACGGCATGAGCCAGTTCGTGCGCGATGCCCGCATCGCCATGATCTATGAAGGCGCCAACGGCATCCAGGCGCTCGACCTCGTCGGCCGCAAGCTTGGCCTGAATGGCGGCCGCGCCGTGCAGGCCTTCTTCAAGGACGTCGGCGAGTTCTGCGAGGAGAACCGCGCCGACGAGAAGCTGGCGCCTTTCACGAAGGCGCTGAAGAAGGGCCTCAACGATCTGCAGGCGGCGACCATGTGGCTGGTGCAGAACGGCATGGCCAAGCCCGACAATGCCGGCGCCGCGTCGACCGATTACATGCATCTCTTCGGCCTGGTGGCGCTGGGCTACATGTGGGCGCAGATGGCCAAGGCCGCGCTCGGCAAGACCGGCGCCAATGGCTCCCAATCTGTCCACGAAAATGGGGCTTTTTACGATAACAAGGTGGTGACGGCGCGCTTCTTCATGGAGCGGATCATGCCCGAGACATCGGCACATCTCGCCCGCATTTCCAGTGGTGCGGACACGCTAATGGCGCTGCCTGCGGAAGCGTTCTAGAAATGGCTGGCGTCCCCCTCCCCCTTGAGGGGAGGGTGGCCCGAAGGGCCGGGAGGGGTCCTTGCGTGCAGTGCGCCGGCTGGTTGGCGCTTTGGTAGGAGATGATCGCAATGCCCCAAACCCGCGTCAATTCCGAAGATAAGGTCGAGCACGTCATCGGCGACCCCACCCGACCGCTTCGCGGCCACCCTCCCCTCGAGGGGGAGGGGGACGTTGGCGCGGGAGAAACGGCATGACAAATCCAGCCGAAGTGCTCTCCTTGCCGAAGCCCGCCTGGGCGGCGGACGAGGTCGGCATGCTCTACGACATGGCGCACCGCTTCATGTCGGAAGAGATCGCGCCGCGCTACGACGAGTTCGAGAAGAACGAGATGGTCGACCGCGAGAGCTGGCGCAAGGCGGGTGCCGCCGGCCTGCTCTGCGCCTCTATGCCGGAGGAATATGGCGGCTCCGGCGGCACCTTCGCGCATGAGAGCGCCATCATCGAGGCGATCGGCCATGTCGGCGTCGACGGTTTCGGCATCGGTCTCCACAACGCGATCGTTGCTCCTTACATCCTTCACTACGGCTCGGAAGAGCAGAAGAAGAAATGGCTGCCGAAACTGGCGACCGGCGAACTGATCGGCGCCATCGCCATGACCGAGCCGGGCGCCGGCTCCGACCTGCAAGGCGTCAAGACGCGCGCCGAGAAGGACGGCAACCAGTACAAGATCAACGGTTCGAAAACCTTCATCACCAATGGCCAACTGGCCAATTTCATCATCGTCGTCACCAAGACCGATCCGGCCAAAGGCGCCAAGGGCACCTCGCTGATCGTCGTCGAGGCCGACGAGGCCGAAGGCTTCGAACGCGGACGCAACCTCGACAAGATCGGCCTGAAGGCCAACGACACGTCGGAGCTGTTCTTCAATGATCTGCGCGTGCCGACCTCGAACCTGCTTGGCCACGAAGAGGGACAGGGCTTCATACAGCTGATGCAGCAATTGCCGCAGGAGCGCCTGCAGATCGGCACCGGCGCGATCGCCATGATCGAACGCGCCCTGGCGCTGACCATCGACTACGTCAAGGGTCGCAAGGCCTTCGGCAAAGCGATCATCGAGTTCCAGAACACCCAGTTCAAGCTCGCCGAACTGAAGACCGAGGCCACCATCGGCCGCGTCTTCTACAATGATTGCGTCACCCGCCACATCAATGGCGGGCTGGATCCGGTGACGGCGTCGATGGCGAAATACTGGCTCTCGGACCTGCAGGGAAAAGTCGTCGACGAATGCCTTCAATTGCATGGCGGCTATGGCTACATGAATGAATATCCGATCGCCCGCATGTTCCGCGACGCCCGCGTCCAGCGCATCTACGGCGGCACCAACGAGATCATGAAATGCTGATCGGCCGCTCTCTCTGAGAGCGACGTCGGCAAAGCAAGGAGCAAGCAAATGGCTGAAGCTTATGTCTATGACGCCGTGCGCACACCGCGCGGCAAGGGCAAGAAGGATGGCTCGCTGCACGAGGTGCCGGCGGTGCGGCTTGCGGCCAGGACGCTTGAAGCGTTGCGCGACCGCAACGGCCTCGACACTGCAAACGTCGACGACATCATCTTCGGCTGCGTCGATCCGGTCGGCGAAGCCGGCTCCGTCATTCCGCGTGCCGCCGCCTTCGAGGCCGGCTACGATAACAAGGCGCCGGGCATGCAGATCTCGCGCTTCTGCGCCTCAGGCCTCGACGCCATCAATTTCGGCGCCGCCAAGATCGCTCAAGGCGCCGACGAGATCGTCATTGCAGGCGGCGTGGAATCGATGTCGCGCGTCGGCATGGGCGCCTCGGGCGGCGCGTGGTTCATGGACCCGTCCGTCGGCCTGCCCGGCTGGTTCGTGCCGCAAGGCATTTCGGCCGACCTGATCGCCACCAAATACGGTTTTTCGCGCGACGACGTCGATGCCTATGCGGTCGAGAGCCAGAAGCGTGCGGGCAAGGCCTGGGCCGATGGCCGTTTCAAGAACTCCGTCATACCGATCAAGGACCAGAACGGCCTCACCATCCTCGATCATGACGAGCATATGCGGCCGTCGACCGACATGCAGTCGCTGGCCTCGCTCAACCCGTCCTTCGTCATGCCTGGTGAAATGGGCGGCTTCGACGCGGTCGCCGTGCAGAAGCACCCTGAGGTGGAAGAGCTCAACCACGTCCACCATGCCGGCAACTCGTCCGGCATCGTCGATGGCGCGGCCGCCGTACTGCTCGGCTCGAAGAAGGCCGGCAAGACGATGGGCCTGAAGCCACGCGCCCGCATCCGCGCCTTTGCCAACATCGGCTCCGAGCCGGTGCTGATGCTTACCGGTCCGGTCGACGTCACCGAGAAGCTTCTGAAGCGCGCCAAGATGAAGCTGTCGGATATCGACCTGTTCGAGCTTAACGAGGCCTTCGCCTCGGTGGTGCTGCGCTACATGCAGGCATTCGAAATCCCGCACGACAAGATCAACGTCAATGGCGGCGCCATCGCCATGGGCCATCCGCTCGGTGCCACCGGCGCGATGATCCTGGGCACGGTGCTGGACGAGCTCGAGCGCCGCGATTTGAACACCGCTCTGGTGACGCTCTGCATCGGCGCCGGCATGGGCACCGCAACGATTATCGAACGCGTCTGATTTTCGGCCGGAAGGAGAGAGACATGACTTATACAAACTTCACGGTCGACACGGACGCAGACGGCATCGCGATGGTCACCTGGAACATGCCGGACCGCTCGATGAACGTCTTCACCGAAGAGGTGATGAACGAGTTCGACAAGATCATCGACCAGGTGGTGGCCGACGCCGCCATCAAGGGCGCGGTGATCACCTCGGGAAAGGACAGCTTCTCCGGCGGCGCCGACCTGACCATGCTGCAGAAGATGCTGGCCGTATTTGCCAAGGAGAAGACCAAGGACCCGGAGAAGGCGGCACAGCTCCTGTTCGACAATGCCGGCCGCATGGGTGGCTTGTGGCGCAAGCTCGAAACGTCGGGCAAACCTTGGGTCTCGGCGATCAACGGTACCTGCATGGGCGGCGCGTTCGAGCTGTCGCTGGCCTGTCATGGCCGCGTTGCCGCTGACTCCGAAAAGGTCAAGATGGCCTTGCCGGAAGTCAAGGTCGGCATCTTCCCCGGCGCCGGTGGCACCCAACGCGTGCCGCGCCTGACCGACCAGCAGCAGGCGTTGCAGATGCTGACCACCGGCCAGACGCTGTCGCCGCAGAAAGCCAAGGCGATGGGGCTGATCCACGAGATCGCCGAACCCGGCAAGCTGATCGAGACCGCCAAAGCGATGATCAGGAACGGCCTGAAAGCCGTCCAGCCCTGGGACGAAAAGGGTTTCAAGCTGCCTGGCGGCCAAATCTATACGCCGGCCGGCTTCAATCTGTGGCCGCCGGCCATCGCCATCCTGCGCCGCGAGACCTACGGCAATTATCCGGCCGCCGCGGCGATCCTGAAATGCGTCTATGAAGGCCTGCTGGTGCCGTTCGACACCGGTCTGCGGATCGAACAGCGCTATTTCACCGAAATCATGCAGTCGAAGGAAGCAGCAGCGATGATCCGCTCGCTGTTCGTGTCGCTGCAGGAGCTCAACAAGGGCGCCCGCCGTCCGGCCGGCGTGCCGGAGACCAAGTTCAAGAAGATCGGTATTCTCGGCGCCGGCTTCATGGGTGCCGGCATCGCCTTTGTCACCGCCAAGGCCGGCATCCCGGTCGTCCTGCTCGACCGCGACATGGCGTCGGCCGAAAAGGGCAAGGCGCATTCCGACAGCCTGATCTCCGATCAGGTCAAGAAGGGCCGCGCCAAACCCGAGGAGAAGGACAGACTTCTGTCGCTGATCACGCCGACGGCCGACTATGCCGATCTCGCCGGCTGCGATCTGGTGGTCGAGGCGGTGTTCGAGGATTCGGCCGTCAAGAAGGCTGCCACCGAGCAGGCCGAAGCCGTGCTGAAATCGTCAGCGGTCTTCGCCTCCAACACCTCGACCATCCCGATCACTGCACTGGCCAAGAATTCGGCGCGGCCGAAGAATTTCGTCGGCATCCACTTCTTCTCGCCGGTCGACAAGATGATGCTGGTCGAGATCATTCTGGGCAAGAAGACCGGCGACAAGGCGCTGGCCACCGCGATCGATTTCGTGCGCGCCATCAAGAAGACGCCGATCGTCGTCAACGACACGCGCGGCTTCTACGTCAACCGCTGCGTGCTGCGCTACATGTCGGAAGCCTACAAGATGCTCATCGAAGGCGTTCCGGCGCCGATGATCGAGAACGCCGCCAAGGCCGCCGGCATGCCGGTCGGCCCGCTGGCGCTGACCGACGAGACGGCGATCGACCTTGCCCAGAAGATCATGAAGCAGACCATCAGGGATATCGGAGACAAGTCTGTCGACCCCAGGCAGATGGCGCTGATCAACACGCTGGTCGACACCCATGGCCGCTTCGGCCGCAAGAACGGGAAGGGTTTTTACGACTATCCGGCCAAGCCTGCCAAGAAGAAGCTGTGGCCGGGCCTGAAGGATCTCTATCCGCAGCTGGAGGCCGAGCAGGTCGACTATGAGGAGCTGCAGCAGCGCCTGCTGGTAACCATTGCGCTGGAAGCGGCCCGGGTGATGGAGGAAGGCATCGTCACCGATCCGCGCGAGGCCGATGTCGGCTCGATCCTCGCCTTTGGTTTCGCGCCATTCACCGGCGGCGCGCTGTCCTATATCGACGGCATCGGCGCCAGGGAGTTCGTCAGAATAGCCAAGGGCCTGCAGAAGAAATACGGCGCCGAGTTCAAGGCGCCAAAGTTGCTGCTCGACCTGGCCGAGAAGGGCGAGACCTTCTACGAGCGCTTCGATCCCTATGCGAAAGGCGAGGTGAAGAAGGCCGCTTGAGCTAGCGCCCCATGTACGTCTGAGGGCGCCTTGCGTGCATGATGGCCACGGCAAGGCGCCGTGGCCCTTACGCGGTCGGCAGCGAAAGTCGGCTGGCTTTTCACTGCCTGCCGACATCGACTTCAACCTCCATCTCAACAACGCCCGCTACATGATGCTCGCCGACCTCGCGCATGACCCCGAAAATCGGAATCGATTTTCGGAAAGGATCATGCGCCAAATCAAATGCTACTGCGTCCTTGGCGCGTCCGATAGGACGCTTGCCCGCTCCGTTCAACCGCGGCCGCCGACCGAGGCCGAGCGAGTTTGCATGACCTCCCACCAGGGATGCGCAGCCTGCCCAAGGCAGTTTGAGGCATCCATGACGACGTCGCCGCACGCAGCTTTTTGAGAGATCGGGCCGCGCGCCGGTGGACAATCGGATGACCGCGCGTTAGAAGGAAAGGTATTTTTTCCTGTTTTGAGGAGAGCGAATTGCTCTCGCATGACCGAGTTTGGGCCGCCATCGACGCTCTCGCCGAGCGCTATTCGTTGTCGGCCTCCGGCCTGGCCCGGCGAGCCGGTCTGGACTCCACCGCTTTCAACAAGTCGAAGCGGCTGTCCTCGGATGGGCGGCCGCGCTGGCCCTCGACCGAATCGCTGGCCAAGATCATCGAGGCGACAGGCGCTTCGCTCGACGAATTCACCGGGCTGGTCGAAGGCCGCGCCAAGACAGCTTCGGGCCCGTTAGCCTCGCAGCGTTCGGCGGTGCCGCTGCTCGGCTTTGCCCAGGCCGGCGCCGGCGGCTTCTTTGACGATTCCGGCTATCCCTCAGGCCAGGGCTGGGACCTTGTCGAGCTTCCGGCACGGGCGACCGAAACCTCCTATGCGTTGAAGGTGCAGGGCGATTCCATGCTGCCGCTCTACCGCAATGGCGATGTGCTGATCGTCGAGCCGGGCGCCGCTACCCGCAAGGGCGACCGCGTCGTCGTCAAGACCAATGCCGGCGAAGTCATGGCCAAGGTGCTCGACCGCCAGACGACGAAATCGATCGTGCTGATTTCGCTCAACCCCGACCACCCGGACCGCGACATCGCGATGCGCGATGTCGAATGGGTGGCGCGGATCGTCTGGGCAAGCCAGTAGGTCTCGCGGTGCGTCTGCTTCAAATCCTCATAGCCCTCCTGCCGATCCCGGTGATGGTCGCCATTGTCGTCGCCGGCGGTCGCGCGCTGCATCGCGACGGCCCCGCCATTACTGTCGACCAGATCGACCCGGACACCGAGGCCGTGCCCGAGGAGCCGGCGACGTCGGCGATCCCCGAGGTCCAGCCCGTCAAGCCTCCGGCGCACTCGCCTCCGGTGCATTCGAGGGCGATCGATCCCGAGGCCATCGCTCCGCCGCCGCTGCCGGCAGAAGAACTTGAACGGGTTGAGCCACGCGCGCCGCTGAGCGACCTGGCGCTGGCCGGACCGCCCAAGCCGCGTGGGCGCAGAGCGGTCGACGACTGGGGAGGAACAAAACTGTTCCAGCCGGTCGCGGCCGCCGCCGGCCTGATCGAAGCCAATGGTTATTCCGTGACGGTCTCCGGCATCGACATCGTCAGGCAAGACGAGACCTGCACCGAGGGCGGCAAGTCCTGGGCTTGCGGTATCAGGGCGCGCACCGCGTTCCGGTCTTTCCTGCGCGGCCGGGCCGTTGCCTGCAAGGTGCCGCCGGAGGCCGACCGTGTGCTGATCGCCGCCGAATGCCGCATCGGCAAGCTGGATGTCGGCCAGTGGCTGGTCGAAAACGGCTGGGCACGCGCCACGGCAGGCGGCCCCTATGTCGAAGCGGGCGACAAGGCGCGCGCCGCCAAGAAGGGCATCTTTGGCGCCGCGCCCGATCTTGGCGGCCTGCCACCGGCGCCAACGCCTGTTGCGGCACCGACGGCGTCGCAACCGATCCTCGATGCCCCGGCGATAGACACGCCGCCGGCCGGGACGGAAATTACGCCGCCAGCTGACCAGCCAGCGCCCGCTCAATGAGCGCGCGGGTTTCGGCGATGCCGTAGAGGGCTGCGAACGAACCGAAGCGCGGTCCGCGTTCCTGGCCGATCAGCACCTGGTAGATCATCTGGAAGAAAGCGCCCGAGACACCAGGGCCGCCGTCCGGGCTCTTCTTCGAATGGTCCTGATAGCGTTCGATCTTGCGCGCCACGTTGAGCGAAGCGTTCTGGATCGCTTCGCCGTCGGCGCCGGCCGGCAGGCCAGCAAGCGCGTTGCCAAGCGCTTCCAGCGCCACGCGTTCCACATCGTCGGCCGGCCGGAAGGTCTTCGTCGGCTTCACGAAATCGTCGAAGTAGCGGATGGCGAAACCGACCAGCTGGTCGAGTTCGGGATGCGTCGCCGGCGTCACGCCAGATGCATGGCGCGAGATGAAGCCCCACAGCACATCCTTGTTTTGCGCGTTGGAGGCGCTGACCAGGTTGAGCAGCAGCGAGAACGGCACCGGCATGTCGATGGAAGGCGGCTTGCCGTCATGCATGTGCCAGACCGGATTGCCCAGCCGCTCCTTCCAGTCCTGGCGCGGATAGGCGTTGAGGAAGGTGTAGTACTCGTCGACGGCGCGTGGGATGACGTCGAAATAGAGCTTTTTCGCCTGCCTTGGCCGCTGATACATATAGAGGCCGAGGCTTTCGGTCGGCGCGTAGCGCAGCCATTCGTCGATGGTCAGCCCGTTGCCCTTCGACTTCGAGATCTTCTGGCCGTTCTCGTCCAGGAACAGTTCGTAGACGAAATGCTCGGGCGCGCGCCCGCCGAGAATGTTGCAGATGCGGTCGTAGATCACCGCATTGGTCTGGTGGTCCTTGCCGAACATTTCAAAATCGACGCCGAGCGCTGCCCAGCGCATGCCGAAATCCGGCTTCCACTGCAGCTTGACCTTGCCGCCGGTCACCGAAAGCGTGGTCTCGGTGCCTTCATCGTCGAAGGTGATGGTGCCGGCCTTGGTGTCGACATGCTTCATCGGCACGTAGAGCACGCGCCCGCTCTTCGGCGAGATAGGCAGGAACGGGCTGTAGGTCGCCTGGCGCTCGGGTCCCAGTGTCGGCAGCATCACCGCCATGATCTGGTCGTAGCGCTCGGCTGCGCGCACAAGCATCGCATCGAAGCGGCCGGCCTTGTAGTACTGCGTCGCGCTGGCGAATTCGTAGTCGAAGCCGAACGTGTCGAGGAAGCGGCACAACATCGCGTTGTTGTGGTCGCCAAAGCTCGGATAGTCGCCGCCGAACGGATTGGGCACCGCCGACAGCGGCATATGCAGATAGGGCTCGAGGGCTGCGCGATCCGGCACATTGTCGGGGATTTTGCGCATGCCGTCCATGTCGTCGGAGAAGCAGAGCAGCTTGGTCTTGACCTTGTTCCCGGTCAGCACGTGAAAGGCATGGCGCACCATCGAGGTGCGCGCGACCTCGCCGAACGTGCCGATATGCGGCAGGCCCGACGGGCCGTAGCCGGTCTCGAACAGGACGATCTCCGGGAAGTCGCCGTCCTTGTAGCGCTCGATGATCTTTTTGGCTTCCTCGAACGGCCAGGCCTTGCTTTCGGCGGCTGCCGCAAGCATTTCGGGGTTGAGATCGGCGATGTTTGATCCCGTCATGTCAAAGTTCCAGTCATGGCCGGCTTTCGCGGCTGGTAAGATTTTTCAACCGGGTCTCTAGGCGCGACAGGGCGGAGCGTCAACGATATCAGGCGTTTTCGTTGCGACGGCGCCGTGGCGTCCCTACCTTCGACCCTCACTATCAAGGAGTTTTGAATGCCGTTGCCGTCCACCCATGAAGCCCTGATCTACCTGATGGTCATCACCTCGGCTTCCGATCGCGACATGACCGATATCGAACTGGCGCGCATCGGCGACGTCGTCCGCAGCTGGCCGGTGTTCGAGGATTTCAAGCAGGACAGGCTGATCGCCATTGCGCAGGACTGCCAGAAGATGCTGCATGAAAAGGATGGGTTGGAAGGCGTGCTCGAGCGTGTCGCCGAGACTTTGCCCGAACGGCTGCACGACACCGCCTATGCCGCGGCCTTCGAGGTTGCCGCCGTCGATCTAGAAATGCGCATGGAGGAATTGCGGGTGCTGCAGTTGATCCGGCGTGAGCTCGATCTCGACACGCTGACCGCCGCAGCCATCGCGCGCGGGGCGAAGGCCCGCCTGCGCACGCTGACCTGATCCAGCCCCTAGAGGAAGCTGACCGGGACCGGATCAGAAAAAGCTGACCGGGAACCGGATCAGAAGAAACTGACCGGGAAATAGCGCAGGTAGAATTCGGCGAAGGTGCCTTTCACCGATATCTCCTGCAGCGCGTAGTCCATGGCTGCGGCCAGCGCTGGGTCGCTGGCCCGGGTGGCAATGGTCATGCCGGACCCCAGATATTCCGGCGCCAGGTAGGGTCCACCGGCGAAGCGGCAGCAACCGGCGGCGTCCGTGCCGCCCAGCCAGAAGGAAAAGCGCATGCCGTCGCCGAAGGCGGCATCGATCTTGGCGCTCTTCAAGTCGCTGTAGAGGTCTTCCGGCCGTTGAAAGCGGATGATCTGCACGGTGCCGAAATAATCGCGCAGCATCTTTTCATGCGCCGAGCCGGCCAGCACGCCGACCCGCTTCGAGCGCAATTTGTCGAGGATCGGCTCGGCGAAGGCCTTGGTCTTCGGCATGATGAAGCGCGCCGGAAACTGTAGATAGGAGCGCGAAAAGCTGTACTTCGCCCGCGTCTCCGGCGTTGCGGCGATGCCGGCGATGATCGCCTCGCCTTCGCCCTTCTGCAACGCGTCGTCGAGTTCGGCCCAGGGCAGCGCCTGGATCTGGCATTTGTCGGCGATGTCGAGTTCGGCGCAAATCGCCCGCGCCAGGTCGATGTGGAAGCCGGACAGTCGGCCCGTGCCGTCGAGAAAATTGAAGGGCGGGAAATCGGTTGTGGTGAGGAACCTGAGCCTCGGCAGCGCCGCAAGGTCCGGCTTCGGCAGCCGCTCCTTGGCATCCCAAAGCACCGGCACCTGCGGTTCCGCTGCCCGCACAGCGCCGGCAAACGGCTGCACTCCGATCAGCATCGACAGCAAGGCGATGGTTATCCAGCGTGATGTCACAAAAAACTCCGCCCGTCTTGGCCGTTGGCTTGTGATACGAAAACGGCGCAGGCACAATTGTTTTTGATTTCAAAGGGCAAATTTCGGGTTATGCTTTGGCGAGGTTGCAAATAGCCGCACAGAGTCGGCCCGGGGTTGGCGGTCGCTGGCGTTAGAAAAGCTAAGGATGTGGCTTTGCAATCCGGGGTTGATGGCTAAGTGCGGGGCAGGCACGTAGCATCGGTCTCAAGAGCGGTAGGCAACATGGGGTAGATGTTGCGATGGGTTATTTTGACCGGACACTTGAATATATTGACCGGGTGCAGCGTGCCGACACGTCGGCTGCGGTGTGCGAGCAGCTACTTAGTGTCACCTCGAATTTCGGATTGACGGCCCTGATAGCCGCAACGGTGCCGCAGCCCGGTACACCAAGCAGCCAGACGAAGGACCATGTGCTGCTCTGCGATTGGCCTAGCGAATGGCTGGAGCGTTACTTATCGCGCAACTACGTCGACCACGATCCGGTCGTCAGCCATTTGAAGCAGTTTCGGGCGCCATTCCAATGGCGCGATGCCGTTCAAAGCATGCCCGCCGACAAGAGCAGCGCCGAGGTAATGCGCGACGCCCGCCAGTTCAAGCTGCGTGACGGCCTCGCCTTCCCGCTGATCACGCTCGAAGGCCAGATCGCGCTGGTCTCGCTGGGCGGTGAGGCGGTCGAACTGTCCGAAGCCGAATTCGCAATGGTCTCGCTGGCCTCCACCTATGCCATCGGCCGCGCCATGCAGCTTCAAACGACGGCCGGCAAATCTATCGATCACATTGAATTGACGCCGCGCGAGCGCGAATGCCTGCAATGGGCGGCGGTCGGAAAATCCGAGTGGGAGATTTCGCAGATCCTCGGCATCTCGGAGCATACCTCTGAGAAACACCTTCTCAACGCCAAGAGCAAACTAGGCGCCGCCAACCGTGTGCAGGCAGTCGCCGAAGCAGTCAGGCACGGCTATATCAGCTAGGCCGGTTCTGGCGGCCCGAAATTTATGGCCGCATTGTTGGCGTCATATCTTCAGAAAAGACCGGCCCCTGTCGTCCTCTTGAGACGGCTAATGCTTTCTTAACGCCAAAAGCAGACTCGGCGTCGCCAACAGGGTGCACGCCATCGCGGAGGCGTTTAGACGCAGCTATATTAGCCATGTCGGCTGTGGCAGCCTGGAAATCCTTGCCAACACCTTCGCGCAATTTTTTCGGGAAAGCCCGGCCGTATCTTCCTCTTAAGCCCAGGAGACGGCTAATGCTATTTTCCCTTACCACTCAACAACTGATGGAACGTCCCGACCTATGGGAGGCCGTCCATCGCCTGCGTTACAAGGTCTTCGTCGATGAGATGCGGTGGACCGATCTCGATCGCCCGGACGGCCTCGAAATCGATCAATTCGACCATGATGAGGCCGAACACCACCTGGTCATCCGCAATGGCGAGCTTGCAGG
The DNA here is from genome assembly GCF_040323635.1 of Mesorhizobium sp. M0037. Classification (NCBI taxonomy): domain Bacteria; kingdom Pseudomonadati; phylum Pseudomonadota; class Alphaproteobacteria; order Hyphomicrobiales; family Phyllobacteriaceae; genus Mesorhizobium; species Mesorhizobium sp. M0037. Next base: position 74,125 of record NZ_JAMYVB010000004.1, on the reverse strand, counting down.
CTATCATCGGATGCTGCCGACCACACGGCCGCATCTCCTTAGCGATGTGATGCCGGAACTCTGCGAGGGAAAGCGCCCTTCGGGACCGAATGTCTGGGAGCTAACCCGTTACGCGGTGGCGCCAGGCTTTCGCGATGGCAAGCGCGGCGTGTCTACGGTCGGCACCGAACTGATCGCCGGCTTCGTCGAATGGGGCCTTGCTCGCAATGTCGATCAGGTCATTATCGAGGTCGAGCCGGTGTGGGTGCTGCGGACGCTGCAGTTGCACTTCCTGGCGACGCCGCTCGGTTACCAGCGCACCTATGGCAACCAGCAGGTCGTCGCCACACTGCTGACCTTCAACGAGCATACGCTGGATGTCGTGCGTTCGCGCCGCAACCATCACGCCCCGGTGTTGGTCAGGGGCACCCCCCACATGCTCGGCATGCGGCAGGCGTCGTGAGACTGTCTTCACCCGACGCGCTTTAATGCATGTCGCTCAAAGTGGCCCCGGTTTTGAGAGAACGACATGCATGAAACAAAGACCTAAAGCGCGTCGCGTGAATCCGTTCAAATGCGACGCGCTTTAGACAATGGCCACAGAGCCCACCTCCGTGTGGGGGTGGGCTCTGTAATTTCAGCCTCTGCATCGAGGCCAGTCTCTACTTCTCGAGAAACGACGGCCCGTCGCCGACGATCTTTTTGTCTTCCTTGCCGATGGCGTCGAGATCGCGCCCATCATAGGGCAGTGACAACAGGATGCGCCGCATGACGGCCAGCCGCGAGCGTCGCTTGTCATTGGCCCGCACGATGATCCAGGGCGCGAACTGTTTGTGCGTGCGCTCGACCATCTGGTCGCGCGCCTTGGTGTAGTCGTCCCATTTGGTAATGCCGGCAATATCGATCGGCGAGAACTTCCAGTTCTTCAGCGGAGACCAGCGGCGGTCGTGAAACCGTTCGAGCTGGGTTTCGCGGCCGATGTTGAGCCAGAATTTGAAGAAATAGATGCCGTCGTTGGAGATCATCCGCTCGAAATGCGGCGTCTCGTCGAGGAATTTTGCATGCTGTTCCGGTGTGCAGAAGCCCATCACCGGCTCGACGCCGCCGCGGTTGTACCAGGACCGGTCGAAGGTGACGAATTCGCCCGATGTCGGGAAATGGGCGACGTAGCGCTGGTAGTACCATTGCCCGACTTCGGTTGGGGTCGGCTTGGTCAGCGCCACATTGCGCGCGGTTCGAGGATTGAGATACTGGCGCAGCACCGAGATGGTGCCGCCCTTGCCGGCGGCATCGCGCCCCTCGAACAGCGACATCACTCTGCTGCCGGTCGCCTGCAGCCAGGCCTGCGCCTTGACCAGTTCGATCTGCAGCCGCTCCAGCGTCTCGTCATACTCCTCGCTCTTCATTTTCTTGTCGTAGGGGTAGTCGCCTGCGGTCAGTTTGTGGTCCTCGATCCAGCTGGGAAGCTCGGGGTTTTCGATGTCGAACTCCCGCTCCTTGCCGTCCACCTTGATCTTCAGCGGCCCCTTTGCCGGCTCTGCGGCGGGACTTTCCTTGGCTTTTTTCATCGAGACGAACCTTTCCAGCTTGCGGACTCATGCTATGGGGGGCCTCAAACCCGGTCCAGCGGAAGTTTCGGCGGGACCGGCGCAGAAGCACGGAAAGCACGAATGGCTGACACCGGCGCAGAGCGGACAACCACGGGGCAGGCCGTCGCCGGCCGGCTGTGGAACAGCCGATGGCTGCTTGCCGCCGGTGCGATCGCCATCATGGCCGTTTATGGGTTTGCCGGTATCTCTGCCTATGTCGTCCTGGCTGCGTTGACGGTGCTGCTGGCCGCCGCGCTTCTGCCAACCGGTGGCGCCAGCCGGTCTGCTGAGACCATTACCACGGTCGAGGCGAGCGGGCTGCAGCGGCTTTCCGGCGAATATCTTGCGGCTGCCGTTGCCGATCCGCTGATCATCTTCGACCGCACCGCCACCATCGTCCACGCCAATGCCGCCGCCTATGCCGCCTTTGGCGGCATCGCGCCCGGCCTGTCGCTGTCGCTGAAATTCCGCGCCCCGGAAATGCAGGCATTGCTGGACGGCGTACTGTCGGGAGCCGTCGCCTCCGATGCCGTCGACTACACCGAGAAGCTGCCGGTGGAACGCGCCTACCGGGTCAGCGCGTCCTCGGTCGGCCACGCCACCGATCTCTATGTGCTGGTATTCAAGGACCAGAGTGAGACGCGCCGCATCGACCGCATGCGCGCTGACTTCATAGCCAATGCCAGCCACGAGTTGCGCACCCCGCTTGCTTCGATCTCGGGCTTCATCGAGACGTTGCGCGGCCCGGCCCGCAACGATCCGGCGGCGCGCGAGCAGTTCCTGCAGATCATGCAGAACCAGACCGGCCGCATGGCGCGCCTCATCGACGATCTCCTGTCGCTGTCGAGGCTTGAAATGAAGCCTTACCTGAGGCCGGGAACCGAGGTCGATCTGCGCCAGACCATCGACAGCGTCATCGATTCACTAGGCCCGCTCGCCAGCGAGAACGGCGTCGTCATCGAACGCGACTACGCCGAGGGGCCGCTCGACGTGCCCGGAGACCGCGACGAACTGTTCCAGGTGTTCGAGAATCTCTTGGAAAACGCCTGCAAATACGGCCAGCCTGGCGGACGCGTCACGGTGTCGATCGCGCGGGGCGAGGCCGGCCCGGAACCGGGCATCGATGTCACCATCAGGGACTATGGCCCGGGCATCCCGGAAGAGCACATACCGCGCATTACCGAGCGCTTCTATCGCGTCGACGTGGAGAGCAGCCGCACCCAGAAAGGCACCGGTCTTGGCCTGTCCATCGTCAAGCATATTCTGACGCGCCACAACGCCCGGCTTTTGATCAAGTCGGAAGTTGGCAAGGGCGCGGCGTTCACGGTCCATTTGCCGGCAGGCTGAGGCGGTACTATCTGCTAACTGCCTGTTTCTTCTTTCTGTCATCCGGCTAGCGTATCAGCACAGGGTCGAGGAAAACGACTCAAAAGGCCAAAGATTTAAGGAAGGCATTTCGCCCATGCAGTCCGTACACATTGTCAGCGCCTATGACGAAGAGCTGAAATACCTGGCGAAGCGCATCGCTGCGATGGGCGGCCATGCCGAGCGCATGGTCGAGCAGGCGATCCAGGCGCTGGTCAATGCCGATCCCGGCCTCGCCCAGAAGGTCATTCGTGACGACATCGTGCTTGACGATGGCCAGCGCGAAATCGACGACAAAGCCATCGTCATCATCGCCAAGCGCCAGCCCATGGCGACGGATCTGCGCGAGATCGTCGGCGCCATCCGCATTTCGGCCGACCTCGAACGGGTCGGTGACCTCGCCAAGAACGTCGCCAAGCGTGTGGTCAGCGTCATTGACGGCCGCCAGCCGACCAGCCTGTTTCGCGGCCTCGAGGCGCTGGCCGAACTCGCTTTGACCCAGCTCAAGGAAGTGCTCGACGTCTATGCCTCGCGCTCGGTCGAGAAAATAGGCTTCGTTCGCGACCGCGACGACCAGATCGATGCCATGTACACCTCGCTGTTTCGCGAATTGCTGACCTACATGATGGAAGATCCGCGCAACATCACGCCGTGCACGCATCTGCTGTTTTGCGCCAAGAACATCGAGCGCATCGGCGACCACGCCACCAACATTGCCGAAACGATCTACTACATCGTCACCGGCGAGCAGTTGCCGGCCGAGCGTCCCAAGGGCGACAAGACCGACAAGGTTGCCCTGCCGGCGCTGCCGGTGAAGTGATCGCGCGCCCCTCGAACGCTTAATCATATTGCGCTAAACTGCCCGGATGTTAGCGTCTCGGTTCCTGGCCAAGGCCAGGCGCTCAGGAGGCTGCGATGGAATATGTCCGAGAGTTCAAGCCGGCGCCGGCATCGTCCGGCATCATCGCGTCGAGCGTCTACACCGCCGGCAAGCGCATCGCCGACATACCGATCGAGGAAGCCGGCGAATGGGCCAAGAAGTCGGGCCATGTCGTCTGGATCGGGCTGCTCGAACCCGACCGCGAGCTTCTGCTGCGCGTCAAGGCGCAATTTCATCTGCACGAACTGGCGATCGAAGACGCCGAACATCCGCACCAGCGGCCGAAGATCGAGCAATATGGCGATGCGCTGTTCATCGTTGCCCGCACTGCACAGCTGATCGACGGACGCGTCACCTTCGGCGAGACGCATCTGTTCGTCGGCTCAGGCTATATCGTCAGCGTCAGGCATGGTCCCTCGACCTCATACGCCGCCGTGCGCCAGCACTGGGAAAGCTGTCCGCACTCACTGGCCAAGGGCGAGGATTTCGTCCTCTACGCCATTCTCGACTTCATCGTCGACAACTACATGCCGGTGCTCGAGCAGATCGAGGACGAGGTCGAGGCGATCGAGGACAGGGTGCTGCTGAAGCCGATGACCGGTCCCGACATCGAGCGGCTCTACATGCTGCGCCGCGATCTGTTGCGCCTGCGCAATGCGGCGCTGCCGCTGGTCGAGGTCTGCCGCCGGCTGACCAGCGCCGACCTGCCGCAGATCCATACCGCCATGCATCCGCTGTTTCGCGATGTCACCGATCATATCCGCACCGTGCAGGAAAAGATCGACAGCCTGCGCGAGGTTCTGGCCTTCGCTTTCGAAGCCAGCCTGCTGGTCGGCCAGAGCCAGGAAACCGCGAACACCAAGAAGCTGGCCTCATGGGCCGCGATCCTGGCGGTGCCGACGGCGCTCGCCGGCATTTACGGCATGAATTTCGACGACATGCCGGAGCTGAAGATGCAATACGGCTATCCCGTCGTATTGGTCTCGATCGCGCTGATCTGCTCGTTTTTGTATTGGCGATTTCGGAAGAGTGGGTGGCTGTGATGGTAGGCAGTAGGCAGTAGGCAGTAGGCAGAATAAGGTAGCGCCTCACGAGCGCTACCCCATTCCCTACTGCCCAGTCCCCAATCCCTATTCCTAACTACCGGCTTCTGCGCCGCTCTGAAGCCGGCTGGAACGCCACCCTTGCGTGGTACTTGCAGTAAGGTCCGGTTTCGGCCGCCTCGTTGCCGCAGAAGTTGAAGTCTTCCGACAGCGGGTCGCCATTCGGCCATTTGCAGGTGCGCTCGGTGAGATCGGTGAGCTGCAGATGCCGCGAGATCGGCACGACGACGTTTTCGACCGGGCGGATGTAGTGGCGCGCCACTGGCTCGGCGTCGAACTGCGCCTGCAGCGCGTTCGCCCCGATCGACGTCGTGACATGGCGCTGCGTGGTTGCGGCGCGAGGCACCGATTTCTGGATCGAAGATCCCTGCGTTGTCTTCTTCTGACGCGCCGGCGTCGCGGTCGAGCGTCCGCGGCCCGACAGCTTCAGCCGGTGCACCTTGCCGATGACCGCGTTGCGGCTGACCCCGCCGAGTTGTGCGGCGATCTGGCTTGCGCTCAAGCCCTCCGACCACAGTTTCCTGAGAAGTTCGACCCGCTCGTCAGTCCAGTTCATGAGACCGCGCTCCTGCTAAGTGTGCGGCAGCCGGAATCCATTCCCGACCCGGCAATCTTTGCCGGGGCAGACACCACATATATTAGGTGATTAGGTCCGCCGCACGAAATCTAGTTACTTCCCGACTACAATTACCTCATGTGTTGACTCGGTGACAAGAGTCCCAGGTGCAACACGAATCGGTTTTTTAGGTTTTCCCCAACTTGCCCGGTCGCTTATGAGCCGGCGTCTCGTCGGGAGCTTGCCGCGCGCCTCTGCGCGACGTTTTCGTTGACTTCATGGCCGAAAAACACGATAAGCCGCAAAGGCCGCCGCTTTGGCGGCTTTTTTGATTTTTCCGGTACCGGAGACGCATATAATGAGCGGTTCGGCGCTTTACGAGACCTTTGCCCGCGCCCCTTTGGCCTTCGACCATGGCGAAGGCACCTGGCTGGTTACCGACAAGGGCGAGCGATATCTCGATTTCGCTGGCGGCATCGCGGTCAATTCGTTGGGCCACAGCCATCCGCATCTGGTCTCGGCGCTGACCGAACAGGCGGCCAAGCTCTGGCACGTCTCCAATCTCTACGAGATCCCGGGGCAGGCCCGGCTCGGCGAGCGGCTGGCTGACGCCACCTTCGCCGATAAGGTGTTCTTCACCAATTCCGGCGCCGAGGCGCTCGAATGCGCGATCAAGACGGCGCGGCGCTACCAGTTCGTCAAGGGCCATCCCGAGCGCTTCCGGGTCATTACCTTCGAAGGCGCCTTCCACGGCCGCACGCTGGCGACCATCGCCGCCGGCGGCCAGTACAAATATCTAGAAGGCTTCGGCCCCAAGGTCGAAGGCTTCGACCAGGTCGGCTTCGACGACATCGACGCCGCCGAGAAGGCGATCACACCAGAGACCGCCGCGATCCTGATCGAACCGGTACAGGGCGAGGGCGGCATCCGCCCGGTGCCGACGCAATCCTTGAAGCGGCTGCGGCAGCTCTGCGACCAGCATGGCCTGCTGCTGATCTTCGATGAGGTCCAGTGCGGTATCGGTCGCACCGGCAAGCTGTTCGCGCATGAATGGACCGGCGTGACGCCCGACATCATGGCGATTGCGAAGGGCATTGGCGGCGGCTTTCCGATGGGCGCGTGCCTCGCCACCGACGACGCTGCCGTCGGCATGACGGCAGGCGTGCATGGCACCACTTTCGGCGGCAATCCGCTGGCCATGGCAGTCGGCAACGCTGTGCTCGACGTCGTGCTGGAAGACGGCTTCCTCGAAGACGTCCAGCGCAAGGCATTGCTGATGAAGCAGGGCCTGGCGGCGGTCGCCGACGAATTTCCCGATGTCATCGAAGGCATCAGGGGCAGCGGCCTGATGCTTGGCCTGAAATGCGCCATGCCCAACACCAAGGTCAACATGGCGCTGCGCGACCAGCATCTGCTGGCGGTGCCGGCAGGCGACAACGTCATTCGTCTGCTGCCGCCGCTGACCGTCACCGACGCCGAGATCGGCGAAGCGCTCGATCGCATCCGCGCCGGCGCCAAGGGCCTGACCGACGCCATCGCCGCGGCCGCCGCGAAGTAATCCCGAGAACCATTCCCGATGAGCCTTCGCCATTTCACCGATCTTTCCGCCGTTTCCGAAGGCGATCTGCGCCTGATGCTGGACGATGCGGTGGTGCGCAAGGCGCGCCTCAAGGCCGGCGAACGGACCAAACCGCTCGAAGGCAAGGTGCTGGCCATGATCTTCGACAAGCCGTCGACGCGCACGCGCGTGTCCTTCGACGTCGGCATGCGACAGCTCGGCGGCGAGACCATCATGCTGACCGGGACCGAAATGCAGCTCGGCCGCTCCGAGACCATCGCCGACACCGCCAAGGTGCTGTCGCGCTATGTCGACGCCATCATGATCCGCACCACGTCGCATGAGCGGCTGCTCGAGCTGACCGAGAATGCCACGATTCCGGTCATCAACGGGCTGACCGACGACACCCATCCCTGTCAGCTGATGGCCGACATCATGACCTTCGAGGAGCATCGCGGTCCGGTTGCCGGCAAGACCATCGCCTGGACCGGCGACGGCAACAACGTGCTGCATTCGCTGCTCGAAGCTTCGGCGCGGTTCCGCTTCAACCTGAACGTCGCAGTGCCGGAAGGCAGCGAGCCGGCGCAAAAGCATATCGACTGGTCGAAGACCAATGGCGGCAAGCTGCACTTCACCCGCTCGCCCGAAGAGGCCGTCGACCAAGCCGACTGCATCGTCACCGACTGCTGGGTGTCGATGGGCCAAGAACACCGCGCCCGCGGCCATAATGTCTTCTCGCCCTATCAGGTCAATGCGGCGCTGATGGCGAGGGCCAAGCCCGACGCCCTGTTCATGCACTGCCTGCCGGCGCATCGCGGCGAGGAAGTCACCGACGAGGTCATCGACGGTCCGCATTCGGTGGTCTTCGACGAAGCCGAGAACCGGCTCCACGCCCAGAAGGCGGTTTTGGCCTGGTGTCTGGGCGCTTGTTCTCCAGGCGCTTGATCTCCAAGCGCTTGATCCGGGGCGGCGCGATGCCTATTTGCGCCGCATCACGCAAATCAAGCGCGTTTGGACGCATGCACCCCTCCGGGCCGCATGGCCGCGCCCTGGAGCTTTGTAATGTTGGAAACGCATCAAGTGACTGAACATCACCCCAAACTCGGCGAGTTCGGCTATGCCGGCGACGATCATGTCGTGCCCTTCGAGGTCGGCCCGCTCGACGTGCGCGGCCGCACCGTGCAGCTCGGGCCGATGCTCGACGCCATCCTCAACCGTCATGACTATCCCGAGCCGGTCGCCCGCCTGCTGGCGGAAGCCTGTGTGCTGACGGTGCTGCTCGGCACTTCGCTCAAATTTGAAGGCAAGTTCATCCTGCAGACCCGCACCGACGGGCCTGTCGACATGCTGGTCGCGGATTTCTCCACGCCCTCGGCATTGCGCGCCTATGCGCGCTTCGATGCCGACCGGCTGGAGGCCCTGGTGGCCGCAGGCCAGACCTCGCAGCAGACGCTGCTGGGCAGCGGCGTTTTGGCGCTAACCATCGACCAGGGCGCGCACACGCAGCGCTATCAGGGCATCGTCCAGCTCGACGGCGAGACGCTGGAAGACGCCGCGCGCACCTATTTCCGCCAGTCGGAGCAGATCCCGACCGACCTCAGGCTGTCGGTGGCCAAGCTGCTGACGCCCGGCCCCGGCGGTGCGCGCGAGCAGTGGCGCGCCGGCGGTATCCTGGCGCAGTTCCTGCCGCAGTCGCCCGAGCGCATGCGCGTGCCCGACATTTCGGGAGGCGACGGCGATCCGCGCGACGTGATGAACGAGCCGGCCGACAATTCTTGGCGCGAGCTGGTGGCGCTGCTCGGCACCATCGAGCCGACCGAGCTGATCGACCCGACCATCGGCGCCGAGCGGCTGCTCTACAGGCTGTTCCACGAACATGGCGTGCGCGTCTTCGGCGGCGTGCCGGTCGCCGACCAGTGCTCCTGCTCAAGGGACAAGATACGCGGCATCCTCGAGGGGTTTTCCGCGCAGGAGATCAAGGACAGCACCGAAGATGGCGGCATCCACGTCGCCTGCGAGTTCTGCTCGAAGCAGTACGACTTCGACCCGGCGGAATTCGCAGCTCAGTGAAGTCTTTTCCTTCTCCCCGTTCACGGGGAGAAGGTGCCCGAAGGGCGGATGAGGGGCAGCGCGAACTTTGGTGAATGGCCGCGCATAGCCAGGTCATGTGCGTGGAAGATAACCTCATGAGTCTGGCGCTGCCCCTCATTGCCCTGCCGGGCATTTCTCCCCGTATAGTGACGGGGAGAAAACCCCTAATTCACCGTCCGTCGGGTCCCCGGCAGATCCAGCGAAAACGCGGGAATAGCGACGTCGAACGTCTCGCCCTTTTTGTTGCGCATGGTGTAGTGGCCGACCATGAAGCCGGAGGGCGTCGAGAGCGGGCAGCCTGACGTGTATTGATAGCTGTCGCCGGGATTGAGCTCAGGCTGGTCGCCGACCACGCCGGCGCCGCGCACTTCCTCGACCCGGCCGCTGCCGTCGGTGATGTGCCAGTAACGCGACATAAGCTGCACGAAATCGTCCGACTGGTTGTCGATCGTGACCTGGTAGCCCCAGACATAACGGTTCTCCGCCGGGTCCGAGCGGTCCTCCAGGTAGAACGGTCTGACCTGCACTTCGATGTTGCGCGTGACGGCGCGATACATGGGCTGCTCCGGTTGCGCAGCAGGGAACATTTGTCGCGCCATGCGGTTTGATACGCGCAGAGCGGCATGTCCTGCCAGCCTCAAAGCGCAGGTGCCGACAAACAATGTCATTTAAGTGACACATGACAATGTTGGTGTGCGCAAACCTTGCCGGCGACTCAAGGCCCATCTGTCGACTGACAAAGCAGCCGCGAGCGGCCTTTCCGGAGTGACCAGATCTCGATGGAACCAGCTCTCACAGCCGCCTTCGCTTCCTCCGCTTTGCTTCTTTCCAATCTCGCCAGCATCCTGCTTGCATCGTCGAAGCTGAAAGCGCGCCGTCTCATCCCTCCGCCGTCCAACGAGCAGCCACCGGTCTCGATCGTCGTGCCGTCGCGCGGCGTGGAGCCGTTCACACAAGAGACGCTGCAGCGAGCTTTCTCGCTCGACTGGCCGCGCTACGAACTGATCTTCTGCGTCGCTCACGCCGACGATCCCGTCGTCAAACTGATAAACAGGGCGATCGTCCTGTTTCCCAACGTGCCGGCCCGGCTGCTGATCGGCGACGACCGCGTCAGCAGCAACCCGAAGCTCAACAACTGCGTCAAGGGCTGGGAAGCGGCGCACTACCATTGGGTTATTCTCGCGGATTCCAACGTGCTGATGCCTAGGGATTACGTCCAGCACATGATGGCGGCCTGGCGGACCAATACCGGGCTTATCTGCTCGACGCCGATCGGCTCTCGGCCGGATGGCTTTTGGGCCGAGGTCGAATGCGCGTTCCTCAACACGCTGCAGGCGCGCTGGCAATATGCCGGCGAGGCGCTCGGTCTCGGCTTTGCCCAAGGCAAGAGCATGCTGTGGAACAAGCCGATGCTCGATACCAGTGGCGGTATCCGCGCGCTGGCCGCCGAGATCGCCGAGGATGCTGCTGCAACCAAGCTGGTCAACGGACTGGGCCTGCGCGTCAATCTCGTTGCCTCGCCTTTCGAGCAACCACTGGGGCAGCGCCGACTTCCCGACATCTGGTCGCGTCAGGCGCGCTGGGCGCGGTTGCGCCGCGTCACCTTCCCGCTGTTTTTCGCACCCGAGATCCTGACCGGCGTCGCCGTGCCGTTGGCGTTGGCGCTGGTGGCGGCCGCAAGTGCCGGCATCAGCCTGCCGGCCACGGTGTTGGCCGTGCTGGCGGCGGCCTACATTCCCGAATGCGCGCTGGCCGCGGCCAAGGGCTGGCACCTGTCGCTGCGCATGGTCCCGGCGATGATGGTCCGCGACATGATGCTTCCCGCCATCTGGGCGCGCGGCTGGCTGAGCGGCGCCGTCGACTGGCGCGGCAACACCATGATCATCGGCACCAAGGCAGCCGAGCTGGAAGAGGCTTCGTCGGGAGCGTGACGCCTCGCGGCCTACCCGGCTGCCTTCAGCGCCTGCGCAACGTCCTCCAGCAGATCGTCCGTGTCCTCAAGGCCGACCGACAGCCTGAGCGTTCCCGGCCCGATGCCGAGCTCGGCGCGAGCTTCGTCGCTGAGGTTCTTGTGCGTGGTGGTCGCCGGATGGGTGATCAGGCTCTTGGCGTCGCCGAGATTGTTGGAGATCAGCACGATGTCGAGCGCGTTCTGCAAGGCGAAGGCCGCCTGCTTGCCGCCCTTGACGTCGAGGCAGATCAGCGTCGATCCGCCTGTCATCTGCTTCTTGACGATGTCGGCCTGCGGGTGGTCGGCGCGGCCGGGATAGATGACGCGGGCGATTTCCGGCCGTCCTGCCAGGAAATCCGCGATCTTGGCCGCGCTTTCCGTCTGCTGGCGCACCCGAACCGGCAGCGTCTCCAGGCCCTTGAGCAGCGTCCAGGCGTTGAACGGCGACAGGCTCGGGCCGGTGTGGCGGAAATAGTCGTGCAAATTCTCGTCGATCCATTTCTTGTCCGACAGGATGATGCCGCCGAGACAGCGTCCCTGGCCGTCAATGTGCTTGGTCGCGGAGTAGACGACGATATGGGCGCCGAGCTGCAAGGGCTTCTGCTGCAAGGGCGTGGCAAAGACATTGTCGACGATCAGCCTGGCGCCGATCGAGGTGGCGAGCGCCGCCACCGCTGCGATGTCGACCACTTCCAGCGTCGGATTGGTCGGGCTTTCCAGGAAGAACAGTTTCGTGTTCGGCCGCACCGCCTTTTCCCAGTTGGCGATGTCGGTGCCGTCGACCAGCGTTGCCTCGATGCCGTATTTCGGCGCCAGCGTCTCCACCACCCAGCGGCAGGAGCCGAACAGCGCGCGCGCCGCAACGATATGGTCGCCGGCCTTGGCGCTGCACAGGAGCGCTGCCGTCACCGCCGCCATGCCGGACGCCGTTGCGCGCGCATCTTCGGCACCCTCCAGCGCGCACATGCGCTTTTCGAACATGTCGACGGTAGGGTTGGCATAGCGCGAATAGATGAAGCCCGGCTCCTCGCCCTTGAAACGGGCTTCCGCGGCCTGCGCCGTTTCATAGACATAGCCTTGGGTGAGATACATCGCTTCCGACGTCTCGCCGAACTGGGAACGCAGTGTTCCCCCGTGCACGAGTGCGGTCTGAGGCTTCCAGTTACGCTTCTTGGTGCTCATCGCTTTTGTTCCAGACACAAAAAAACCGGCCGCGAAAGTCGCAACCGGTCCATATGGCCTTGCGGCCCGACGGTCCTTTAGCGACTTGTTTAACGTGGCTGCAAGCCGACCGGCCAAATCACCACGGGATAACGACCCTTTAGACCTCACCTGCGCTTGCGTCAATTGCCGGCTTCATTAAGAGGTTTGTACCAGACAGGTTCCGCAATAATATCCAGCGGTTTTGCGGCAAGAACCTGCCACAAAGAGACCGACCTTGGAGCGGAGCCAGCCTTTTGCGGCAGACAGGCATTCTTCCCGATCAGGACATTTCCGCGCTGTTTCAGTCCGGCGCGCTGAAGTCGCCGCGCGCGCTCGATGTCGACCAGGTGCAGCCGGCGAGCCTCGATCTGAGGCTCGGCGACAAGGCTTTTCGCGTGCGCGCCTCCTTCCTGCCGGGTCCCGATCATCTGGTGGCCGACAAGCTTCACCGGCTGAAATTGCATGAGTTCAGTCTCGCCGAGGGCGCGGTGCTGGAAACCGGCTGCGTCTACATCGTGCCGCTGCTCGAAAGCCTGGCGCTGCCCGCAAACGTGTCGGCCTCGGCCAACCCGAAGAGCTCGACAGGCCGGCTCGACATCTTCACCCGGGTGATGACCGATCGCGGCCATGAGTTCGACAAGATCGCCGCCGGCTATCACGGACCGCTTTATCTTGAAGTCAGTCCGCGCACCTTCCCGATCGTCGTACGCGCCGGATCGAGACTGTCGCAGATCCGCTTTCGCACCGGCAACGCGCTGTTGTCGGAGGCAGAGCTGAACGAATTGCACCGCGCCGAGATGCTGGTGGCGACCGAGCCGCCCAACATTTCCGGCGGCGGCATTGCGCTGTCGATCGATCTTGACGGCGACCAGAACGGCCTGGTCGGCTATCGCGGCAAGCATCACACCGGCTTGATCGATGTCGACAAGCGCGCCGCCCAGGATGCCGCCGATTTCTGGGAGCCGCTCTATAAGAGCGGCGCCGGCGAACTGGTGCTCGACCCGGACGAGTTCTACATCCTGGTCAGCCGCGAAGCCGTGCACGTGCCGCCGCTCTACGCCGCCGAGATGACGCCCTTCGATCCGCTGGTTGGCGAATTCCGTGTTCACTATGCCGGCTTCTTCGATCCGGGCTTCGGCCATTCGGCCTCAGGCGGCACCGGCAGCCGGGCGGTGCTCGAAGTGCGCAGCCACGAAGTGCCGTTCATCCTCGACCACGGCCAGATCGTCGGCCGGCTGGTCTACGAACACATGCTGCAGCGGCCGCAGGCGCTTTACGGCACCGATCTCGGCTCGAACTACCAGGCGCAAGGCCTCAAGCTCTCCAAGCATTTCCGCCCCGCCGGCTGAACCTTCGATCACCGTCAGGCAAAATACTTGCCTGCGCTGCCTCACCATGCTTGGCTGCCTTTCGGTGGCCGGCAAGAGAACGGCGCGCAAGGGGAACCAAAATGCAGATTTCAAGATGGATCATATCGGCAGCGGGCGCTGCCATGCTGGTGATATCGGCCGGCTCGCTGGCTGAGGCGCAGGAGAAATTGAAGATCGGCACCGAGGGCGCTTATCCGCCCTTCAACACCATCACCGCGGACGGCAAGATCGAGGGCTTCGACATCGACATTGCCAATGCGCTGTGTGCGCAGATGAAGGTCGAGTGCGAGATCGTCACCCAGGACTGGGACGGCATCATCCCGGCGCTGCAGGCGAAAAAGTTCGACGCCATCATCGCCTCGATGAGCATCACCGAGGAGCGCAAGAAACAGGTCGCCTTCACCAACAAATACTACACGACGCCGCTGGCGCTGGTGGCGCCCAAGGACAGCGACCTCACTTCCACCGAACCGGCAGCCCTTGCCGGCAAGACGGTGGGCGCGCAGGCCTCGACCACCCAGGCCGACTATGCGCAGGACGCCTATGGCAAGGCCGGCGCCGAGGCGAAACTCTACCCCACCCAGGAAGAGGCGATCACCGACTTGCAGAACGGCCGTCTCGACGCCGTCATCTCCGACAAGTTCGTGCTGATGGACTGGCTGAAGAAGGCGAGCGACGGCTGCTGCAAGCTTGTCGGTGACGTCAAGGGCACCGAGACGCAAGCCGGCATCGCTGTCCGCCTGGAGGACACGGCACTTCGCGACAAGCTCAACGCGGCGATAGACGCCATCGTCGCCGACGGCACTTACAAGAAGATCCAGGCCAAGTATTTCGATTTCGATATTTATTGAGGTTGGAACTGCCAATCTCCCCCCTTGAGGGGGAGATGGCCGGCAGGCCAGAGGGGGTCGCTGCGCATAGAATGCCAGCGCCTCTCAGCCGCGGAAGACTTTAGCGCTCCACGCGCAACGACCCCCTCTGTCGCCTTCGGCGACATCTCCCCCTCAAGGGGGGAGATTACGCTCTCAAAGCGCCTTCACCGCCACCGTCACCGGCTGCTCAATCTCCAGCGGGTTGCGCAGCGGCAGGCCGAAATCCCCGGCCTCGATCTCGAACACGTCGCCAGCCTGAGTCTTGATGCCGTCGGCAAAGGACAGCGTCGCCGTGCCGAACATGTGCACATGCACGTCGCCCGGCTGGCGGAAGGCCGAATATTTGAAGTGGTGATGTTCGAGATTGGCGATTGTGTGCGACATGTTCGCTTCGCCCGACAGGAACGGCTTTTCCCACAGCAAATTGCTGTCGCGATAGATTCGCGATGAGCCCCTGACGTCGGCCGGCAGGTCGCCGATCAGGATTTCCGGCCCGAACGAGGCGTTGCGCAGTTTGGAATGTGCCAGAAACAGATAGTTCACCCGCTCGGTAACATGATCGGAAAACTCGTTCGACAGCGTGAAGCCGACGCGGAACGGCGCGCCGTCGTCGCCGATGACATAGATGCCGGCGATTTCCGGCTCCTCGCCGGCGTCCTGCGCAAAGGCCGGCGACATCAGTGCGGCGCCCGGCGCCACCGCCATGGTGCCGTTGCCCTTGTAGAACCATTCCGGCTGCACGCCGGTCTGGCCCTTGGCCGGCTTGCCGCCTTCGAGCCCCATGCGGAACATCTTCATGGAATCGGTAAGCTGCTCCTCGCCGCCATCGCTGAGCTTCTTGTGCATGGAATCGCGCGTCGCCGCCGAGCCGAGATGGGTCAGGCCGGTGCCGGTCAGATGCAGATGCGCAGGATCGGGATGGTTGATCGGCGACACCAGCCGGCCCTTCTTGTAGACGGCGTCGAGGTCTATCGCTTCACCGAACCCCTTGCGCTCGATCAGCGCGGCGAGGCCCGTGCCGGTTCGCGCGGCCTCCATGGCCAGCGAATAGACGCTGCGGGCGCCGTTGATGATCCTGGTCTTGCCGCCGCCATTGCGGGCGACGACGCGGATGGTCTCGGCGTCGTCGAGGATCTGGGAGATCAGCATGATTAAATCCTCTCTCATGTGCTTGGCCTTGGATGCCTCTTGGCAAACCTTGACCTGCGCGGCTCGGACCTAGCCGCGCCACGGGTTGAACTCTTCGTCCGGATTGCGCTCGCGACCTCGATCCCTCGGGGGACTTCTTATGCCGACAATTTGCCGGCTGCGCCGCGATCGTATGCCTCCTGCTTGCCTCGCCTGAAGCTTGTCAGGCCTTGTTCTTGTTGTAGACGTCGAAGATGACGGCGCCGAGCAGCACCAGGCCTTTGACCACCTGCTGCCAGTCGACATTGACGCCCATGATCGACATGCCGTTGTTCATCACGCCCATGATGAAGCCGCCGACGACCGCCCCGATGACCTGGCCGACGCCGCCCATTGCCGAGGCGCCGCCGATGAACACGGCGGCGATGACGTCGAGCTCCGAGCCGAGACCCGCCGCCGGGACCGCCTGGCCCAGACGAGCCGCGATGATCAGGCCGCCAAGCGCCGACAGCACGCCCATATTGATGAACACCATCAGCGTCAGCCGCTCGGTGTTGATGCCCGACAGCTGCGCCGCCTTGGGATTGCCGCCCATGGCGTAGATGCGCCTCCCGATGGTCATGCGCTTGGTGACGAAGACGAACAGCGTGATCAGCACGCCCATGACCAGCAGCACCACCGGCAGGCCGCGGTAGCTGGCAAACTCATAGACCAGGAACAGCGCCAGCGCGCTGGCGACCAGCGTCTTGACGACGAACAGGGTGAAGGGCTCGGCCTCATAACCATGGCGTTCTCGTTTGCGCCGGGTGCGGACCCCGAAATAGGCATAGGCGAGCACGGCGATCAGCCCCAGCACGACCGTCGTCATGTGCAGGGTCACGCCGCTGCCCATGATGGTCTTGCCGGCTGCGTTCACGACCGGCGGGACGAGCGTCAGTGGGCCGATCACATCCGGGATGAAGCCGGAGCTGAGCATCTTGAAGTCGTCGGGAAGCGGACCAACCGACGAGCCGCCGCCAAGCAACGCCTGGCAAATGCCGCGGAAGATCAGCATTCCGGCCAGCGTGACAATGAAGCTCGGTATCCGGTGATAGGCGATCCAATACCCTTGCGCGGCGCCGATCAGGCCACCCGCGACCAGGCAGACGATCGAAACCACCAGCGGATTGCTCAGCGGTCCGAGCTGCCAGATAACCATCATGTTTGCCGCCAGCGCGCCGATGAAACCGGCGACCGATCCGACGCTGAGGTCGATATAGCCCGATACGATCACCAGCAGCATGCCCAGCGCCATCACGATGATGAAGGAGTTCTGCTGCACCAGATTGCTGAGGTTGACCGGCTTGAACAACGTCCCCGACGTGGTGAACTGAAAGAACAGCATGATGACGATCAGGGCTATGATCAGCCCGTATTCGCGCAAATTCGTCGCCAGCGCCGAGACGGCGATGCGCGGGCGCTGTTCGTCGGCGACGTTGCCCTGCGGGGCGGGGGCGCTTTCGGTGCTCATGCTGCTTTTCCTTCTCCCCGGACGATAGCGCGCATTATCTTTTCCTGGCTTGCTTCCGCCGCCGGCATTTCGCCCACCATGCGCCCTTCGTTCATGACGTAGATGCGGTCGGTAATCCCTAGCAATTCCGGCATTTCCGACGAGATAACCACGATCGCCTTACCCTCCGAGGCAAGGCGCGCGATGATCGTGTAGATTTCATACTTGGCGCCGACATCGATGCCGCGTGTCGGCTCGTCGAGGATCAGCACGTCAGGGTCGGCAAACAACCATTTCGACAGCACCACCTTCTGCTGGTTGCCGCCGGAAAGATTGCCGGTCATCTGATAGACGCTGGACGCTCGGATATTGGTCTTCTTGCGATAGTCGTTGGCGACCGCAAGTTCGCGCATGTCGTCGATCACGCTGTGGCGCGACACGCCGTCGAGATTGGCCAGCGTAATGTTATGCTTGATATGGTCGATGAGGTTGAGGCCGTAGGTCTTGCGGTCCTCGGTGACATAGGCGATGCCGTGTTGGACCGCCTTGCTTACCGACGAGACATCGACCGGCTTGCCCTTGAGCAGCACTTCGCCGGTGATGCGGCGGCCATAGGAGCGGCCGAACAGGCTCATGGCGAATTCGGTGCGGCCGGCGCCCATCAGCCCGGCGATGCCGACCACCTCGCCCTTGCGCACATTGATGTCGATGCCCTTGATCACCTGCCGCTCGGCATGGAGCGGGTGATAGACCGACCAGTTCTTCACCTCGAACACGACTTCGCCGATCTTGGGCTCGCGCGGCGGATAGCGGTCGTCTAGCGAACGGCCGACCATCGAGGTGATGATGCGGTCTTCGGAGATATCCTTCTTGGCCAGCGTCTCGATGGTGCGCCCGTCACGGATGACGGTTACCTTGTCGGCGACCCGGTTGATCTCGTTGAGCTTGTGCGAGATCAGGATCGAGGTCATGCCTTGCCGCTTGAATTCGAGCAGAAGATCGAGCAGCGCCTGGCTGTCTTTCTCGCTGAGCGACGCGGTCGGCTCATCGAGGATCAAAAGCTTGACGTCCTTGCTCAGCGCCTTGGCGATCTCGACCAGCTGCTGCTTGCCGACGCCGATATTGGTGATCAGTGTCTTGGGGTCCTCCTTGAGGCCCACCTTCTTCAACAGGGCAGCGGTGCGCGCCTCGTTGGCATCCCAGTCGATGACGCCGTATCGGGCGTTTTCGTTGCCGAGGAAGATATTTTCGGTGATCGACAGCATCGGCACCAGCGCTAGCTCCTGGTGGATGATGACGATGCCCTTGTGTTCGCTGTCATGGATACCTTTGAACTGGCATTCCTGACCCTGAAAAATGATCTGGCCGTCATATGTGCCGACGGGATAGACGCCCGACAGAACTTTCATCAGCGTCGACTTGCCGGCGCCGTTCTCGCCAACCACGGCGTGGATCTCGCCTTCTTCGACGCTGAGGTTGACGTTCGACAGCGCCTTCACGCCGGGGAAGGTCTTGGTGATGTCGCGCATCTCCAAAATCGTCGTCATCAGGGCAAGCTCCTCCTGTTGCATGTCGCTCCAAAGTGCTTGCGGTTTGAGACAACGACATGCACGCAAACTAAGTCCGGTAGAAACAATACCGGGGTCGCTTGTGAACGGAAAGGGGTCCTGCGTCGCGCAGGACCCCTGTCTTTCTAAACGGATTACTTCAGTTCGTCGGCCTTGATGTAGCCGGAGTCGACGACCAGTGCCTGGTAGTTCGACTTGTCGACCTCATGCGGCGTCAAAAGGATCGAGGGAACGACCTTGACGTCGTTATTGTAGGTCTTTTCATCGAGGCCGTCCGGCTTGCCGCCCGAGAGCACCTTGTCGACGAGTTCGACGGTGGCCTTGGCCAGTTCGCGGGTGTCCTTGAACACGGTCGAGTATTGCTCGCCCGTGATGATCAGCTTGACCGAAGCAGTCTCGGCGTCCTGGCCGGTCACGATCGGCCACGGCTGGGCGTCGGTGCCGTAACCGACGGCGCGCAGCGAAGCGGTGATACCGCGCGACAGGCCGTCATAGGGCGACAGAACGCCATCGACGCGGCTGCCGTCCGAGTAGTTGGCCGACAGAAGGTTGTCCATGCGCGCCTGGGCGGTCGCGGCGAGCCAGCGCAGCGTGCCGACCTTGTCCATGCCAGTCTGGCCGGACTTGATCTTGATCGAGCCGTCATCGATCAGCGGCTGCAGCACCGAGATTGCGCCGTTGTAGAAGAAGAAGGCGTTGTTGTCGTCCGGCGAGCCGCCGAACAGTTCGACGTTCCACGGCTTGGTGTTCGGGAAGCGCTCCTTGAGGCCCTTGACCAGCGAGTTCGCCTGGATCACGCCGACGCCGAAATTGTCGAAGGTGGTGTAGTAATCGACATTGGCGGTCTTCTTGATCAGGCGGTCATAGGCGACGACGACGACGCCGGCGTCAGCGGCCTTCTGCAGCGCGTCCGACAGGGTCGTGCCGTCGATCGAAGCGATGATCAGCGCCTTCGGGCCCTTGGTGATTTCGTTTTCCAGCTGGCTGAGCTGGTTGGGGATGTCGTCCTGCGCGTACTGCAGGTCGACCGTGTAGCCGAGAGCTTCGAGCTGGGACTTGACGGCATCGCCGTCATTGATCCAGCGCTGCGAGGTCTTGGTCGGCATCAGCACGCCGACAAGACCCTTGTCGGCTGCATGCGCCGAGTAGGTCATGGCAGCGATGCCAAGGGCCGCGACGGCGGCCAGTGTCTTGATGATTTTCACGTAAACTCTCCCTGGTTGATGGACGCGACACCTCGGGGCTTCGCGGGCCGCGCAGTCGGGCGGATGCGCCAAAGCGCCGCCGCCGTCATAATCGATCTCCGGTATCCTCCCAATCGGCCCACAGTCTTGATTTAAATCGATACGATTTTGCTCGTCATCGACCGTCAAGTCTTGAGGACGCGCGAAAGTGTGACCCTTTGCCATAACTGTCAAATGCGATCTTCGGTGGTTGCTATACCAAAACCGGTATATGACGAGACCGGGCTGGAACAGTGGCGGAAGCGGGAAAAGGCATGGCGGCTTTACGAGGTCCTCAGGGAATTTCAAGCGGTTACGATGAATTGCCGGGCGATGGCGAGACACTTCTGCGCAGTGGCTTGAGCCTGCGTCACATGCGCATGATCGCAGCGCTGGACGATCACGGTCGGGTGAGCGCGGCCGCCCAGGTGATGAACATCTCGCAGCCGGCGGCCTCGCGCATGATTTCCGAGATGGAAGCGGTGCTTGAGGTCAAGCTGTGCGAAAGGCTGCCGCGCGGCATCACGCTCACCCCTTACGGCAAGGCGCTGGCGCGGCGCGCGCGCTCGATCCTGCTCGAAATGCGCGAGGCCGACCGCGAAATATCGGAGCTCAAGGCCGGCAAGGGCGGCTCGGTGTTCCTTGGCGCGGTGACGGCGCCGGCGATCGAACTGGCGGTCCCGGCGATCCGCGAGATACGCCGCCTTTATCCGCGCATCGAGATTACCATGCAGGTCGAGACGTCAAATGTGCTGGCGCGCGAACTGATCGCCACGCGCCATGATTTCATCATCGCCCGTGTCCCCGAAGACCTCAATCCGCGCCTGTTCGAATCGCGCGTCATCGGCGTCGAGAAGGCCTGCCTGATCGTGCGCCGAGGCCACCCGCTGAGCAACGGCCATCCTCTAAACAATGGGAAGGCGGTGAGGCTGGAGGACACCGCCGCCTTTGACTGGGTGTTCCAGTCGGGCGGGTCGCCGCTGCGCCAGGCGATGGAGAGCAATTTCCTGAACCGCAACATCGCCCTGCCGGACCGCATCCTCAACACCTCGTCGCTGCTGCTCACCCTGGTCATGGTGGCGCAGTCCGACGCCATCGCCCCGGTGTCGATCCAGGTGGCAAAATTCATCCAGAACCCCGACGGTCTCGCCGGCGCCATCGACGTCGTCCAGACCGAGTTCGACATCGAGGTCCGGCCCTACAGCCTGATCACGGTGAAGAACCGCGTCCTGTCGCCGGCGGCCAAGATGCTGCACGATTTTATCTTGCGGGAAGTGGGATAGGAACTGGAGCGGGTAGAGGGAATCGAACCCTCGCGTTCAGCTTGGGAAGCTGACAAGCTACCATTACATCATACCCGCGTCGGCTCCTCGATATCATGACGGGCGTGCTTCGGGCAATCGCCTTGGACAGCTCTTCGGAAACGGCTGTTGGAAACCCCGACCGATTGCGCCAGTCCGCCTGCCTTGATGCGGGCGCAGCAAGTGCGTATTCGTGCCCCTGTACCCCCGAATCCGGGGCACCCGAATTTGGAGGCAGGCCCCTTGTCCACAGTGACGCGCTTTCTCGGTGACTCGCCCGTCAGGGTGATCGTCAAGCTGCTGGTCGTGTCGTTCCTCGTCGGCCTGGTCATGAATGCGTTCGGCTGGACGCCGATGGACGTCTTCTACCACATCCAGGGTTTCTTCATCGATCTTTGGAACCTCGGCTTCAATGCGGTCTATCGCTTCTTGGGCTATATCCTGCTCGGCGCCGCGATCGTCGTGCCGGTGTTCATCCTGCTCAGGCTCGCGAACTACCGGAAGTGAAGCGGAGGCATGATCCCGAAAAGTGGAAACCGGTTTTCGGAAAAGATTGTGCTCAAACCAAAGGCCACTCAGGCAAAGTCCGACGCCACCTCGAACAGGATGGCGTGGCGCGCCGCGAGCGCTGCGACATCGGTCGAATAGCCGCCGCCGATGACACCGCAGACCGGGATGCCCAGCGCGCGGAAATGACCGATCACCATGGCGTCGCGGGCACGCACGCCGTCATCGCTGAGCGATAGCCGGCCGAGCCGGTCCTCGGCATGCACGTCGACACCGGCATTGTAGAAGACGATGTCCCAGTGCGCCTTGGCCGAGAGCTCCGGCAGGAGGACACCCAGCCGTTCGAGATAGGCGCCATCGCCGGTGCCGTCCGGCAGCGCAACGTCGAGATCGGAGGCAATCTTGCGCACCGGATAATTGCGCTCGCCATGCATGGAAAAGGTGAAGGCGCGTGGTTCCTCTCTCAGTATATCCGCCGTGCCGTCGCCCTGATGCACATCGAGATCGATGATCAGGATGGTTTGGGCGGAACCTTCGGCTAGCAGCACCAGCGAAGCGACGGCGACATCGTTGAAAGTGCAGAAGCCCGCGCCTTGCGCACGCCGCGCATGGTGGCTGCCGCCGGCGCTGTTGCAGGCAATGCCGTTGACAAGCGCCAGCCGTGCCGCCAGCACCGTGCCGCCGGCGGCGAGTTGCGCCCTGAGGGAAACGCGCGGACCCACGGGAAAGCCGATCTCGCGCTCGATCTTCTCAGGCACCGAACACGTGATGACCTGGTCGACATAATCAGCTGCATGGGAAAGCTTCAGCCATGAGGCCGGCGCCGGCTCGGGCATCGACAGCGCCTCGGCATGGATCAGACCCCTGATATGCAAGGCCTGCATCAGCAGCGGATATTTGCTCATCGGAAAGCGATGATTGACCGCGAAGCCGGCATCGTAGTCGGGGTGATGGACGATCTGCAGGGGCATGGCTAAAGCAATTCCAGGAAAAGTGTGCAGCGGTTTTCCCGGGAGAAGCGCGTAGCGCTTCCCCTTGGGAATTGCTTAAAACCAGTACTCGGATCCGGCGGGCTCGCGCCAGAAGAACATTTCGGTTGGCCGTCACGGCAAGAGTGATTGCGCGGCGGCCGGAAAATGGGGCACATCGGCTGTTCGATCAAGCCGCAATCAGCAAGGCAGCAATCCCCTGGACACGGGTGCAACCCCAGCCGACGCGAGACCCTTCGCCGTCACCAACCGTTCGGTGCTCGCCATCGCCGTGCCGATGACGCTCGCCTATCTGACGACGCCGCTGCTTGGCATCGTCGACACGGCTGTGGTCGGGCAGTTCGGCGATGCCGCCCTGCTCGGCGGCCTGACGGCCGGGGCGCTGGTCTTCGACGTCGTCTTCAGCACCTTCAATTTCCTGCGCTCCGGCACCACCGGCCTCGTCGCCCAGGCGTTCGGGCGCGGCGACGAACTGGAGGAGCAGGCGGTGTTCTGGCGCGCCGTGCTGATCGCGGCCGCGGCCGGCATCGTGCTTGTCGCCCTTGCGCCGCTGATCGCCATCGCCGGCCAGAAATTCATCGGCGGCGAAGCGCGCGTCAGCGAGGCGATGGGCGTCTATATCCACATCAGAATGCTCGCCGCGCCCTTCACGCTGATCAACTATGCCATCCTCGGTTATGTCCTTGGACGCGGTGAGGGCGGGCTTGGGCTGATGCTGCAGGGGGTGCTCAACGGCATCAACATCGTGCTTTGCATCCTGCTCGGCCTGAAGCTTGGCTGGGGCGTCGCCGGCGTGGCCTGGGCGACCGTCACCGGCGAATGTCTGGCCATGCTGTTGGGTCTCGCCATCGTTGTCTGGCGGTTCCGGGCCGCACCCCGCCTGCCGCGGCATCGCCTGCTCGACATGCCCGCTTTCCTGCGCATGCTGTCGCTCAACCGCGATATCATGATCCGCTCGTTCTCGCTGCTCGCCGCTTTCGCGCTGTTCACCCGCCAGGGCGCGCAGTTCGGCACGCTGACGCTGGCCGCCAATGCCGTGCTGATGAACTTCTTTCTCGTCGCCGGCTATTTCCTCGACGGTTTTGCCACAGCCGCCGAGCAGTTGGCGGGACGCGCGATCGGCGCACGCGCCGAGACGGCGTTCCGCCGGGCGGTGCGTCTGACCTTGTTCTGGGGGTTCGGCCTCGCCGGAACCGCGACGCTGATCTTCTGGCTCGGCGGCGCCGGCCTGATTTCTTTGATGACCACGTCGCAGGACGTTCGTGCTGCTGCCGACATCTATCTGCCGTGGGCGGCACTGACACCGTTGAGCGGCGTGCTGGCCTTCCAGATGGACGGCGTCTTCATCGGCGCCACGTGGTCGCGCGACATGCGCAACATGATGCTGGTGTCGTTCCTGGCCTTCAGCGCCGCATTGTTCAGCTTGGCGCCGTCTCTCGGCAATCACGGCCTGTGGGCGGCGCTGCACGTCTTCCTGCTGGTGCGCGGCTTTAGCCTGCTGGCCATCCTGCGGCTCCGGTTGCGCACGGCGTTTTAGAGCGGCCTGGCAGCCCACTGATCGAGCCGGCTGTCGCGCAGTTCGCGCAATGATTTCAGCCGCTCCTTGTCGGCAAATCGCACCATCCCGGCAAGGATGCGCCCCGGCAGCGCCGGCCCGGCATAGATCATGCCGGTGTAGAGCTGGACGAGATCGGCGCCGGCGCGGATTTTTTCCAGCGCGGCATCAGTGGAATCGACGCCGCCGACGCCGATAATGGCGCGCTCCGGCCCGAGCAGCCGACGCATCTTGGCCAGCACGATGGTCGAGCGCTCGAACAGCGGTTTTCCCGAGAGCCCGCCGGTCTCGCCGCTTGTGCTACGCAATCCGGTCCGCGCCAGCGTCGTGTTGGAGACGATGACGCCGTCGATCTGCTTCTCGCTGACTTCGGCGGCGATGTCCTCCAGCTCGGCCTCGACCAGATCGGGCGCGATCTTGAGGAAGAGGAGCGGCTGCGCCGAAGCTGCTGCACGCACCGCCATGACCCGAGACAACAGTTCGCCGAGCTGTTCGCGCGCCTGCATGGTGCGCAGGCCGGGCGTGTTGGGCGACGAGATGTTGACGGTGAGATAGCTGGCGTATTTCGCAAAGCGGGAAACGCCCAACTCATAGTCACGGACACGATCGGCGCTGTCCTTGTTGGCGCCGATGTTGACGCCGACAATGCCGCCGCGTCCCTGGCGCGCGGCAAGGCGTTTTTCCGCCGCCTCGTGGCCCTCATTGTTGAAGCCCAGGCGGTTGATCACCGCGTCATCCTGGGTCAGCCGGAAGATGCGCGGCTTCGGATTGCCCGCCTGCGGCAGCGGCGTCACGGTACCGACTTCGGCAAAGCCGAAACCGAGCCCAAGCAGCGCGTCCGGTACCTCGGCGTTCTTGTCGTAGCCGGCGGCCATGCCGAGCGGATTGGGAAAGGCGATGCCACAGAGGCTGACCTTCAACCTATCGTCTCGCACCACCCGTGCGCCGACCGGCAGACCGCATCGCAGCGCCGCGATCGACATGCCATGCGCCGTTTCCGGATCGAAGGTGAACAGCAGTTTCTGGCCGATGCGATCGAACACGCTCATTCGGCCTCCAGCGCCGGAAACTGGTGTGCGCCATCAGCGCCGAGCGGCAATGGTTTCACCCACAGCACGGCGCTCATATCGAGCACGCCATAGAGATGCGGAAACAGCGCGCCGCCGCGCGAGACCTCGTATTTCAGCGCGTCACCGAGCAGCGCCCCGTCGATGGCGATCAGCAGCAAATCCGTCTGGCCGGCGAAATGCTTCGCCGCCGTCTCCCTGACCTGATCAGCAGTGGAGAAATGGATGAAGCCGTCGGCGACGTCGATCGGAGCGCCGGTGAAGCGGCCGTTTTTCTCGGCCTCGCGCCAAAGGGCTTCGGGCGCGATCTTGTAGATGATCTGAGACATTGTTGCGCTATAAAGCAATTCCAGGAAAAGTGTGAAGCGGTTTTCCGCCCGGAATTGCGTTAAAACAAGGAGATAGAGCGGAGCGCCGTGGAACGGCGACCCGCTCTGGTCCGGATGGCTCATGCGGGGAAGGGCAACTCGTCCGCATTTACGGCGCAAAGCTGTGATAGGTTGCGCATACTGGCTCGTGGAGGATGGAACATGCGTCTGCAGCACATACTGATCCCCGCCGCACTGGTCTCGCTGGTTGCGGCATCGGCCTGGTCCGAAGAGACCGACCGCTACCGGCTGGAAAAATCCGCCAACGGTTATGTCCGCATGGACACCCGGACCGGCGCCATGTCGATATGCGAGGAGCGCTCCGGCCAGCTCGTCTGCAAGATGGCCGCCGACGAACGCGCCGCCTTCCAGGACGAAGTCGACCGTTTGCAGGCCTCGATGAAAGCAATGGACGAACGCGTCGCCAAGCTCGAGAACTCGCTGTCCGCCCGCCTCGAATCGAAGCTGCCGAGCGAGGAGGATTTCGACAAGACGATGAGCTATATGGAGCGCATGCTGCGCGGCTTCATGGGCATCGTCAAGGAAATGGACAAGGATGACGGCGCCAATCTCAATTCGCAAAAGACCTGAACTGCCCGGCGGGGAATGCCCCGTCCGGCCATTGCCGCATGAAGACAAAGCGCTTCGCCGCATAATCGTCCGGTCCCCGTAAAAGCCGATAATCAATAAGGGATTTGGGGAGGAACATTTGCCGTCGGGTTACACCTTCGTCATCGCCGACGACCATCCGCTTTTCCGCGGCGCGCTGAAAGAGGCGCTTGCCGGCGTTGGTGATGTCGCAGCCATTCACGAGGCCGGCGATTTCGAAAGCGCCAAGGCCCTGGTCGTGGCCAATGAGGATGTCGACCTCGTGCTGCTCGACCTGTCGATGCCGGGCGCCAGCGGCCTGTCCGGTCTGATCGCGCTGCGCGGCATCCACCCGGCGGTGCCGCTGGTGGTGGTGTCGGCACATGACGACCCGGTGACCATCCGGCGCGCGCTCGATCTCGGCGCGTCCGGCTTCATCTCCAAATCGGCCAGTATGGAAGAGATTCGCAGCGCCGTGCAGACGGTGCTGGCCGGCGACATCGCAGCACCCGTCGGCATCGACCTCGGCGTCGAGCGCGACCCCGAAATATCCGACCTGATCAAGCGGCTGCAGGCGCTGACACCGCAGCAGACGCGTGTCCTCGGCATGCTGGCCGAAGGCCTGCTCAACAAGCAGATCGCGTACGAACTCAGCGTCTCCGAAGCGACGGTCAAGGCGCATGTCTCGGCCATCCTGCAAAAGCTCGGCGTCGACAGCCGCACCCAGGCGGTGATCCAGCTGTCCAAGATCGGCAGCGATCCGTTGCAGCCAGCAGGCTAAAGCGCATCGCGCTGAACGGATTCATGCGACCCGCTTTAGCTCTTGTTCGATGCATGTCGTGGTCCCAGAACCGGGGCACACTTCTGGGCGACATGCATTGAACCCTACTCGGCCGCCGACGCCAGCGGCCTGACCCTTGCCATCATCGAACGCAGCACCGCCGGCTTCAGCGGCTTGTTGATCACCGGCACGTCGAGCGCGGCGGCAGCGGCACGGACCTCAGTGGAGCGGTCGGCGGTGACCAGCACGGCCGGCAGGTCGGAACCATGGATGTCACGCAGGCGGGCGATGATGTCGAGGCCGCTTCTGCCATCGAGATGATAGTCGGCAAGCACGATGTCGGGACGATCGGCCTTGGCGAAATCCTCCGAACCCGAAAACGTGCCGATGCTGCAGCCCCAGCCCTCGAGCAGAAGCCGCATGCCGTCGAGGATGCGGGCGTCGTTGTCGATGCACATGACGCGCAGGCCGGCCAGCGAATTCGCGGTGCGGGCAGGCGCCTTCGGCTCGACCTCGCGCCGCGGCGCCTCAACCGCCGCAACCGGCAGGATAACGGAAAAGCGCGTACCCTTGCCCGGGTTGGAAAAGATCTGGATCTCGAGCCGCAGCACCCGCGCGATGCGGTCGACGATGGACAGGCCAAGGCCGAGACCTTCGGCCTCGCGCACGCCTTCGTCCAGCCGGGTGAACTCGTTGAAGACCGTGTTCAGCTTGTCGCCGGCAATGCCGATGCCAGTGTCGATCACCTGGATTTCGGCGAGTTCGCCGCGCCGTCGCACGCCGACCAGGATGCGGCCATGGGGGGTGTATTTGATGGCGTTGGAGACCAGATTCTGGATCAGCCGGCGCAGCAGGTTGCGGTCCGTCAACACGCTGAGTGACGAGGCTATGATCGTCAGATCGAGTTTCTTTTCGGCGGCGAGCGGCTGAAAATCATTGCCGATCTGGCGCAGCAGCCCGTCCAGGCGGAAGGCGCTGTCATCGGGTTTCATCGCGCCGGCGTCGAGGCGGGAAATGTCGAGCACGGCGCCCAGGATCGTCTCGACCGATTCCAGCGAGGATTCGATGTTGATAGCAGCCTTCCCGGCCGGGCCCTTGCCGGCCTTTTCGATCAGCGACGAGCAGTAGAGACGGGCGGCGTTCAGCGGCTGCAGGATGTCGTGGCCAGCGGCGGCGAGGAAGCGCGTCTTGCCCAGATTGGCCTCCTCGGCCAGCATCTGCGCCTGCGCCAGCTCCTCATTGACCCGGGTCAACTCCTCGTTAACCCTAGTCAGTTCGATGGTCCGCGTCTTGACCCGCTGCTCCAGCGATTCATTGGCCCGCTTCAGCGCCAAATCCTGTTCGACGCGTCCTGATATGTCGGCATAGGTGGCGACGATTCCGCCGTCCGGCATCGGGTTGGAGCGCAGTTCGAGGATACGGCCACTGGTCTTCAACTCCATCTGCCATGGGCTGACGAAGCTGGTCAGCCGGTTGAGCATCGCCACGCGCTGGTCGGCCGGAATATCGCCGCGCTCGGCGAGGTGGCGCAGGATGCGGTCGAGCGAGACGCCGACCTGGCCCATCTCGTCGGGCAGGTCGAACAGCGCGCGATATTGTCTGTTCCAGCAGATCAGACGAAAATCGCGGTCGAATACGGTGATGCCCTGCTCCATCTGGTCGAGCGCGATCTGCAGCAGGTCGCGATTGTGCTGCAGCGCTTCGGTGGCGTCGTCGAGCAGGCGAAAGGCGTCCTTGGACTCGCGGTCGTTGCGGCGAAACAGCAGCGACAGGATCAGCCGCGCCGAAGACGAGCCGACCGCGCTCGCCAGCAGCTGCTCGGAAAAGCGGATGACATCCATGCTGGCCTGCTCATTGCCGTGCAGCGAGACGCCATTGCTTTTCTCGAAGGATTGGAAGGAGCGCTCGGTGCGCTCGACGCCGAGGTAGCGCGAGATGGTGTCCTTCAGCACGTTGACGGTGATGGCGGTGCGGAAGCGGCGCAGGCTGGGCATCGGGCCGGATTCGCGCGGCACGAAGATCGACGCCTGGATCCGCTCCAGCGGCACTGACGCGCGCGACAGCGAGCCGAGCACGAAGAACAGCGTGTTGACCGACAGGCTCCAGAGCACGCCGTGGTTCAACGGTTCGGCGACGGTGCCGAACAGAGCCTGCGGCCGCAGCGCCTCGAAACCGAACAACCCCTGCACGACGATGTCCGCGTCGGCTGCCGAGAGCGACGGCAAAAGCAGCGTATAGCCCCAGACGAGGATGCCGGCGACCATGCCAAGGGCCGCGCCGCGGCCATTGGCGCCGCGCCAGATCAGCCCGCCGATCAGCGCCGGCGCGAATTGGGCGATTGCCGCGAACGACATCAGGCCGATCGACGACAGCCGCGCCGAGTTGGTGCTTTCGCGGTAGTAGAGGAAGGCAATGAACAACAGGATGAAGATGGCGCCGCGCCGCACGTTGAGGATCAGCGTCGACCAATCCTCATTCTCAGAGGTCGTGGTCTTGAGCAGGCGGCGCACGAACAGCGGGATGACGAGGTCGTTGGAGATCATGATCGACAGCGCCACGCTTTCGACGATCACCATGGCGGTCGCCGCCGATAGCCCACCGATGAAGGCGGCCATGGCGAGGAAGTCATGGCCGCCGAACAAGGGCAGCGCCAGCACATAGAGGTCACTGGTGGTTTTGGTGCCGACCAGCGCCAGGCCGGCGAAGGCGATCGGCAGCACGAACAGGTTTATCGCCACGAGATAGAGCGGAAACACCCAGGTCGCGGTGCGCAGTTCGGCCTCGCCGCGGTTCTCGACGATGGTGACGTAGAACTGGCGCGGCAGCATGATGATGGCAAAGCCGCTCAGGCAAGTCAGCACCAGCCAGGTGGCGAGCGAGGTGTTGTAGCCCATGGCTTGCCGCACCTGGCTGTTTTCGGCCAGCTTGTCGATCATGTCGCCCGGGCCGCCGAAGATCAGGAAGGTGACCATCAGGCCGATCGCCAGGAAGGCGGCGAGCTTGACCACGGTTTCGACCGCCACCGCCAGCACCAGCCCGTCCTGGTGCTCGGTGGCGTCGGCATGGCGGGTGCCGAACAGCACCGCAAACAGCGCCAAGAGCATGGCCACCACCAGCGAGATGTCGCTGACGAAGGGATCGAAGGAGGGCGGCGATCCCGTATAATGCTCGACCATCAGGCCGACCGAACCGGAGATCGCCTTCAATTGCAGTGCGATATAGGGCACCGCACCGATGGTGGCGATCAGCGTGGCGATCGCCGAGACGGCAAAGCTCTTGCCGTAGCGGGCGCCGAGGAAGTCGGCGATCGAGGTGATCTTCTCGCTCTTGGCCAGCCGCACGATGCGGTTGAGGAGCGGAAAGCCGAACACGAACACCAGCACCGGGCCGGTATAGATGCCGAGAAATTCGAGGCCGCGCTCGGAGGACAGCCCGACCGAGCCGAAGAAGGTCCATGAGGTGCAGTAGATGGCGAGGCTGAGCGCATAGATGAAGGGCCGGGCGCGGCCGGGTCCCAACGCCGTTGAACGCCGGTCGCCGAGGCTGGCGATGACGAACAGCAGCGTCACATAGGCGACGGCAATGATGACGATGAACCAGCCCTGCACGGCCCGAAAGTCCTCCTCGGCCAGCTTTCACGGCCTTCCCAGAGGCAATCACAGCTCCAAGGTCAAGTCCATCGCGGCTTTCGGCGCATGGTCGCGACGCCGCCCTGTCGAACCGTGAACCAAGGTAAGGAGAAAGCGGTGTTTTCCAGCTTTTGCTTCTGTTGCAACCGCAGGTTTTTGTTATGGTGCGCACGGGCCGACGCCGGAGGGACGGCGGCAGCGCGGTCGTCATGACAAGGAGGGTCGAATGCTGAAAGAATTCCAGGAATTCATTTCCAAGGGCAATGTGATGGACTTGGCCGTCGGTGTCATCATCGGCGCCGCCTTCGGCAAGATCGTCACTTCGCTGGTCGACGACGTCATCATGCCGATCGTCGGCGCGATCTTCGGCGGACTGGATTTCAACAACTACTTCCTGGGACTTTCCTCGGCCGTCAACGCTCCGACTTTGGACGCGGCCAAGGGGCAAGGCGCGGTCCTTGCCTATGGCAGCTTCATCACCGCGACGCTAAACTTCCTCATCCTCGCCTTCATCATCTTCCTGATGGTCAAGGCGGTGAACAACCTGCGCAAGCGGCTTGAGCGCGAGAAGCCCGCCGCCCCGGCCGCTCCGCCGCCGGCTGACGTCGCACTGCTCACTGAAATTCGCGATCTCCTCGCCAGGAAATAGCCCAAGGTTCGATTTCTGGACCAAAACCCCGGTCGTTCGCGGCCGGGGTTTTCTGTTGCCGCATCTGCTAAGACCATCCGCCAATGCATGTCGCCCAGAAGTGTGCAGCGGTTCTGGGATAACGACATGCATCAAAGCAGACATCAAAACGGACCTGTCATGACCCTGATCGATAGCTTGCGCGCCGAAGCGGTGGCCGCGCCCGAAAGCGGCATTGTCGCCGTCGTCAATTACGGCCGTACGCGCGAGGGCATGATCCCGCTCTGGGCCGGTGAAGGCGATTTGCCGACGCCTGCCTTCATTTCGGAAGCCGCCGCCAAGGGGCTCGCCAATGGCGAGACCTTCTATACCTGGCAGAAAGGCATTCCGGAGCTGAGGCAAGCGCTTTCCCGCTACTATGCCAGGCATTTCGGCAAGAGCTTCGCCGAAGAGGAATTCATCGCAACCGGTTCCGGCATGCATGCCATTCAGTTGGCATTAGCCGCGGTCGCCGGCAGCGGCGACGAGGTGGTCTATCTCTCCCCGGCCTGGCCGAATTTCGCCGCCGCCGCCGGTATTTCCGGCGCTACCCCGGTTGCGGTCACGCTCGACCAGTCGGGCAATGGCTGGTCCTGCGATGTCGACAAGATTGCGGCTGCGGTGACGCCGCGCACCAAGGCGCTGTTCGTCAACACGCCATCGAACCCCACCGGCTGGACGGCCGATAAGGAAACACTGCAGGCGATCCTGAATCTCGCCCGCCAAAAGGGCCTGTGGATCATCGCCGACGAGATCTATTCGCTGTTCCACTACGGCCACGGCCGTGCGCCGTCCTTCCTCGACATTTCGACCGCGGAAGACCGCATCCTGTTCGTCAACTCCTTTTCCAAGAACTGGGCGATGACCGGCTGGCGCGTCGGCTGGATCAAGACCCATCCCGAGCTGCAGCAGGTGTTCGAGAACCTGATCCAGTATTCGACCTCAGGCGTCGCCCAGTTCATGCAGCGCGGCGCCGTCGCGGCGCTGGACCACGGTGATGCCTTCATCGTCGAGCAGGTGGAGCGCGCCAGGAAAGCGCGCGACCTGGTCTGCGATATTCTCGGCGCAACCGGCAAAGCGCGCTTCACCGTGCCGCAAGGCGCGTTCTATTTGTTCTTCACGGTAGACGGCATCACCGATCCGCGCCGGGCCGCTTTCGACATTGTCGACAAGGCCAATGTCGGCCTCGCGCCGGGCACCGCCTTCGGCCCTGGCGGAGAGGCGTTTTTGCGCCTGTGCTTCCACCGCCGCCTCGACCAGCTCGAGGAAGCGGCACACCGGCTGGCGGGATGGATGAGGACGGTTTGAGGTTAAATGGGCGGCGGCTTCAGCCGCCCGACTTCGGCACCAGCAGCGGCACAATCCGGTCGCTCTTGGTGACAGTGGGCCGCCCTGCGGAGCCATAGGGAATGCCCAGCGCATCCCATGTCTCGACCAGCGCGTCCTGCAGTCCCGCAATCAGCGCATCGGTATGGAACGGCGTCGGCGTGATGCGCAGCCGCTCGGTGCCGCGCGGCACGGTCGGATAGTTGATCGGCTGGATGTAGATGCCGTGCACGCCGAGCAGACGGTCGCTGGCCATCTTGCAGAGTTCGGGGTCACCGACCAGCACCGGCACGATGTGTGTCGGCGATTCCATCACCGGCAGGCCGGCTGCAGACAGAACCTCCTTGGTCCGCGACGCCTGGCGCTGTTGCGCATCGCGCTCGGCTTGCGACCGCTTGAGGTGGCGGATGGACGTGGTGGCGGCGGCGGCGACGGCCGGCGGCAGCGCCGTGGTGAAGATGAAGCCCGGCGCATAGGAGCGCACCGCGTCGATGATGGCGCTGTTGCCGGCGATATAGCCGCCCAGCGTGCCGAACGCCTTGGCCAACGTGCCTTCGATGATATCGATGCGGTCGGCAAGCCCCTCGCGCTCGGTGATGCCGCCGCCGCGCGGTCCGTACATGCCGACGGCATGGACCTCGTCAATATAGGTCATGGCGTTGTAGCGTTCGGCCAGTTCGACGATCTGCTTGATTGGCGCAATGTCGCCGTCCATCGAATAGACGCTCTCGAACACGATCAGCTTGGCGCGTTCGCGGCCCGCCGCCTGTAGCAGGCTTTCGAGATGCGCGACGTCGTTGTGACGGAAGATCTTCTTTTCGGCGCCCGAGCGCCGCACGCCTTCGATCATCGAGGCATGGTTGAGCTCGTCCGAAATGATCAGGCAGTTGGGCAAAAGCCGCGCAATGGTCGAGATCGACGCTTCGTTGGAGACGAAGCCGGAGGTGAAGACCAGCGCCGCTTCCTTGTCGTGCAGGTCGGCCAGTTCCAGCTCGAGCTCGACCAACGGGTTCGAGGTGCCGGAAATGTTGCGGGTGCCGCCGGCGCCCGAACCCATCTTGCCGGCCGCGTTCTGGAAAGCGGCGATGACATCGGGGTTCTGGCCCATGCCGAGATAGTCGTTGGAGCACCAGACGGTGATTTCCTCGGCGCGGCCGTTGGAACGCCAGATAGCGCGCGGAAACTTGCCGACAATGCGCTCGAGATCGGCGAAAACCCGGTAGCGCCGCTCGGCGTGGAGCTGGTCGATCGCTTCCTCGAAGAACCGCTGATAGTTCATGTCGCCTTCCCAGTTTTGCGCGGGATCATAATCGTTGGCCCATTCGTCGTCCACCGGGCCGTTTTGGTCAAAATGCCACGCCCCAAGCCTGTTCCTAACGACCCCGGATCGTGGCCTATTCCCTTGATGTGGATCAATTTTGTTTCCGTACGATGCCACAGGCCGGTGAGACTGTTACGGATCTAACATTCAGGCGTTTCTAATGGCCTTGCCGCAGGCTTTCCAGTAAGGCGGTGATTGAGACAGTTTCCGATAAATCATGAGTAAAAGAGGACACGGATGACGGTTTTGGTAACGGGCGGCGCCGGTTATATCGGCAGCCACATGGTCTGGGAACTGCTGGATGCCGGCGAGAGCGTCGTCGTTCTCGACCGCCTTTCCACGGGCTTCGAATGGGCGGTGGCGCCGGAGGCCAAGCTGGTCGTCGGCGATGTCGCCGATAGGGAATTGGTCGGCCAGATCATCCGGGATAACAAGGTCGACGCGATCATCCACTTCGCCGGTTCCATCGTGGTGCCGGAATCGGTTGCCGATCCGCTCGCCTATTACGAGAACAACACCTCCAAGACCCGCACGCTGATCGAAACCGCCGTGCGCGAGGGCGTGCCGCATTTCATCTTCTCCTCGACCGCCGCCGTCTATGGCGGCGCCGGCCTGGAGCCGGTGCGTGAGGATGCCCGCCTGGCGCCGGAATCGCCCTACGGCCTGTCCAAGCTGATGAGCGAATGGATGCTGCGCGATGCAGCGCTTGCGCATCCCTTGCGCTACACGGCGCTGCGCTACTTCAACGTCGCCGGCGCCGATCCCAGGGGCCGGACGGGGCAGTCGACGCCTGGCGCCACGCATCTGATCAAGGTCGCCTGCGAGACCGCGCTCGGCAAACGCCCCTTCATGCAGGTGTTCGGCACCGATTATCCGACGCCGGACGGCACCTGCATGCGCGATTATATCCATGTCAGCGACCTGGCTGCGGCGCACCGGCTGGCGCTGCAGCGCCTGCGCGCCGGCGGCGGCAGCCTCGTCGCCAATTGCGGCTACAGCCACGGCTATTCGGTGCTCGAGGTCATCGACAGCGTGCGGCGCGCCTTCGGCCGGGATTTCGAGGTCAAGATGGGCGACCGGCGCCCCGGCGACGCCGCCGCCGTGGTTGCCAATTCGGACCTTGCACGCGCCGAACTCGGCTGGACCCCGCAACGCGACGACCTCGACCAGATCGTCGCCGATGCACTCGCCTGGGAGCGTATCCTCACCGGCAAGAACTCCGCGCGGGGCTGAGCCGGGCACTTCCGAGGGCTCGCAAGGCGCGCGGCGAAGCGCTATTGAAGCAATGGCGGTGCGGCGTGGAGGCGCTGTGCCGCGAAGAGGGGGTGGCATGAAGATAACGGTGCTTGGAGCCGGCGTTGTCGGTACCGCGGCCGCCTATTATCTGGCCGCCGACGGCCATGAGGTCACCGTGATCGAGCGCCATCCGGCGCCGGCGCGCGGCACCAGCCAGTCCAATGCCGGTCTGGTGTCGCCGGGCGACGCCACCGCCTGGGCCTCCCCGGCGGCGCTGAAGACCTTCCTGCGCGCGCTCTGGAACCATGATCTCGGCATCAAGGTCAGGCTGCGCTTCGATCCCTATTTCCTCGCCTGGAGCCTGCGCTTCCTGCGCCAGTGCACGGTGGCGCGCCTGCGCGCCAACAGCCAGGTCAAACTGCGCCTGGCGCTCTATTCGCGCGACTGCATCAACGCGCTCTCCGACGCCACCGGCATCCACTATGACGAGCGCAAGAAGGGCATTCTTTATTTCTTCCGCTCGCAGCACAGTCTCGACACCGGCACCGACAACTACCAGTTTCTGGCGAAGCATGGCCTGCAGATCGAGATCGTCGGCCGCGACCGGCTGGTCGAACTTGAGCCCGGGCTCGCCGGAGTGAAGGAAAAGATCGCCGGCGGCGTTTATTCGCCAATCGACCAGACCGGCGATTCCAGGATATTCGTCGATGGGCTGGCCGCCTATGCCGCCGAAAAGCTCGGCGTCAGATTCCTGTTCGACACCACGGTCGAGGGGCTCGACATAGAAGGCGATCGGGTGCGTGCGGTCATGACATCGGCCGGCCCGGTGACGGGCGACGCCGTCGTCATCGCCATGGGCCCCGAGAGCGGCCTGATCGGCCGCCGCTACGGTATCGACCTGCCCGTCTATCCGGTTAAAGGCTATAGCGCGACCATCCCGCTGGAGGACGAGAGCAAGGGACCGACCATGGGCGGCGCCGACGAGGACCGGCTGGTTGGTTACTCCAGGCTCGGAAACCGCCTGCGCATGTCCTCGACAGCCGAGTTCACCGGCTTCGACCGCAGCTTCAAGCTCAGCGACTTCAAGTCCATGCTGAGCACCGGCAAAGACCTTTTCCCCGGCGCTTTCGACGAGAAGAAGGCGCTGTTGTGGGCAGGTCTGCGACCGATGATGCCCAACTCGGTGCCGGTCATCGGCAAGGCGAAATACAAGAACCTTTACCTCGACACCGGCCACGGCCATGTCGGCTGGACCATGGCCTGCGGCTCGGGCAAGTTCCTGGCCGACCTCGTCGCCGGCCGCAAGCCGGAGATCGACCCGCAAGGGCTGGTCTACGGGAACTGAGGGAGCTCTAGTCGTCGTGTTGGCATCGAGTCCATTCGTCGTGCACCCATTCGGCAAGCCATCCGCGCTCAAGCTGGCCAATCTGTGCCAAGTTTTCCTGCCTGGCGGTCAAATGGCCGAGACCGATAACTTCGAAACCTCCGCAGTCCGCGGGGTGATCATGTTCGCCGCAGGTCAGTTGCCACTCACCATCGAAATGATGAACGACCAGCGTCACCGGCCTCTCCGATCGAAAGACGTGCCCACATACAATTGCTCTGGTTTCCAACATTGAGACCGTCACTGCGCAAAGTTTGACAAATATCGTACGACGATCTGGAAGATGCATCTGACTGACAGATTCTACAAACCCTGAGTGACGAAATGTCGGGACCGCAAGTCGCTATCGACCTTGGCCGCATCGAGCGCAACGCCCGCACCATCGTCGAACGCTGCGCATTGTCTGATATCAAGGTATTCGGTGTCACCAAGGGCACATGCGGCATGCCGCAGGTGGCGCGGGCCATGCTGCGCGGCGGTGTTGCCGGCATCGCGGAATCGCGTTTTGAGAACATTCGGCGGCTGCGCGACAGCGGCATCAATGCGCCGGTCATGCTGCTGCGCAGCCCGCCCATGGCGCGCGTCGAGGAGGTCGTGCGCACCGTCGACATCAGCCTGCAGTCGGAACTGACCACCATCCGCGAGATATCGCGCATTGCCGAGCGCATGGGCCGCGTCCACGACATCATGCTGATGATCGATCTCGGCGATCTCCGCGAAGGCATCTGGCCAAGCGACCTGATCCCCACCGTCGAGCAGATCCTGGAATTCAAGGGCGTGCGCATCGCCGGCATCGGCACCAATCTCGGCTGCTTCGGCGCCATAATGCCGACCCCGGAGAACCTTGGCCAACTCGTCGCCCATGCCTACAAGACTGAGCGCCTGTCCGGCAAAAGCCTCGACTTCATTTCCGGCGGCGCCTCGTCATCGCTGACGCTGCTGCTCGAAGGCAAGCTGCCGCCCGGCATCAACAATCTGCGCGTGGGCGAGGCGATCCTGCAAGGCGGTGTCGAAACCTTTCGCGACGTGCCGTGGCCCGAACTCGAACCCGATGCCTGCCGGCTGACCAGCGACATCATCGAGGTCAAACTCAAGCCTTCGCGGCCGATCGGCACATCCGGCTACGACGCCTTCGGCAACCAGCCGGTCTTTGCCGACGAGGGCGACCGGCTGCGCGCCATCGCCAATATAGGCCGCGAGGACGTGCTGGTGGAAGGGCTGACGCCGATCGCCAAAGGGGTGAGGGTGCTCGGCGCTTCCAGCGACCATCTGCTGCTCGATGTGCAGGATGCCGATCCGCGACCCACCGTCGGCGACCGCGTCGCCTTCCGCATGAATTATGGCGCCATGCTTCTGGCGATGACCTCGGAATATGTCGAGAAGGCGCCGATGCACGACGTCGCGGATTTCTCCGGCCGCAAGATGGTGTCGATCTCGGCCGAACCGGAAGCCGGCGGGATTATCGCCCGCGAGGGAACCGGCGCGCGGCTGGAGGCAATGAATTTCGACGTGGTCGAACTCGCCGACGTCGAGCGGCCGCCCTCGGGCCTCGTCCGTCTCGCCGCCGGCGCAGATCGCCGTATCGCCCACAAGGCGCTGACCGCAACGGCGCGGGCGACGCATTCCTTTGGCCTGATCTGGATCGATTCCCTCGCCGCCCTGATGCCCGAGGACGAGGAGGCCGAAGACATGCCTGAAGTCTCGGTGCTGGCCCGCGCGCTCGGTCTCGATCACAAGCCCGGCGCGCTGCAGCCGCAGCTGTCGCCGGAAAATGTCGTCATCGTGGGCCTGCGCCATGCCGATCCGGCGGAGGCAAGGGTGCTCAAGGATTCGCGTGTCTCGGCCTTCACCATGACCGACATCGACGCCATGGGCATGCGCGACCTCATGCATGAGGCGATCCGCATCGCGACGTCGGGCACGCAGGGCTTTCACGTCAGCTATTCGCCGACGGCGACCGAATTTACCGGCTGGGCTGCGGGCTCGGGCGGGCTGACGGTGCGCGAGACGCATCAGGCAATGGAGGCGATCTCGCTGTCCGGCGGTCTGCTGTCGATGGATGTTTCCGGGCTGACCGCCGGTCTGGAGCCGCGGATCGGCGCCGACGCCGTCAACTTCGTCATGTCGGCCTTTGGGAAGCGGATTTTGTGATCAGCCTTGCGCGTCGACTGCCGCGCGCCACGCGGTGACATAGGCCGCCCAGACCGGGTCGGTCTGCGGCTCAATTCTTTCGCCCTTGCCGTGCGTCACTGGCTGATCGGATGCGAGCAGTGCCGCGCCGATGCTGGTGCCGGTGGCCGCCTCGGAGGCGATGACGATGCGCGCGGTCGCTGCCGCCAGCATGCCGACAAAGAGCCGGTTGCGAGCAAACGGTCCTTCCACGGTGGTCGGGCCGTCGGCGCCGATCAGCTCGAGGCAGGTCGCCGTCATCAGTGCCAGATAGAAGGAAATGGCGGCGAATCGCTCGCCTTTGCTGATGCCGTCGGCATCAAGCCATTCCGCGGCATGGTGCGGGAACGGTCCCGATCCCTGCTGCGTAGAAGGTAAAAGCAGCATTTTTCCGGTCAGAACGGCCAGCACCTCGCTGCCGCTGCAGTCCTGCGGCTTGTCCTTGGTCAGCTGGGAAAACTCGCGGCCACCCATGAACCGCGCCGAGGGGACGGGAGCGCCAAGCGCGCTGACATTGACCAGCGTGTCGCGCGCAGCATCGAGCGCAATCTCTCTGCCGCCGACCGCCATCGATACCACCCAGGTGCCGGTCGAGACGACCGAGAAGGGCGGCTCGTCGGACAGAAGATGCGGCAATAGGGAGGCGTTGGAATCGTGCAGGCCACAGAATACCGGGGTCTGCGGATCGAGCCCGGTGCGCGCGGCAAGCGCCGGCAGGATCGGGCCGAGCTGGTCCCTGGCCGGCCGCACCGGCGCCATCAGCCTGCGCCAATCCAGCCTGTCGACCATCGAGGAAAAGTCCGCCTCCCAAGGGCTCCACAGATCGGTGTGGCAGCCGAGCGAGGTCACCTCGTTGGCGGCAACGCCGGTCAGGCGCAGCGCCCAGTATTGCGGATACATCAGCATCGCGGCGGCCTTGGCGAATTCGGTGGGGAAACGCTTCTCAAGCCAGAAGAATTGCGCGCCGAGATTGAGACCGACCGGCAGGCGCGGTGTACCGGTTTCGGCGAAGGGCGGACGAACAGCATCATACTCCGCCGCCAACCTGTCGGGGCCATCGAACTCATAGTCTAGGACAGGCAGCACCAGCTCGCCCGAGGCGTCGACCAGCACGCCGGTCGCACCATGCGTGGTGATCGAAATCGCGTCGATACGCTGTTCGCGGTCGAGGCTGGCAAGGCTGTTGAGGATAAACGTCCACAGCGCCTCGACATCGTGATGCGGATAGGGCGCTTGTCGCAGCGGCGCGTTCGCCATGCGGCGCAACCCCACCTCGCTCAGCGTGACGAGATCGACCAGCGCCACCTTGGCGTTGGTCTTGCCGATGTCGATGACGGCGATGTGGCGCAGCGCACTCATGCCATATGGAACATTGTTTCCAGGGGGATGGCCACCGGTTGGTTGTCCGGCCTGGTCTCCATGATGTCGGCCATGTGCGCCCACCAGCGCTGCATCACCGGGTGCTTCGGCAGGTCGGCCATGC
The DNA here is from genome assembly GCF_040323635.1 of Mesorhizobium sp. M0037. Lineage (NCBI taxonomy): Bacteria > Pseudomonadati > Pseudomonadota > Alphaproteobacteria > Hyphomicrobiales > Phyllobacteriaceae > Mesorhizobium > Mesorhizobium sp. M0037. Next base: position 33,829 of record NZ_JAMYVB010000004.1, on the reverse strand, counting down.
CATGGTCGTCGCGCCGCCACAGCACGCCGAACAGGATGTTGGTGTCTTCATCGAGATGGATCGAATAATCGGCGACGCCGGCCTCTCTCAGCAGCGCCACCAGCGACGGCCAGATCTCATCGTGGCGCTTTTTGTACTCGGCTTTCATGCCGGGTTTGAGCTGCATCTTGAAGGCGTATTTCTCAGGCATCAGCCGTTACAACGCAGCCGCCGCCAGACGATCGGCAGCGCGATGACGAAGATCAAGAGCAGGCCGATGAAGATCGACATGACGATGCCGGGCACGTTGAGCAGGCCGAGGCCGAAGGTCACCAGCCCCATGATAAAGGCGGCGAGCACGACGCCAACAATGCTGCCGGAGCCACCCAGAATGCTGACGCCGCCCAGCACCACCATGGTGATGACCTCAAGCTCATAGCCCTGCGCGATCGACGGCCGCGTCGAGCCGAGCCGCGAGGTGATCAGCACCGAGGCCATGCCGGCCATCAGCCCGGTCAGGCAAAACAGGATGAATTTGATGCGGCCGACACGAACGCCGGAAAACTGTGCCGCGACCGGATTGTTGCCGATGGCAAAGACACGGCGGCCGAAGCTGGTGCGATGCAGCAGGAACCAGTAGGCGACGGCCGCGATGAGGAAGAGCACCAGTTCGAACGACACCACCCACCAGACATAGCCCTGGCCGAAGAAAGCAAAACTCTCGGGATAGCCTTTGTAGGCCTGGTCACCGAGGATGATGAAGGCAATGCCGCGAAACAGGCTCATCGTGCCGATGGTAACGACGATGGACGGCAGGCCGAGCCTCGTCACCAACAGGCCGTTGAAGGCGCCGCAACCGAGCCCGACGACGATGCCGATAGCCACCAGCACCGGCGGGTCGGCGCCGGCCTGTACCGCCATGCCCATCATGGTCGAGGCGAGCGCGATGATGGCGGCGACCGACAGGTCGATCTCGCCCGAAATGATCAGCAGCGCCATGGCGAAGGCGATCAGGCCTTTCTCGGTGAAATTGAAGGTCAGGTCCGACAGCGAATAGGCATCGAGGAAATAGGGCGATGCGAAGCTGTTGATGGCGAAGATGGCGACCGCCACGACGACCAGCAGCGCTTCCCAGGAAAAGATCGCTGAAGAGAGCGGCTCGTCGAGCCGGTCGGGAATGTGGCGCGGGGCGGGGGTGTCGGTCATGCCGCCTCCGCTTTCCTCAGGATAATCCGCCCCTGCTGACGTTCGCCACGCGCGTTGAGCACGACGGCCAGGATGATGGCGCTGCCTGAAATCGCCATCTGCCAGAAGGGCGAGATGTTGATGACGGGCAGCGCGTTGGAAATGATGCCGAGGAACAGCGCCCCTAACACCGCGCCCCCGACCGAGCCGATGCCGCCGGCAATCGAAATGCCGCCGATGACGCAGGCGGCGATGATGTTGAGTTCATAGCCGTTGGCGACCTCGACCGAGGCGATGACATAACGAGAAATCCAGAGATAACCGGCGAGCCCGCCGATCATGCCGGAAATGCAGAAGACGATGAATTTGGTTCGGCCGACATCGATGCCGGCATAGACCGACGCCGTCGGGTTGACGCCGATGGCATAGATCGAACGGCCAAGCGCGGTTCGCGTCATCACCACGAAGAACAGCGCGATGACCAGTATGGCGATCCAGGACAGAACCGGAATGCCCAGGAAAGCTGCGCGCTGGAAGCCGATGAACTCAGGGCTCATCTTGTCGGCATTGACCCATGCGCCGCCGGACAGGACGAAGGTGGCGCCGCGATAGATGGTGAGCGTGCCCAATGTCACCACGATCGAAGGGATGTTCAGCCGCCACACCAGCAGGCCGTTGATGGCGCCGAGCACCAGTCCGACGGCCAGCGCAATGACGATCAGCAGCGGGATCGGGATCGCCGGATGCGCGGCGTTCAGCATCGCCACCACCATGCCGGTGAAGCACAGGTTGGAGGCCATCGACAGGTCGATCGAGCGGGTCAGGATGACGACCATCTGTCCCAGCGCCAGGATCATCAGGATCGAGGTGTCGTTGAACACCTGGGCGAGATTGCCGGGGTCGGCAAAGGCCGGGAAGCGCGTCGAGATCAGAGCAATCAAAGCGACGATCGCCGCTGCCAGCCAGATCTCGCGGAATTTCAGGAGAGCCTTCATGCCGCGATCCCCGCTGCCGTCCGGACCAGCGTTTCGGCGTCCAGCCCCTTATTATCGTAGACCGCCGCAACCAGCCCTTCGCGCATGACGACGACGCGGTCGGACATGCCCAGAATCTCCGGCAGTTCCGACGACACCATGATCACCGACAGGCCCTGCGCGACGAGCTCGGCCATGAAGCCGTGCACGGCGGCCTTGGAGCCGATGTCGATGCCCTTGGTCGGCTCATCCAGGATGATCACCTTGGGCGCCGTCGCCAGCCATTTCGCGATGACGATCTTCTGTTGGTTGCCGCCCGACAGCGTGCCGACATCCTGGCTGAGCGAGGAGGCCCTGAGGTCAAGCCGCTCGGTGTAGGAGCGGGCGAGCGCGAATTCTTCCGACAATCGCAGCAGGCCGGATTTGGAGGTGCGCTTCAGCGAAGGCAGCGAGACGTTCTGGAAGATCGGCAGGCCGATCACCACGCCCTGCTTGCCGCGCTCTTCCGGCACATAGACGATGCCGGCTTCGATGGAATCCGCCGCCGATTTCGGCGTGATCGTCTTGCCTTCCAGCGTGATCGTTCCACCCGATATGCGGGTGATGCCCGATATCGCCTGCATCACCTCTGACCGCCCGGCGCCGACAAGGCCGTAGAAACCGAGGATCTCGCCCTTGTGCAGTTCGAAGCCGATGTCGTTGAATTCGGTCGGGTGCGAAAGGCCAGCGACCGACAGCACCGGCGCGCCGATCTCGGCGTTGCGTTGCGGAAAGATGTGATCGACCGAGCGGCCGACCATCATGCGCACGATCTGGCTCTGGCCGGCATCCTTGATAAGGCCCTCGCCAACCATCTCGCCGTCGCGGAACACGGTGTAGCGATCGGCGATCCGATAGATCTCGTCGAACTTGTGGCTGATGAACAGGATCGCCTTGCCTTCCTCCTTGAGGAATTCGATCAGCAGGAAAAGCTCCTCGATCTCCTTCATCGAAAGGGCTGCGGTCGGCTCATCCATGATGACGATCTGCGCATCGATCGACATCGCGCGAGCAACCGCTACCAGATGCTTGTTGGCGATGCCGAGGTCTTTCAGCCGCGCATCGGCGTCGATATGGCCGGCATGCATGGTGTCGAGCACTTCGCGCGCGTGTTTTCGCATGGTGCGCCAGTCGATGGTGCCTAGCCGCGTGCGCGGCGCATGGCCGAGAAAAATGTTTTCGGCGACGCTCAGATCGTCGAACAGCACGGTTTCCTGATGAATGGCAGTGACGCCGTGGCCGAAGGCGGCATGCGCGCTGGGCAGGGTGACGGCCTGGCCGTCAATGCTGATCGTGCCGGCGTCCGGCTGGTAGATGCCGGTCATGATCTTGACCAGCGTCGACTTGCCGGCGCCGTTTTCACCGATCAGCGCCGTAACCTGGCCGGGGTAAAGCGACAGGCTGACATTGTGCAGCGCGCGCACGCCGGGAAAGCTTTTGGAGACGCCGGACAGCGTCAGGCGCGGGGCAGGACCCGTGGGCTCCTCCTTCGCAATGCCGTGCTGGGCTGTCGTGTCCATATCCGTATCAAGCCCTGAAACAAGGTCCGTTTAAAGTCGCGGCGGGATTTTGGTCCCGCCGCGCTTGGTCCGAGACGTCCGAGATCAATAGATCTTGGAGAACTTTTCGATGTTGGACTTGTCGAACTGGAAGGGCGGAGCCATCGCAGCCGAGTTGCTGTCATCGAGCGTGACCTTGCCGACGCGGCCGATCGACAGCGTTGCGCCCGGCTTTGCCTCTTCCTTCTTCACCGCCAGATCATGAGCGAGGTAGACGGCGGAGTAGCCGAGGTCGATCGGATTCCAGAGGGCAACCGCCTGGCTGGAACCGTTGTCGATGAACTTCTTGAACTCCGACGGCAGCGCGAGACCGGTGACATTGACCTTGCCGATCAGGTTCGCGTCGGTGACGACCTGGGCAGCGGCAACGACGCCGACGGTGGTCGGCGCGATGATCGCCTTGAGGTTCGGATAGGATTTCAGCAGGCCCTTGGCTTCGTCGGTGCTCTTGGCCGAATCGTCATCGCCATAGACGGTGGCGACGAGTTTGATCTTGGGGAATTTCTCCGGCAGGATCTTCTTGGCCGCGTCGATCCAGGCGTTCTGGTTGGTCGCGGTCGACGAAGCCGACAGAATGGCGACTTCGCCGCCTTCCGGCAGATAGTCGGCGGCAAGCTTGATGATGGTCTCGCCGATCAGGCCGGTGTCGGACGGGTTGAGGTGCAGCTGGCGGCCTTCCGTGGCGACGCCCGAATCCCACGAGATGACGGTGATGCCGCGCTCCATCGCCTTCTTCAGCACCGGCACCAGCGCGTCGGCGTCATTGGCCGAAATCGCAATGGCGTTGACCTTCTGCGCGATCAGCGAATTGACCACTTCGATCTGTGCTTCGGCGGTCGCCTTGGTCGGGCCGGTGTAGATGATGTCGACATCGCCGAGTTCCTTGGCCGCCTCTTCGGCACCCTTGTTGGCGGCGTCGAAGAAGCCGTTGCCGAGCGACTTCACCACCAGCGCGATCTTGACGTTCTCGGCATAGGCGGCATTCACGAACATGGCGGCCGAGAACGCGGCCGTCACCATCAATTTCTTCAGAAAGCTCATCGTATTCCTCCCTTGAGCGTTGCATTCCATCGTCGCTGCGGTTGGCCTCAGGCCTGCAGCGAGGATTCTTCCTTTGCCGACTTGCGGGCGACGATAAGCGTCACACCCGCGGCCTCCAGCATGTTGGCTTCGCGATCCTCGATGCCGTCATCGGTGATGACGGTGGCGATGCGCTTCAGCCCACACAGGATCAGGCTCGAGCGCTGGCGGAATTTCGATGAGTCGACCAGCACCACCAGTTCGTCGGCCTGGTCGATCAGTTTCTGCTCCGCCTGGATCAGCAGCGGGTCGCCTTCCATCAGGCCAAGTGGCCCCAGCCCTTGAGCGCCCATGAACATGCGGCGCGCGTAGAAATTGCGCGTCACGTCATTGTCGAAGGGCGAGAGGATGATGTTCTGCTCGCGGTAGATGGTGCCGCCCGACAGCATGACGGTGTTCTTCGAATGCTTGAGCAGGTGCTCGGCGATGGGGAACGAATTGGTGAAGATCGGCATGCGGCGTCCGGTCAGGAAATGCACCATCTGGAAGGTGGTGGTGCCGCCATTGATGATGATCGGCTCGCCGTCCTTGCACAGCTCCACCGCTTCGCGCGCAATCGCGCGCTTCTGCGAAGCATTAAGCGTTTCGTTGACGGAAAATGGCCGGCCGGCGAGGCCGATGAACTGCGGTGGCGAGATCGCTTCGGCGCCGCCGCGCACGCGGCGCAGGCGCTTTTGCACATGAAGAGCCGCGATATCGCGCCGGATCGTCGCCTCGGAGGAGTCCGTCAGGTCGACCATCTCCTGCACCGTCACCACAGGCTTTTCCTGGACGGCGGACAGAATGATCCTGTGGCGCTCTTTTTCGTGCATGGTTCCTCCCTGCATGGTCATGAGGCACTAGAAAACCGCCAGTGTCAATCATTTCCGCTCATATAATTTCATTGTGCAGTGCAATATGATCGATCTTGATCGTTTATGATTGACAACCGAGATGCTTGCGTAGACATTTCCGGCAAAATAGACCGCGCCTTTTGCGTCCCAGGGAGGATAATCATGCTCGACAAGCGCTCCGGCTCGCGCCTTGCCAACCTTTGGGACGATGCGAAAGCCAAGGGGCTGAGCGAGCCTGAGCTTCTGGTCTATCGCTCCAACACGCTCGGCTCCGACAAGCGTGTCACCAATTATGGCGGCGGCAACACCTCGTCCAAGATCCGGCAGAAGGACCCGCTCTCGGGCGCCGAAGTCGAAGTGCTATGGGTCAAGGGCTCGGGCGGCGACAGCGCCTCGATCAAACTGGACGGTTTCGCCACGCTCTACATGGACAAACTGCAGGCGCTGAAAGGCCTCTATCGTGGCGTCGCGCATGAGGACGAGATGGTGGGCTATCTTCCCCACTGCACTTTCAACCTCAACCCGCGCGCGGCCTCGATCGACACGCCGCTGCACGCCTATGTGCCGAAGCCGTTCGTCGATCACATGCATCCCGATGCCATTATCGCGATTGCCGCGGCCAAGGATTCCAAGGCGTTGACCAAGGAGATATTCGGTGACGCCATCGGCTGGCTGCCGTGGAAGCGGCCGGGCTTCGAACTTGGCCTCTGGCTGGAGAAATTCTGCGTCGAACACCCCGAGGCCAAGGGCGTCATCCTCGAAAGCCACGGCTTGTTCACCTGGGGCGACACACCCAAGGAGTGCTATGAGACGACGATCTCGGTCATCAACCAGGCGATCGAATGGTTCGAGCGCCGCTCCGAGGGTCTCGCCATCTTCGGCGGCGAAGTCGTCAAATCGCTAGACGCCGCTGAGCGCCGCGCCATCGCGGCGAGACTGATGCCGAGGATCCGCGGCCTGATTTCGGAGAAGAGCCACAAGCTCGGCCATTTCGACGATTCCGCCGCTGTGCTCGAATTCGTCAACTCCAGGGATTTGCGCCCGCTGGCGGCACTCGGTACCTCATGCCCGGATCATTTCCTGCGCACAAAAATCCGCCCGCTGGTTATCGAGTTCGACCCAGCGAAGCCCGACGTCGAAGCCGTGATTGCGCGCCTCGCCGACGATATTGCTGAGTACCGTGTCGGCTACCAGGCCTATTACGACAGCTGCAAGCATCCGGACTCGCCCCCGATCCGTGACCCCAACGCCGTGGTCTACCTGATGCCCGGCGTCGGCATGTTCACCTTCGCCGGCGACAAGGCCACCGCCCGCATCTCTGGCGAATTCTACGTCAACGCCATCAATGTCATGCGCGGGGCCTCGACCGTTTCGTCCTATGTCGGCCTGCCGGCGCAGGAGGCCTTCGACATCGAATACTGGCTGCTCGAGGATTTGAAGCTGCAGCGCATGCCGAAGCCGAAGTCGCTCGCCGGCCAAATCGCGCTGGTCACCGGCGGCGCCGGCGGCATCGGCCGCGCCACCGCCAATCGCCTGCTGCGCGAAGGCGCCTGCGTCGTGCTGGCCGATATCGACGAGACCGCACTTGCCAACGCCAACGACGAACTGGCGAAAGCCTATGGCAAGGACTTCGTCCGGCCGGTGCTGATCAACGTCACCGCGGAGGAGCAGGTGATTTCCGGCTTCGCCCAGACAGCCGTCGAGTTCGGCGGCATTGATATTCTCATCTCCAACGCAGGCCTCGCCTCCTCGGCGCCGATCGAGGAGACAACGCTGGCGCTGTGGAACAAGAACATGGACATATTGTCGACCGGCTATTTCCTGGTCTCGCGCGAAGCCTTCCGGCTGTTTCGCGCCCAGAAGATCGGCGGCAATGTCGTCTTCGTCGCCTCCAAGAACGGCCTTGCCGCGTCACCCAACGCCGCCGCCTATTGCACCGCCAAGGCCGCCGAAATCCATCTCGCCCGCTGCCTCGCGCTGGAAGGCGCGGAAGCCCAGATCCGGGTCAATGTCGTGAATCCGGACGCCGTGCTGCGCGGTTCGAAGATCTGGACCGGCGAGTGGAAGGAACAGCGCGCCGCCGCCTACAAGATGTCGACCGACGATCTGGAAGAACACTACCGCTCGCGCTCGATGCTGAAGCGCTCGGTGTTTCCGGAAGACATTGCCGAAGCGATTTATTTCCTGGCGTCCGACATGTCGGCCAAATCCACCGGCAACATCATCAACGTCGACGCCGGCAACGCGCAGAGCTTTACGCGCTGAGTTAAGGGCGGAGCGCTTCTCTTCTCCCCGTCACTATACGGGGAGAAGGTGGCCCGAAGGGCCGGATGAGGGGCAGCGCTGACTGAACGCATTGGGAGGAATAGCACTTGTCCGAAACCATCATCGCCGCCGATCTCGTCTCCAGCCACAACGCCCAGCGCAAACCCGACCTCGAACGCGACTACGCCTCGCTCGGGGAACGCCTCGACCGTCGCGGCATCGCCATCGACGCCATCCGCGGCAAGGTCGAGAAATTCGCCGTCGCCATTCCGTCCTGGGGCGTCGGCACCGGCGGCACACGCTTTGCCCGCTTTCCCGGCGCCGGCGAGCCGCGCGACATTTTCGACAAGATCGAGGACTGCGCCGTCATCAGCCAGCTGACGCAGGCGACACCGACCGTCTCGTTGCACATCCCGTGGGACAAGGCCGATCCGAACCGGCTGAAGCAGGCCGCCTCGCGCTTCGGCCTCGGCTTCGACGCCATGAACTCCAACACCTTTTCGGACGCCAGGGATCAGACGCTCTCCTACAAATTCGGCTCGCTTTCGCATGCCGATGCCGGCACGCGCCGCCAGGCCGTCGAGCATAATCTCGAATGCATCGAGATCGGCAAGACGCTGGGGTCCAGGGCGCTGACAGTGTGGATCGGCGACGGCTCGAATTTCCCCGGCCAGGTCAATTTCGCCAAAGCCTTCGAGCGCTATCTCGACGCCATGAAGGAGATCTATGCCGGACTGCCCGCCGACTGGAAACTGTTCACCGAACACAAAATGTACGAGCCGGCTTTCTACTCCACGGTCGTGCAGGACTGGGGCACCAATTACATGATCGCCAAGGAGCTGGGCGACAAGGCGTTCTGCCTGGTCGACCTGGGCCACCATGCGCCCAATGTCAACATCGAGATGATCGTGTCGCGGCTGATCCAGTTCAAAAAACTGGGCGGCTTCCATTTCAACGATTCGAAGTATGGCGACGACGATCTCGATGCCGGCTCGATCGATCCCTATCGGCTGTTCCTGGTCTTCAACGAACTGGTTGATGCAGAGCTTTCCGGCGCCGAGGGTTTCGATCCCGCCCACATGCTCGACCAGAGCCACAACGTCACCGACCCGATCGAAAGCCTGATGCTGTCGGCGGTCGAGGTGCAGCGCGCCTATGCGCAGGCGCTGCTGGTCGACCGCAAGGCGCTCGAGGGTTTCCAAGACGGCAATGATGCGCTGATGGCGACGCAGACTCTGAAAGCTGCCTACCGCACCGATGTCGAGCCGATCCTTGCCATGGCGCGGCTGAACACAGGCGGCGCCATCGATCCAGTCGCCGCATATCGCGCGGCGGGCTACCGGGCGAAGGTCGCGGCGGAACGGCCGGCGGTTGTGGGCGGTTCAGGCGGGATTGTTTGAGATTGGCTAATCTCCACCACAGGGGGGAGATCAGCTTGCCTCTGCCGGCAGGCGAACACCAATATGTGTTCGCTCATATTGATGATGGACTCGGCCGCTCCATGTAGCTCTTCTAGGCACACCGCACTTGGAGCACCGCCATGCCCTTGACCCGCCGGACGCTGATTGGCGTCACCCTTTCGCTCGCAATTGCGCTCGCGCCATCCGGCGCGCTCCATGCCGCCTCGCCTCAACCGGCGAAGGGCGAGCACGGCATGGTCGTCACTGCCCAGCATCTGGCGTCGGAAGCCGGCGTCGAGGTGCTGAAGAAGGGCGGCAATGCCGTCGATGCGGCGGTCGCCGTCGGCTATGCGCTCGCCGTCGTCTACCCTAATGCCGGCAATATCGGCGGTGGCGGGTTCATGACCATCCGCTTCAAGGACGGCAAATCGACCTTCCTCGATTTCCGCGAGCGCGCGCCGCTGGCGGCAACCAAGATCATGTATCTCGACAAGGACGGCAATCCGGTGAAGGGCGCCAGCCTTGATGGCTACCTTGCGGTCGGCGTACCGGGTTCCGTGGCAGGGTTCGAGATGGCTCGTGAAAAATATGGCACGCTGCCACGCCAGGATTTGATGGCGCCGGCAATTGCCTATGCCAAGGATGGCTTCATCCTCGACCAGGGCGACGCTGCTTCATTCGCAAGCAATGCCGCACGGCTGGCGAAGGACCCTGCCGCCGCCGCCATCTTCCTGAAGCCGGACGGCAAACCCTATGGCGCCGGCGAGCGTCTCCTCCAGCCCGATCTTGCAGCCTCGCTCGCCGCCATCTCCGAAAAAGGCGCCGACGCCTTCTACAAAGGCGCCATCGCCGACGCCATCGTCAAGGCGAGCGGCGCCAGGGGCGGCATTCTGGCCAAGGCAGACTTCGAGCAATATAAGGTACGCGAGCTGAAACCGGTGAGCTGCACCTATCGCGGCTATGAGATCACGTCCTCGCCGCCGCCAAGCTCCGGCGGCGTTATCATCTGCGAAATCCTCAACGTGCTGGAGGGCTACCCGCTGTCCTATCTCGGCGCCGGCTCGGCCGAGACGGTGCATGTCATGGTCGAGGCGATGCGTTACGCCTATGTGGACCGCAACTCGGCGCTCGGCGATCCAGATTTCGTCGACAATCCGGTCTCGAAACTGCTCGACAAGGGTTACGCCAAGGAGATCCGCGACAAGATCGACCCGTTCCGCGCCGGCGTCTCGCAGGATTTGATGCCGAAGGGCTTCGGCGAGTCGAAGGAAACGACGCACTATTCGATCATCGACGATGACGGCAATGCGGTCGCGGTCACTTATACGCTGAACGGCTCGTTCGGCGCCGGCGTGGTCGCGGACGGCACCGGCATCCTGCTCAACAACGAGATGGATGATTTCACCCAGAAGCCTGGCGTGCCCAACCTCTACGGTCTCGTGCAGGGAGAGGCCAATGCTATCCAGCCGAAGAAGACGCCGCTGTCATCGATGAGCCCGACTATCGTCGCCAAGGACGGCAAGCCGTTCATGGTTATCGGCAGCCCCGGCGGCTCGCGCATCATCACCATCACGCTGGAAGCCATCGTCAACGTCATCGACCACGGCATGAACATCCAGGAGGCGATCGACGCATCGCGCATCCACCATCAATGGCTGCCCGACACGATCTATGTCGAACCCTTCGGCCTGTCGCCCGACACTGAAAAACTGCTGGCCGGCATGGGCTACCACCTCGATCTCGCGGATTCTACTTGGGGGCAGGCGGCCGGCATTCTTGTCGGCGGCAAGAGCCTGGCGGAAATCGAGAAGGGCGGCGGCTCCCGCTACAACGGCGCCATCGACAGCCGCGCCGCATCCGGCGAGGCGATTGGCTACTGATCAAAACAAGAGATTAATCAGAGGACGAGCGTAAGCGTCGACCCGACGAGCATCAGCGCGGCGATCACGACGAACGCCGCGTAGATGCGGGGACGGTCGAGGAGCAGCGCATTGCCCGATATCCAGGCCGCGGTTGCGCCGCCAAGCGCAAACAGGAAGCCGTTCCGGTGACCAAAGGTCATGGAAGCGGCCATCAGCCCGCCAATGATCAGCGCGCCGAAGACGATGATCACGGCAACGGCGTATTTCTCGAAGTCGTTGCCGCCGCCCATGGCCGGGCCGATCGCGTTCAAATTCGTCAGATCGTCCGGATCGAACGGATTGGTCGATCCATATTCATCTTGACCGACAGGTTCTCGCATCATTCATTCTCCGCTGACCGGCAACAAATCATCAACATCTGCCGAGCGCAACCGGATCGCGCCGTGCCGAAGGCCGCCGATGCGGTCTTCAACACTTTCTGATGCCGACTTGCCACGGTTTTTTTGCGCCGGTTCACAAAATCTACCCTGCTTTCGGGTCCACACGCCTGAATTACCTGGAAAATGAATTACCTGGAAAAATCGCTGCGCACGATGCCGTGCCGCTGCAGCTTGTCGTAGAAGGTCTTGCGCGGAATGCCGAGCGCTTCAATCGTGCGCCGGACATCGCCGTCATTCCGGCCAAGCGCCTCGCGGATGACATTGGCTTCATAGCGTTCCAGCCGTTCCGGCAGTGAGCTGGCGTCATCCGGCTCCGCCGGGGCGGAAGGTGGCGCTTGCGCCGCTTCCTCGAGTCCCAGCACGAAACGCTCGGCGAAATGCGCGAGTTCACGCACATTGCCCGGCCAGTCGTGCTGGCTCAGATGGCGGTGCACTGAGGCAGGCACTGCTGGCATTTGCCGGCGGAAGCGGGCGGCTGCACGCTCGGCGAAGTAGAAGAACAGCAGGGCGACGTCGTCGCGGCGTTCGCGCAGCGGCGGGATCGAGATCGTCACCACATTGAGCCGGTAGTAGAGATCCTCGCGGAAGGCGCCGCGCCGGCTGGCATCGCCGAGATCGACCTTGGCGGCGGCGACGACGCGCAGGTCGACCGGCCGGATTTCATTGGTGCCGAGCGGCGTCACCTCGCGCATTTCCAGCACCCGCAGCATCTGCACCTGGGTCGAGGCCGGCATGCTTTCGATCTCGTCGAGGAACAGCGTGCCGCCGCTCGAATGCTCGATGCGGCCGATGCGCTTCTTCTGTGCGCCGGTGAAGGCGCCTGCCTCATGGCCGAACAGCTCGCTTTCAATGACCGTGTCCGGCAGCGTGCCGCAATTCAGCGCCACGAAATTGCCCTTGGCGCGGCGGCTCCAGCGGTGCAGCAGGCTCGCCACCACCTCCTTGCCGGAGCCGGTCTCGCCGGTCACCAGCACGTCGACATCGGTGTCGGCGATTTGCCGCAGCGTGCGGCGCAATCGCTGCATCGCCGGCGTCTGCCCGATCAGCGGCAGGCCGTCCTGCGCCTGTTCGGCGCTTTCGCGCAAGGCGCGGTTCTCCATCACCAGCCGGCGCTTTTCCGCCGCCCGAGCCACACTTTGCGCCAGCCGGTCGGCGGCGAAAGGCTTGGTGATGAAGTCGTAGGCGCCATCCTTGATCGCCTTGACCGCAACCGCGATGTCGCCATGCCCGGTGACCAGGATGACCGGAATGTCGGCATCAAGCTGCAAGACGCGGTCGAAGAGCTGCAGGCCGTCAATGCCGGGCATGCGGATGTCGGACACCACCACGCCGGGAAAATTGGCGTCGAGCCCGGCCAGCGCCTCGGCCGCCACCGCAAAGGCCGAGACGGAAAAACCAGCGAGTTCCAGCGTCTGCCGAGTGGCCCTCAGCAATTCGCTGTCGTCGTCGATCAATACGACCGGTGCGGTGTCCATCATGCTGCCCTGGCGAGGTGAATGGTAAAGCGCGTGCCGGCCTGGCCGCTCGCCACCTCGATGCGCCCGCCATAATCGGCGACGATGTCCTGCGAGATGACGAGGCCGAGCCCCAGGCCTTTTTCCTTCGAGGTGTTGAACGGCGTGAACAATGACTTGAGGATGGCAGGCGAAATGCCCGGCCCATTGTCGGCGACGGCAAGCGCCACGCCGTCGGCCGTCTCCTGGGCCGACACCTGCACCCTGGCGCCGTCGCGCCCGTCCAGCGCTTCCAGCGCATTCTGGAACAGGTTGATCAGCACCTGTTCGAGCCGCAGCCGGTTGCCCATCACCTTGAGCGTTACCGGCGGCAGCGTGATATCGAGCGCGTCCAGCCGGCCGGCAAAGCGGCTTCTGAGCAGCACCACGGCGCCCTCGATGACGCCGCGCAGTTCGACCGGTTCGGCTGCCGTGCGCCCCTTGCGGGCAAAGACCTTCAACTCTTCGGTGATGCCGCCGATGCGCTCGGTCAGCGCGGCAATCGCTCCAAGGTTCTCCTCGGCCGAGGCGGTCTGCTTGCGCTCCAGGAACACACGCGCATTGTCGGCATAGGCGCGGATGGTCGCCACCGGCTGGTTGATCTCATGCGCGACGCCGGCGGCAACCTGGCCGAGGGTAGCAAGACGGTTGGCCTGCACCAATTCCTGCTGCATGACCTGCAGCTTGGCTTCGGTGCTGCGGTGATCGGTGATCTCGGCCTGCAGCCGGTCGCGAGCCAGGCTGAGGTCATGCGTACGCTCGACGACGCGGCGCTCGAGCTCGATGCGCGCTGCCTGTTCGGCGGCGATGCGCATCTGCGCCGACTGACGGCGCCACAGGAGGTAGCCGGCCAGCGCCAGCAACGGCACCACAACGCCCAGCGCCAGCAGCCGCATCTCACGCACCGCAGCCGCGATCGGCGCTTCGACCGGCACGAGATAATCGAGCCGCCATGGCGTCGATTGGACCAGTGTCGAAAGCCTGAGATATTCGGCATCGCTGCCGCCCGGTGTTATCGCATGCACCATCGACACGTCAGGGCTCAATGCCTCGGGGCGTGTGATCGGCAAGGGGATCAGCGGCGCGTTGCCGAATTGCTGGCTGCTCCGGATGGCGGCAGCCACCGGGCCGGTCAGCGGCGCGGTGGTCATGAAGCGCCAGGACGGCACGCTGGTGATCAGCACGACGCCGTGGTCGTCGCTGACATAGGCCGGCCGGTTGGCCTCATGCCAGTCGGCTTCAAGCTGGTCGAATTCCATCTTAACGACGACGACGCCGAGCGGTGCCGCCGCATTGCCGACGCGACGCGAAATATAGAGGCCCGGGCGCTTGCTGATGTTGCCCAGCGCAAAATATTCGGCCGTTCTCGATTGCATGGCGCCGGAGAAATAGGCGCGGAAACCATAGTCGTTGCCGACGAAGCTGGTTGTTTCGCGCCAGTTGCTGGAGGCGATCGCAAACCCGTCGACGCCGGTGACGTAAAGCACCGAAGCCTTGGTGCCGGAGACCAGCCCTTCGAGCTTGCGGTTGAGCACGTCGATCGTGACAGCGCCCTTGTTCTGCAGGGCGTCATGCACCTGCTGGTCCTCGGACAAGAGCAGCGGCAGCGCCCGCGGGCTTTCCAGCACGGCGCGCAGCAACGCAACCTTCAGATTGGCATCGGTGCGGCCTTGCGCCGCCAGTGCCGCGACCTCGGCGCGGCGCGCGTAGAGGCCGGCGCCGGTGAGCGCCGTGGCAACGATCACCAGCGCGATCGCCGCAAACAGCAGCCAGGCGCGACGCGCGCGTTTGCCGAGTTGCTCGGGCGTCGGCGACAGGACCGCGGCAGGGCGTTGCAGCATTCCCTATTTGTGCATGATTTCGCACAAAGCACAATTCAGTCATGCGGATGTCCGCACTTGCGTTGAGCGGCAGCAGCCTCGATCGGACGAATACCCAACAAAATCAATGGCTGCGGTATGCCGCACAGTCTGGCACGGCAGTTGCAGTGACCAATACAGCAGTCGCAAGGCTGCGGAAAACAACTGCCCCGGGAGGTCGAGCTTTCGATCGGGGCGCCATGGAGGACGTCATGCAGCCAGCATTCGCTGCCGCCGAACCGCGCGGCAAGCTACCCTTTTACCGTCATCTCTACGTGCAGGTCCTGACGGCGATCGCCGCCGGCGTGCTGCTCGGTCATTTCTATCCCGAACTCGGTGCTTCGCTGAAGCCGCTCGGCGATGCCTTCATCAAGCTGGTCAAGATGGTGATCGCGCCGGTCATCTTCCTGACGGTGACCACCGGCATTGCCGGCGTCTCCGACCTGAAAAAGGTTGGCCGCGTCGCCGGCAAGGCGATGATCTATTTCCTGGTCTTTTCGACCCTGGCGCTGGTCGTCGGCATGGTCGTCTCCAACGTCGTCCAACCGGGCGCCGGCATGCACATCAATGCGGCGACGCTCGACCCCTCGAAGGTCGCCACCTTCACCGAGAAGGCGCATGACACGACCATCGTCGGCTTCCTGCTCAACATCATCCCCGACACCATCACCGGCGCCTTCGCGCAAGGCGACATTCTGCAAGTGCTGTTCTTCTCGGTGCTGTTCGGCATCTCTCTCGCTCTGGTCGGCGAGCGCGGCCGCCCGGTCGTCGATTTCCTGCAGGCGCTGACCTCGCCTATCTTCCGCCTGGTCGCCATCCTGATGAAGGCCGCCCCTATCGGCGCCTTCGGCGCCATGGCCTTCACCGTCGGCAAATACGGCATCGGCGCGATTGCCAACCTCGCCTTTCTGATCGGCACCTTCTACCTGACGTCGCTGCTCTTCGTGCTGGTCGTGCTCGGCGCTGTCGCTTGGTACAACGGCTTCTCGATCCTCGCCTTGATCCGCTACATCAAGGAAGAGCTGCTGCTGGTGCTCGGCACCTCGTCCTCGGAAGCCGCTCTTCCCGGCCTGATGGCCAAGATGGAGCGCGCCGGCTGCAACCGCTCGGTGGTCGGGCTGGTCATCCCGACCGGCTACTCCTTCAACCTCGACGGCACCAACATCTACATGACGCTGGCGGCGCTGTTCATCGCCCAGGCGACCGACACGCCGCTCACCTATGGCGACCAGATCCTGCTGCTGCTGGTTGCCATGCTGAGCTCCAAGGGTGCCGCCGGCATCACCGGCGCCGGCTTTATCACGCTGGCCGCCACGCTCTCTGTCGTGCCTACGGTACCCGTTGCCGGCATGGCACTGATCCTCGGCGTCGACCGCTTCATGTCGGAATGCCGAGCGCTGACCAATTTCGTCGGCAATGCAGTGGCGACGATCGTTGTGGCGCGCTGGGAAGGCGAACTCGACCAGACCAAGTTCGCCGCCGCCATGGCCGGCACATTGTCCGAGGAAGCCGACCTGGCGCTGTCGGGCAATCTGCAGCCCGCCTGATTACTGAACGCAGACGTTCGCCACAAGGCCGCAGCCGGTTCGCCCGTTGCGGCCTTTTGTTTTGGCGCGCATGGCGGCTGGTGTTGGCCAAAGCTTCCCGGCTAGGATGTCGGCGGTTTTCAACCGAAAGGCCGGCGAATGAGCAGTGCATACCCCGAGATCTATCTGGTCCGTCACGGCGAGACGGAGTGGAGCGCTTCGGGAAAACACACCGGCCGCACCGACATACCGTTGACGCCAAAGGGCGAGGCGGCGGCTCGCGGCGTGGCGGACCGGCTCAAGGATCTGTCCTTCCAGGCGGTGTGGTCGAGCCCGTCGCAGCGCGCCTTCAGCACCTGCACGCTTGCCGGCTTCGGCGCTGCTGCCGTCAAGAAGGACGACCTGCAGGAATGGGACTATGGCGCCTATGAGGGCGTTAAGACCAAGGAGATTCTTGTGCAGCGCCCCGGCTGGCAATTGTTCCGTGACGGCTGTCCCGACGGCGAGTCGGTAGCGGATGTTGGCGCCAGGGCCGACAGGATCATCGCCGGGCTGCGGGCAATCGAGGGCAATGTGCTGGTGTTTTCAAGCTCGCATTTCCTGCGCGTGCTGGCCGCGCGCTGGCTCGGTCTGCCACCCGAAGGCGGTGCGCACTTCGTACTTGATACCGCGAGCCTCAGCATCCTCGGCTATGAGCACGATCTGAGCGAGCCGGTGATACGCAGGTGGAACCAGAAGTAGGGTTTCGCGGCAAGCCTGCCTCTTAACGCGCGAGCACCGCCAATTCCTCCGATGTCAGATGCCGCGCCTTGCCCTTGGCGAGTTCGCCGAGCTGCAAACCGCCGATCGCCACCCGAACCAGCCTCAGCACCTCGATATCGAATGCCCCGAGCAGGCGGCGGATCTGGCGGTTGCGGCCCTCGTCGAGCACGATTTCCAGCCAGGCAGTGCGGCCGCCGCTGCGCAGCAGTTCGATCGAACTTGCGGTCAGCAGTTCGCCGTCGACGATCGCTCCGTCGCGAAAGCGCGCCAGCATCGCTTCGTCCGGCGCGATACCGATCTGCACATGATAGGTCTTGGCGACATGCGAGGCCGGATCGAGCAGGCGGTTGGCCCAGCGCGTGTCGTTGGTCATCAGCAACAGGCCTTCGCTGGCCTTGTCGAGGCGGCCGACCGGCGACACGAAAGGCAACTCCAGTTCCACCAGGCAGTCATAGACGGTGCCACGATCCTGCGGGTCATCGCGCGTGGTGACCTGTCCGCGCGGCTTATTGATCATCAGGTAGACTTTTGCCTCGCCGACGATCTGCTCGCCGTCGACAGCGATGCGGTCGCGGCCGAGATCGACACGCAGCGACGGATCGCGCACCACCTTGCCGCCAACCCGCACGCGCCCTTCGGCTATCAGCAGCTCGGCCTGCTTGCGCGAACACAGGCCGAGTTTGGAAAGCGCCCGGTTCAGGCTAACGCCTGCCTTGGCGGCCTGGTGTCGGGCGATGTCTGGTGGCCGTGCCATGTCCTGCTTGCCATCCCAATGATCGGCATCGACAAATGCCACGCCCCGCATTGGCTTCGCAACCTGCCTCGGCATCAACATCACGGGTCGCGGGAGCGGGGCTGTTCTCAAATACGATGTGTCAGGGGGTCGGGCTCAACAGCCCGCCATGGAACGCTGCCCCGCGACGGACGTTGTTGCCGACGAGCGATTTGTCGCGAAAGGCACCGCCATGAAGAAAATCTACCAAAAGCCGACGCTCGTGAAGCGAGGCAGGCTCACCAGCCTGACGGCTCAGATCGTCGCTTCTGGGGTCATTCTGGGGGAATGATCCCCCAGATAACGGAAGGGATAAATCGATGAGCGAGCGCGGCGTTGATTTCCTGCAGGGCTGGATCCACGAGCACCTGCCGGGCGAACTGCCTGCCGACAAGGCAACGGCTCGAACCCTAACCACGCGAGCTGCCCTGGATGCTCGGCATTTAGGCCTTGAGGTCAGCGAGATCGAAGAGGATCTCGGTCCGCTGGAACGGGTGATTTTCGAGGCGCTGGATCAGCCCGATATCTGAGCCCCCGATATGAGCCCATTGCAGGCGATATTGGCCCATCGCCATCCTGGCGGGGGCTTTTCCGTGATGGCATCCGTGGGTGCGCAGCCCTAGGCAGCCCGCGCAGCTGACGCTCCCCGTGCCGGCGGCAATTCGAACACAGTGGCGCCGTTCTCTCGGCCGCGTTCGACATAACCGATGACACGGAACCATTTGCCGACGTCGGCCCGCTGCAGCCAGCTGCGCGAGTGGATGGGAAGGTTGCCGGCCAGCGCCTGAATGTGGCGGATGTGGCGCCTGCAGAAGCGGACCGTCGCGGCGCTGAAGAAACCCTCCTGCGCGGCAAACAGCGTGTCGGCGGCGTCGCTGTTCTCGTGCCAGGCGACGATCGCCACCGTCTTGTCGCCCTCGACCAGCGCGTGCGCTCGGCCTTCCTTCAAATTCATCATCAGATTGTCGTAGGCGACCTTGCTGTCCTTGCCGGCGGCCACATACTCGTCCGACATCCGCGTGGACAGATCACGGAAGACACTTTCGAGATCGCCGATCGTAGCTGCGCGTGCTCGCATTTCTCCTCCTGCAGCCCCGGCAGGCAGTTTGCCCTAGGTGGAGGGGATCACCAAGCAAAGCGAATCCGCCATTTGGCCGATGGGCGCAAAGTGATTTCATTGGGCGGCAAATGTTGGACGCCGCCATCTCCTATCGCGGCAAGCCTGTCATTCGCGTTGCGCCGGTTTTCGTATTTGCTTGACATTGGGCTGATGGAGGCGCGGGTTGCGCCGGGCGTTTGGGCCTTGGGGCATATTTCAATGAAAGAAGTATACGAAAAGCCGGTCCTGCACCGGAAGGGCAAACTTGCGGCGCATGTTGCTTCGCCTACGTCAGGTGGCGGCGGAACCATTGACGTTCCGCCATCCACTGACGAGACTTGATATAGACCTCCACTGAGCGCGAGACTTGCTGATCAACAGAAAGCCCGCTGGCTCAGGCTGGCGGGCTTCTTTCGTTTCTGGAACCATTTCAGTGCATGCCGAATTGACTCGCGATCGCGTTCGGGAGGGGAAGCATGCAAGACCAGCATGTCGATGAGCCGGTTCGCGTGGCGCTCGGCAGGTCCGGAAACACCATCTACAAGGTGGAGCGCGTGGCGCAGGCCGCCGACATCCTGATGAACCGCTGGCCCGCGAAGACGGGCCGCTATCACGTCGCCGCCCGCAAGGCCTGCCTCGGCGTTCTCGAAGGCCTGAAAGAGGCGCACTATGCCCGCGCTGCCTTCGTCAATGCGGCGATCGAGGCCGATATCCTCGTTGAACGCGACGCCTAGGCTTGAGCGGCCACCGCTCAAGTCAGTTCAAATCGTGCTGTGGGGCACAGGCCGTGGCTTCCCGGCCTACTCAATGATCGAGAGGCCACGCTGCCTGAAGTGCCGCAACGGTCCCCCCGTAGACATTTAGGTCCATGTCAGGGTCGGTCCCCGGTACTCGGTATGGGCAGGAAGCAGCAGAGCAGTTTATCTCGCTGGAGAATTGCCAGAGCGTGTAGCCGTGCCAAGGCCCTTCGGGGAAGTCGGTTACGTGCCGCTTGAAGCGTGCATACCAGAGCGGGACGCCGCCGAACTCGGTCGAGCCGTGCCAGTGGCGGGAGAGCTCTTTGGCGACGGAATGGTTCACATAGAGCAGCGGAAACCGTCCAGTCTCCGACTTCATCCTGCGAAGCGCGCTCTCGATCTGCACGAAAGTGACCTTGAACGTTCCATCCTGGCAGTCTGAGGACGTGGAAAGGCATTCCACATCAACGGCATGGGTCTCTGTCGTATCGTTTCCGACCACCTGGAGGTAGTTGCTGATCTGCCGGTCAACGTCGCTTTTTGTCAGGAGGTGGTATGAGCCCCATTTGAGACCGAGCGCCTTTGCCTCGCCTTTGCGGGTGGCATATGCGGAATCTCTGCCGAGCCCCTGCGTCGCCTTGTGAATAACCGCGGCGACGCGCCGGTCCGTCTTTACTTTGTCCCAGACGATGCCGTTGCCCTTGAACGGATCGAGCACGATTGCGTTCTGCGAATTTTCCCAAGGCGCTGAAAAAGGATCAGAAGTATCGGAAGGCGCCTCTTGCCGTGCAGCCTCCTCGCCATTGCCGGCCACGCAGGTACCCTTGGCGATGGCCCCGTCCGTCACCTCCACGAACTTACCGTCCGCTCCGGCGTAAAAAATTGTGAGGGCCGGCGTCTCGGTGGTGATTTCGCCCCCTTGCATCAAACCTTTCACATGAACGAGAGCGGCGAGGGCGCCGTCCAGTTCAACGAATGTGGCGTCAGAGGAAGTGCTGCCCTCTGCCTCAAGATCTTCGGGGTTTGATGCGACCATCTGGTAAGAATAGTTCGAATGCTCTGTGTTGATTTCGATAAGCCGGCTGCCATCGACGCCAGCCTGCCCCTCATAGGTACATTCGAGCGATTTCGCGGCACTCGGCGAATTCATGGCGATCGGGAAAAGCACCGACATTCCAAAAATCCACACGCGCACAATGCCTGACATGCCAGTGCCTCCATAAATACCAGAATTTGCCCAGCACAGTGCTACTGCGCCGCACGAAAATAGACAACGATCATTCAAAAGTGAGAAGCCGACAGGAAAAGGTTACTTTGATCTATTGTAAAAATCCAGTGGCTATTTCAGCGTCTTCGAAAATACCTGAATGCCATGGAAGGAATTGAGCGTGTATCGAGACAAAGACTTGAAGTGCGTCGCAGGATCCCGTTTAAATACGACGCGCTTCGGAAGAAGCTGTTCAAAACGGACAAAGCAAGTCAATCGTCTGCTCCACCCGTTCCCGACGGCTGTGCCGCATCGCGCGTTTGGCATGTTCTTGACGGGCCGGCGGATGGATTGAGCGCCATGACATGGTCGATTGACTCTCGCAAACTAAGCGCCTCGCTTGTGGCTGCGTGCCTGGCGGTTGGCTGGAGCGGAGCGGCGCTTGCGCAGGCTCCGCAACCTTGGACGATCCAGGGCAAGCTGACAGGCAAGCCGAAGAATCTCGAGGGATCGGAGAGCAAGAATTCCAAGGATGTGAGCGGCATTGCCTGCGCGACGGAAAGTGGCTTCCCGCGGCTTTGCCTCATTGCCGATGACGAGACGCAAGGGGCACAGATCATCATCCTGCAGGACGGTAAGCTGATCGCCGGGGATTTCGTGCGGCTGATCGACGACAGTTTCGTCGGCAAGCCTCTCGAACTGGACGCCGAGGGCGTGGCCTTCGCCGGCGGAGCCTTCTATGTCATAGGTTCACATGGCCGGCCGCGCCATGAATCCGGCGTCGACGCCGCCGCCGAGGTCGAGGCGAGGGTCATGGCGAGCAGTGAGATTTTCCGCATTCGCTTTGCGCCCGATTCGATCGATATGACGACCGGCAAGCTCATGGCCGAGCCGGAAAAGAGGCGATCGACGGAACTGCCGGCAATCGTGCGCGCCCAGCCCGAGCTCGCGCCCTTCGCCCAAAGCCCGCTTGAGGAAAACGGCCTCACCATAGAGGGCGTGGCGGTGCGCGACGGCGCCCTTTTGGCGGGGCTGCGCGGGCCGGTTCTGGAGGGCAACCGGGCCGTCATCCTGTCGGTGCCGCTCGGCATGCTGTTCGATCACGGGCCGGGCGGCGCGACCCTGCTGAAGCTGGAACTCGGAGTCGACGGCGAGGGACATGCGCGCGGCGTGCGCGATCTTCTCGCCTATCAGGGAAAGCTGCTCGTGCTCGCCGGTCCCGTCAACGACCCGCCCGAAGGCCAGCCCATCAAGCTCGGCGACTACTCAGTGTTCTCCGATGGCGATCAGGCCGATAAGCTTCTCGATCTCGAAGGCTATGGCGCCGAGATCAAGCCGGAAGCGCTGCTGCCGCTCGGCGAGGCCGATGGCAGGCTGCGCGCGCTTCTGCTGTTCGATGGGCCGGCCGGCGGTCAGCCGACGCCGGTCGAGTTCGGACTGAAATAACCGGCGCTAATCGGCGCGGCGTTTCGGATGGCTGCAGGCGGAGTTCAACTCACTGGCGGCGCTGACACCGCGATGTGCAGCGCGGAGGCATTGCTCAGCTATGTGTCCGGAATGGACCCTAGGGTGATGGTGCCCAGAGGCGGATTCGAACCACCGACACGCGGATTTTCAGTCCGCTGCTCTACCAACTGAGCTATCTGGGCCTCGCCGGCAAACGAGACATCGCCTGACCGGATTTCAGGAAAGCGCCGTGGGGCACCCCTTGAAAGCGCGTGGGTTATAGCACGGGAATCCGGCCTGTCCAGCGCCTAAGCGCTGATTTTCCGGGGCAATTGTCGCAGACAATACCGACGCCGGCAAAGCAGCAATTGCGTAAGGTCGGCGAAGTGGAATTGCGCGGCCGGCACCGCCCAAACCCTACTTCGGCTCGTCGCTCTCGTCCTCGTCATCCCGCGCGGTGATGACATAGGCGCCCTTCAGCCAGCGGTTGAGGTCGATGTCCTTGCAGCGCTTCGAGCAGAACGGATAGGTCTCGCGCGCCGACGGCTTGCCGCATTCGGGGCAGGGGCGCTTCGGGCGCAGTGGTGTGACCTTATCGTCCAGGCTCATGGCCGCGCGGTATGCCAGCTGGTGTGGACCTTGAAGCCTTCGCCCGAAAGCAGCGCCACCGTCTCGTAGAGCGGCAGGCCGACAATGTTGGTATAGGAGCCGACCAGCTTGACGACGAACGAACCGGCGAGACCCTGGACGGCATAGCCGCCGGCCTTGCCGCGCCATTCGCCGGAGGCGACATAGGCGTCGATCTCCTCGCGTGGAAGCCGCTTGAAGCGTACCCTGGATTCAACCAGCCTTTGGCGCAGCTTGCCGCCCGGCGTAATCAGGCAGATGCCGGAATAGACCCGGTGCGAACGGCCCGAAAGCAGTCCAAGGCAATTGGCGGCGTCGTCCAGCGTCTCGGCCTTGGGCAGGATGCGGCGTCCGACCGCGACCACCGTATCGGCGGCCAGCACGAAACTTGGCGCATAGTCTTCCTCGCTTTTCAGCGAGGCCAGCGCCTTCTCGGCCTTTTCCTTCGACAGCCGCTTGGCCAGCGAGCGCGGATGTTCGGCGCGCAGCGGCGTTTCGTCGACATCGGCTGGCAGCACTCGGTCCGGCTCGATGCCGGCCTGTTGCAACAGTTCGATCCGGCGCGGCGAACCAGAGGCAAGCACGAGCTTCTGCAGGATGCTCATCGCGGTTCGCGCCGGACTGTTACTTGAAACGGTAGGTGATGCGGCCCTTGGTCAGGTCATAGGGCGTCATCTCGACCAGGACCTTGTCGCCGGTCAGCACACGGATGCGGTTCTTGCGCATGCGGCCAGCCGTATGGGCGATGATCTCGTGTTCGTTTTCGAGCTTCACCCGGAACATCGCGTTGGGCAACAATTCCGTCACGACACCCGGAAACTCGAGGACTTCTTCCTTCGGCATTCGATACCTTTGCTTGGATTGCAGTTCCGGCGCCCTGGAGCGCCCAGGCCGGAATTTCGGCGGAACCTATATGATAATCGTGCGCTTGTGAACACGCTTAGATCGCGTCATATGCGACGCGCTCCAAGGTTTCGTTTATGCATGTCGTTGTCTCAAAACCGGGACCGCTTTTGAGCGACATGCATCAATCCGCCGCGTTTTTTACCTCCGGAAGCAGAAAACGTCGGCTGATGCGCGCTTTCAGCCGTTCTCTCACGTCGCGATAGCTGGCCATGATCTGCTCGCGCCTGCCGCCGACATCGGTCGGATCCGGCATCGGCCAGTATTCGACGTCGACGGCAAGCGAGCGGGTGAGTTCGAGCGCGGCGTGGTGGGCTTCCGGCGCCAGGGTGACGATCAGGTCGAAATAATCGTCCTCGAGATCGTCTATCGAGCGCGGCTGGCGCTCGCCCAGCGTCAGGCCCTCTTCGGCCAGCACCGCGTCGACGAACGGATCGCGCTCGCCCCTGTGCACGCCGGCAGAGGCGACGAAAGTGGCCGGCGGCAGCATGCGCCGCGCCAGCTGCTCGGCCATCGGTGAGCGCACGGCGTTCATGCCGCACAAGAACAGGATCGAGCGGGGCGCCCCAGTCAGGTCTAACCCCGCCAGTGCAGCACGCAGACCAGCGTGAACAGCCGCCGCGCCGTGTCGAAGTCGATGTCGATCTTGCCGGCCAGCCGGTCCATCAACGTCTGCGAGCCTTCATTGTGCAGGCCGCGCCGGCCCATGTCGATCGCCTCGATATGGCTTGGCGTCGAGGAGCGGATGGCGTCGTAATAGCTTTCGCAGATCAGGTAGTAGTCCTTGACGATGCGCCTGAGCGGCGTCAGCGACAGGATATGGGTGACGACATCAGCACCATCCTCGCGGGCGACCGCAAACACCAGCCGGGATTCGGCCAGCGAGAGCTTCAGCCGATAAGGCCCGGCGCCGTCATCATTGACCGGCTGAAAGCTGTTTTCTTCGATCAGGTCGAAGATCGCCACCGCGCGCTCATGTTCGACATCGGGCGTCGAACGGCCGATCGACTCGTCGAGCTCGACATCGATCAGCCTTGCGCGGGTTTGATCGCCGTCCGCCATCGCCGCCTACATGTTCAGCCGGATGGCGACGGAGCGGCCATGCGCGTCGAGGCCTTCCGCCTTGGCCAGCGCAATCGCCGCCGGCGCAAGTGCTCTCAGCTGCTCCGGCCCGAGCTTCAGGATCGAGGTGCGCTTGACGAAATCGAGCACCGACAGGCCCGAAGAGAAGCGCGCCGAACGCGCCGTCGGCAGCACGTGGTTGGAGCCGCCGACATAGTCGCCGATGACTTCGGGCGTATGGCGTCCCAGAAACACAGCACCCGCATTGCGCATCCTGGCCAGGAAGCCCTCGGCATCGTCGATGGCGAGTTCCACATGTTCGGCGGCGATGCGGTCGACCAGCGGCAGCGCGGCTTCGATGGTCTCCACCAGGATCACCGCGCCGAAATCGCGCCAGCTGGCAGCCGCCGTCTCGGCGCGCGGCAGGCTCAGCAATTGGCGCTCGACCGCCTGTTCGACTGCTTTTCCGAACGCAGGATCGTTGGTGATCAGGATCGATTGCGCCGACACGTCGTGCTCGGCCTGCGCCAGAAGATCGGCGGCGATCCAGTCGGGATCGTTGCTGCCGTCGGCCACCACCAGCACTTCAGACGGTCCGGCAATCATGTCGATGCCGACCGTGCCGAACACCTGGCGCTTGGCGGCGGCGACATAGGCATTGCCGGGCCCGACGATCTTGGCGACCGGCCGGATCGTTTCGGTGCCATAGGCAAGGGCGGCAATCGCCTGCGCGCCGCCGACGCGGTAAATCTCTGAAACGCCTGATATATCGGCGGCCACCAGCACCAGCGGATTGATGATGCCGCCCGGCGCCGGCACGACGATGACGATGCGCTCGACGCCCGCCACCCTGGCCGGCACGGCGTTCATCAGCACCGAGCTTGGATAGCTTGCCGTGCCGCCCGGCACATAGAGCCCGACCGCCTCGATCGCCGTCCAGCGCGAACCCAACTCGACCCCGGCGGCATCGGTATAGCGATCGTCCTTGGGCATTTGTCGCTCGTGATGGGATCGGATGCGGTCACGGGCAAATTTCAGCGCCTCGACCGTCTGCGGATCGGCGTCTTTGTAGGCCTGCGCGATGTCGTCCTTCGACACGGCGATGCCGAGGCTATTGAGGTCGGCCTTGTCGAATTTCAGCGTGTAGTCGACCAGGGCAGCGTCGCCCTCGGCACGAACCCGCGCAATGATGGCGCGCACGGCAGTGTCGACGTCCTCCGATACCTCCCGCTTGGTGGTCAGGAAGGCGGCGAAACGCTGCGCGAAACCGGCATCGGACTGGATAAGCGTAATGGCCATCGGCTGCGTCTAGATCGTGATGAGACTTGGTTGAAATCTCATCACGATCTAACCCTTTGTTGGAGCAAGATCTCTGGACAGACGATTCCCGTTTTGTCCAACAAAAACCGGCACCCACTTTTTGGGATCATGCTCTAGACCCTGTGCACCGGACGCGAGGTGGCTTCCCAGGCGCCGCCTATGTCGGCAAGCCGCGCCTCGATGCATTCGACGTCGAGCATGATCGCGCCGCCGCCGGAAAAGACCAATTCGACGATGCCGGCCGGCTTGCTGATTTCGATAAAGCTGATTGCCAGAAGCGACAGCACCTCGGCCGGCCGATCGCGGGCAATGCCGCTGGTCTTGGCGCCGAGCACGCGGTCGAAATGCAACACCGCCTGGCGCCGCTCATTGTGCGGGCTGAACAATCCGGATTTCGCCTCCCAGACGAAGCGGTTCATGGTCAATATGAAACGCTTGGCCGAAGGCAGGTATTCGAGATCCGAGACTTTCATCACGGCGTCCTGGACGTGAGCCGAGACGATGCTCAGATCCTGATCGTCGAGCGCAATGAGTTTGAGGGCTGCCATGCCGAATGCACACCTGAAAGTTGGTTTCAGCCTTCTGTTAGGCGGTCTTTCCGGTCCGTGCAACCGCGACACAAATTCAACCCGAGGCTAGCGCCTCGGGTTTGAAGTGTTGGCGGTGAATGAAGGCAGCACCAGACGCCTGTCTGTCTGAAGCAACTGCCGTGCGGTTAAGCTGAAATCCGCTCGATCACCGCGCCGCAATTGGAGAGCTTTTCTTCCAGCCGCTCAAAACCGCGGTCGAGGTGGTAGACGCGGTTGACCGTCGTTTCGCCTTCGGCCGCCAGACCGGCGATGACCAGCGACACCGAGGCGCGCAGATCGGTCGCCATCACGGGTGCGCCCTTCAGCTTGGCGACGCCGTCGACGATCGCCGTTTGGCCGGACAGCGTGATGTGGGCGCCGAGCCGGGCCAGTTCCTGCACATGCATGAAGCGGTTTTCGAAGATGGTCTCGGTGATGCGCGACTTGCCCTTGGCCATGGTCATCAGGCCCATGAACTGCGCCTGCAGATCGGTCGGGAAGGCCGGGAACGGCGCCGTCATGACGTCGACCGGCGAAATGCCGGCGCCGTTGCGCCGGACGCGAATGCCGGAATTGGTCGGCGTGATCTCGGTACCGGTCTGGGCAATCACATCCAACGCGGTCTGCAGCAGCTCGGGGCGGGCGCCTTCGAGCACGACATCACCGCCGGTCATGGCCACCGCCATGGCATAGGTGCCGGTCTCGATGCGGTCGGGGATGACGCGCACGCGCGCGCCCGACAGCGACTCGACGCCATCGATGGTGATAACAGGCGTGCCGGCGCCGGAAATCCTGGCGCCCATGGCGTTGAGGCATTCGGCGAGGTTGACGATTTCGGGCTCGCAGGCGGCGTTTTCCAGCACCGTCTCGCCCTTGGCCAGCGCCGCCGCCATCATCAGCACATGGGTGGCGCCGACGGAGACTTTCGGGAAGACATAGCGATTGCCGACGAGGCGGCCGTTCCTGGTCTTGGCCAGCACATAGCCGGTGTCGACATCGATGTCGGCGCCCAGCGCCTGCAAGCCCTCGAGGAACAGGTCGACCGGCCGCGTGCCGATGGCGCAACCGCCGGGAAGCGACACTTTCGCCTCGCCCATGCGGGCCAGCAGCGGGCCGATCACCCAGAACGATGCCCGCATCTTCGACACCAGCTCGTAAGGCGCGGTCGTGTCGACGATGTTGCGGGCCGAGAAATTGATGGTGCGCGAATAGCCCTCATTCTGCTTCTCGCGGCGGCCGTTGACCGAATAGTCGACGCCGTGATTGCCGAGAATGCGGATCAGCTGCTCTACATCGGCCAGATGCGGCACGTTTTCCAGCGTCAGCGTGTCGTCGGTGAGCAGCGAGGCGATCATCAGCGGCAAAGCGGCGTTTTTCGCGCCCGAAATCGGAATGCTTCCGGCGAGCTTGTTGCCGCCGACAATTCTGATGCGATCCATGAGAGAATGTCCCCTCGGCCCGATAGGCCGGTTTTCGTCAGTTTGAGTATCGGCCCGTCTAGACCATTGGCCGGCTTGGTTCAAGAAATAGGATTTCTGAGCCCCTTTGGCCAAGGTGACCGGCCAGTGTGGCTGATATCGGTCAGTCCTTGTGCATTTTTTCAGCAGCCGGCAGTCCTTCGGGCCGCTGGTCAGGATCACCGGTGCGCCGCGAGCGCGCTTGCGTCTTGCGCTTCATGAGATTGGCGCGCAGCTGCTCGGCCAGACGGTCCTTGCGGTCAGTCCCGTCCTTTTTTTCCGGATCAGCCTTTTTCGGTGGAATTGTCTTCTCGTCCATCGTTCCGTCCCGCCCGCAACTGGCAGGGCCTGCCGTTCAAGGGATAGCTAGCATTGTGGCGCCGCCATGTCAGCGAAACTTGTCTGGCAAAGCCTTTCACAGACGCCTTGCGCTTGCCGGTTCTATATGGCAGAAGCCCCGCCATCAGCGGCTGCGGTAGCTCAGTGGTAGAGCACTCCCTTGGTAAGGGAGAGGTCGAGAGTTCAATCCTCTCTCGCAGCACCAGTTCATTCCTTTGATTTAAAAAGATGCAGTCGCGAAGTCCGGGTCTCGTTGCGGACCAAAAAAGCCGGCTGACGCAAAAGTGCCAATCCCGCGCATCCAACCGTGGCGCCTCGCCCGGAAACATTGAGAGAAAGAGGCTCTACGGGGCCGGACGACTGCTCAACAAGTCCGGACCTGTCAACTCACGAACAGGCCGGTCTGGCCGTATCCGGCATGCTGAACACTACCGCTCGCACGCTGAAAGCCAGCCTCCTCGTACGCATATCCACGACAAGAACACAGCTCGCCCAAGGACTTGCCATCGGCCGGCCATCATGATGCCATCTCGCCTGCGGAAGATAGCGTCGGGTTTTGGGGTAGAGAATGCTCTTTGGGCGAACAGCAGGTGCGACAGGGCGCATGTGCGCGGCACTTGCCGCGGCACTGGTGTGCCTATGCGCGTTTGGCCCCGCTTTGGCTGAAGAGCCGAAGGCGCTGAAAGGCGTCGCGCTCATCATCGGTCAGTCCGACTACCAGCATGTCGGCAAACTGCCCAATCCGGAAAACGACGCCCGCGCCATCGAGGAGATGTTCGACAAGCTCGGCTTCGAGACAAATGTCGCCACCAATCGCGACGCACGCAAATTGCGGCGCGATCTCGAAGGCTTCGTCGACGATGCCGAGGGCGCCGATGTCGCCATCATCTACTATTCCGGCCACGGCATCGAAGCCGGCGGCGAGAATTATCTGGTCCCTGTCGATGCCGATATTTCGGCACTCGACAATGCCGGCGAAAAGTTGGTGCCGCTGTCGTCCATCGTCGCCGAACTGAAGGCCAAGGTGCCGGTCACCATCGTTCTGCTGGACGCCTGCCGCAACGATCCGTTCCCGCCGGGCACGCTCTTGAAGCTGGCGCCGGGCGACGAAGGCAAGCCGATCGGCGCCGGCGGTCTCGGCGAAACGCGCGGCGTGGTTTCCCTGAAAGGCGGCGCCGAGGCCAAGGGCTCGGTCGACGACAGCCTCGGCCAGGTCATGGCCTTTGCCGCCGAGCCCGGCAAGGTTGCGCTGGACGGTCCGGCCGATGGCAACAGCCCCTATGCGGCAGCGATCCTGCGCCACATCGACACGATGGGCGGCGAGGAATTCGGCACCGTTTTGCGCATGATCGGCGAGGAGGTCTATCTCAAGACCAATGGCCAGCAGCGGCCCTGGGTCAATGAGAGCCTGCGCCGGCTGCTCTATTTCGGTACCCCCGCCGAGGCGCCGAAAGGCGACGAGGGGGAAATCCTAAGGGAGCGGCGCCAGCTCCTGCTGACTATCTCGACGCTACCCGATCCGGAGCGCCGCCAGATCGAAACCATAGCGCGTGACGGCAAGGTGCCGATGGATGGACTCTACGCCATGGTGAAGGCGCTCGGGGTCGACATACCCAAGGATCCGGCCGAACTCGACAAATTGCTGCGCGGCCAGACCGAGCGGCTGAAACAGGTGCTGGCCGAGCAGGCCGCGCTGAAGAGCCAGGACCCGGAGATCGTCAGGCTGACCGGGCTCGCCGAACAGGCGGTACGGGAGGGCGCGCTCGAGGCCGCCAAAAAATTCCACGAGCAGGCCAAGGCGCGCGTCGGCGAACTGTCAACGACTGTCGATCAGGCGGAGGCCGACATCAAGGCACGGCGGCAGGAGTTTGCGGAGGTTTTCGCCAGCAGTGCGCAAACCTATGAACTGTCCTTTGACTATCTGAAGGCGGCTCAAGATTACGCCAAGGCCTATGACGAGGTAGAAAAATGGAGCGACGAGGACGCCTGGACCTACAAGTCAGCGGAAGCCGAGGCGCTCTCCGCGCACGGCTCTTTTTCGGGCGACAACGCCTTTCTGCTCCAGGCCGTCGCGGCCTATGAAAAGAGCCTGACTTATGTGACGCGCGAAAACGCGCCGATCCGCTGGTCGGCCACCGAAAACAATATCGCAATCACTCTGTCGACACTGGGCGAGCGCGAGGCCGGCCGCGACAATCTCGACAAGTCGGCAGCCGCCTTTGAGCAAGCGCTGAGCGTCTACACGCGCGACGCCTATCCGGACGACTGGGCCAGGACTTTCGGCAATCTAGGCGCGGTCTACTGGCAGCTCGGCCGGCGCGAGAACGGCACCGCGCTGCTCGAAAAGGCGGTCGCCGCCTTCCGCTCGGTGCTTGAGGTTCAGGGGTCGAAGAAACTACCACTCGAATGGGCGGCGACCGAGAACAATCTCGGCGTTGTGCTGTCCGAACTGGGCGAGCGCGAGCCGACGAGCGACAGCTTTCGCGCAGCGATATCGGCGCATCGCGCCGCGCTGACAGAATATCGCCGGGATCGCGTACCGCTCGACTGGGCATTGAGCCAGATCAATCTGGGTGTCGTTCTGGCGAGCCTCGGCGCGCGCGAAAAGGATGTACCGACGCTTGAGCAATCGGTCGCGGCCTTCCAGGCGGCGGCTGAGGAGATGACCAGGGAACGCGCGCCGGCGCAATGGGCGACGATCCAGAACAATTTGAGCACCGCATTCGAGTCGATCGGCGAGATCAACGGCGATATCGCCGCGTTGCAGCGCGCGCGGGAGGCGGCGGAGGCAGCGCTTTCGGTTCGGACGCGCGAGCGCGCGCCGGCCGACTGGGCGAACGGCCAGCTGACGCTGGGCAACGCACTGCATCGTCTTGGCGCCAGGCAGAACGACGACGCCATGTTGCTCAAGGCGGTCTCAGCCTACGAGGCGGCGCTATCTGAATATACGCGTGAAAAGCTGCCGCTCGACTGGGCCTCGCTGCAACAGAATCTCGGCTTCGTTTATGCAACGCTTGGAAATCGAGACACAGGAACCGACTATTTGCAGAAGTCGGCGGCCTCCTACAGCAAGGCATTGGAAGTCTACACCGCCACCTCTGCCCCCCTCGATTTCGCCTCGACAGAGTACGATCTCGGCGCCACGCTGTCGACCTGGGGTGCCCGTGCGGGCGACAGGGCGATCCTCGAACAGGCGGTCGCCGCTTATGATTCCGCGCTCACGGTGCGGACCAGAGAGGGCGCCCCGACCGACTGGGCGACGACGCAATACCGGCTGGGCATCGCCCTTTCCATGCTGGGCAAGGCCAATGGCGGCCCGGTCGAGGCGCTCGAACGCTCGGTGACAGCCTATCGCGCGGCGCTCGAGGTGCAGACTCGCGACAGCGATCCGGTCTCTTTTGCGGCAACACAATGGGGATTGGGCCATGTCCTGCTCGTGCTCGGCGACAGGACACGGAACGCCGATGACTTCAGCCAGTCGGTGACTGCGCTCGAAGCGGCCTTGCCCTTCTATGACCGCGCCACGGCGCCGGAAGATCATGCACAACTGCAGAACAATCTCGGTAGCGCCTACTACTACCTTGCCGGTAGCAGCAACGATCCGTCTCTTTACCAGAGGGCGGCGACCGCGCACGAGGCGGCGCTCGCCGTCTATGCCGCGTTGCCCGATCGCACACTGTGGGCCTCCGTTGAAGGCGATCTCGGCAACGCGCGGATGATGCAGGCCAGCGCTACCTCCGACCCGGACACAATGGCGAAGTCGGTTCAGGCCTACGAGGCGGCGCTCAGCGTGATTGCCCGCGACACAGACGCCGATGAGTGGCTACGCAACCAGGCCAATCTGGCCAGCGCGCTGTCGACGCTGGGCTACTGGCGCAACGATGTCGCCTTGCTGAAGCGCTCGGCCGCCATCTATCGCAGCATACAGAGCGTGCGCACTCGTGAGCGGGCGCCGGAGCAATGGGTCCGCACGCAGGGCGATTTCGCCCGGGTGCTCGCCATGATTAGGGACAAGGCGCCGGAGTCGGCGGTGTTCGATGAAGAGATCGCCGCCAACCGCGCACTGGCCGATGAGGTCGGCCGCGACCGCGACCCCGACCGATGGGCGAGCGTGCAGAACGAGGTCGGCTATGCCTTGATGCTTGCCGGCCGCGCCGAGAACAACGTCGCCCGCTTCGAGGAGGCGGTGCCGATCCTGCGCGAGGCAATCGCCGTGCAAAAGAAGATCAATTCGGTGCCGGCCGTAGCCTTCACGCAGGACAGCCTGTGCGACGTGCTGGTCGACCTCGGTGCTGCCCGCAAGGACAAGGCGCTTGCCGAGGAAGCCATCGCCGCCTGCCAGGATGCGCTCGTCATTTTCAAGGAGCGCAAGATGGACGAACTCGCCGCCGGTTCGGAACAAAACCTCGCCGAGGCACAGGCGCTGCTCGCCGGCTTGAACTGAGGCTCCAGACAACGCTGATGCAGGGCAATCACATAGGGCGCTCCCCCCATTCTTCGATGTTTGCCCGGCACCTACCCCCACCCTTAATCCCTCCCCACAAGGGGGAGGGAGACCTGGTAAGCGTTGATCTCGGCAAATTACTGAGGTCTAGATGCAAGGGCGGAGATACAGGGCGCGCCGGGTAGTGTGTGCTGAGAGTTCTGCAAATTCGCTGAGAGGGGGCGGTCATGGCAGGCTGGTGATTGTTCACGTCACCTGATTCCCGCGAAGGAACGCCACCATGACCAAGACTGAAGTTAAGACCGCCAGCGCTGCCGTCAAAGACATTTTGCTTTCGAACCCGGATGGATTGCACGAAGTGCTCCGTGCGGTGATGCAGGAGGTGCTTGAGGCCGAGATGGACGAGGCGCTGGGTGCCTCGAAGAGCGAGCGCACGCCCGAACGGCTTGGCTATCGCTCGGGCTATTACGGCCGTACCCTTGTGACGCGGGTCGGCAAGCTCGAGCTGCGGGTTCCGCAGGACCGGGCCGGGCGCTTCTCCACCGAGCTGTTCGAGCGCTACCAGCGTTCCGAGCGGGCCTTGGTGGCGAC